>NZ_DASVWK010000041.1:0-21060 GCF_036389735.1 Archangium sp. | reverse complement strand
CCTCGGCCTCGTTGCCGAGCAGGCGCAGCGCCAGGCCGTACACCGGGCGCTGCACGCTGCGGACGAGCGACTCGAAGGCCGAGGGATCCCCCCGACGGGCGGCCACGACATCGGCCTTCCACGGCAGGGGGGCGGAGTCATCGGCCATCAGCATGCCGATGGCCCGGGCGAGGTCCGCGACATCCGGGGCGTTGAGGGCGAGAGCATTCACGCCCTTGTTTACGGAGCATGGGGTCCCCGATTGCGCCGACCGGAAAATCGGGGTGCCACGTCACTTCTTCTTCTGTGATTCCGGGCGCTTGGCCGCCTGCTCGCGCCGGGCCTGCTCCTTGGTGTCCTTTTTCTGCCGCTGGCGCTCGAGGAAGCCAGGGGACTTCACGGGCTCGGCGTGGAAGATCTCGCGGGCCGGAGGGGCCTCGCGAACCGGGGCCGCCTCGCGGGCATGGGCCCGTCTGCCCGGAGCGGGAGCGGCCTTGCCGGCCGGGGAGCGCCTTGCGGCCTGGGGGGCCGAGGAGAGGGGCGGCGTGGGGGCGGGAGCCTTCCGAGGGCCTCGGGGGGCGTAGGCCGTGTCCGCGCTCTGCCCATCGCGCTCCTCCACGGGGGCGCGCCAGGAGTCGCGGATCTGCTGCGGGCTCTCCTCCTTGTAGGCGAAGTGGAAGAGCCGCTTGATGACGAGCGTGGCGTAGGCGCCGGGGGGCAGGGTGAAGGCGACGTTGACCTTGAGGAAGCCCCGGTTCAGGTCGTCCTTCTGGGTACGACCGATGACGAGCTTCTGGGGCAGGACGAGGAGGGGACGCTCCTCGCTCTTGAAGAAGAGCAGCCGCGAGGCCTCCTCGATGCGCAGATCCTGGAGGGTGAGCTTCTCCTTGCCGAGCACCCAGTCCACGGCCTCCTGGACCTTCGGATCCGTGATGCGGGTGTCCGGGCCGAGCAGGGGGAAGGTGGCGTCGCGCAGGGAGCGGAGCACCTCGGCGTCGGCGTCCTTGTGGAAGAGGAGGGTGCCCGCCTGGTACTTCATGGGGAAGAGGTGCTCGCGGGGCAGCAGCAGCTGGAGGTAGCGCCGCACGCCCTCGTTCCAGAGGTAGCTCTGGTAGGTGAACAGCAGCATCGCGCGGTAGTCCGAGTCGATCTGCAGGAAGGCGCGCACGTAGTCCCCGGGGTGCTCGCGCAGGGACTTGAGGATGCGGTGGTACTTGCGGGAGCCCTCGAAGGGCACGCGCGCGTCCCAGTGGCCCCAGTTGTCGCGCCAGAAGGTCTTCACCTTGGCGTCCTCGGTGCGGTCCAGCTCCGAGGGCTTGGCCAGGTAGTTGCGCAGGGCGGCCTCGAAGTCGCCGCGGATGAGATCCTTGGCGATGAAGCCCTGGCCGTGCTTGAGCGAGCCGAAGCGCTGGCTGTCGAAGTAGTTCACCACGCCCAGGCGGTTGACCTCGGCGGCGGCCACGTTGAGGGGGCCAACGGACGACTCGTCCAGCGAGCGCACGGTGACGGCGAAGCGGTTGGAGGTGATGTTGGCGGCCGACAGGGCCTTGTCCGCGCGCCCCAGGTACTTCAGGCGCAGGTCGGGGTCCTGCATGTCCACGTCCGCCCCGTCCACCGCGATGAGCTGCTCGGTGCGGCCCTGCTTGTCCTTCAACCCGCAGTAGGAGATGGCACCCGGCTTGAGGCCGAAGGCATCGCGGATGCGGTCCGCCGCCTCGAAGGTGGACAGCTTCTGCTTGTCCATCAGGTAGACGCGGTGGCGACCGCTCGCCACCTCGTCGAAGCGGTACGACTCCTTGACGGAGAAATCCTCGGGTTTCTGCTTGATTCGCACGGGGTTCCCTTAACAGCCAGAGTGCCCCGAGAGGAAGGAACGAATGGTCGGGGGACTGACAAGCGGACACCTGGCGGCATAACCTCGCGCCCCGCCATGAGACTGCTCGCCCTGCTCGTCCTGCTGACCGCCACCGGCTGTGCCTCCAACCTGTCCACCCTGCAGACGGCGAAGCCGCTCGCCCGGGGCCAGTTCCAGGTGTCCGGAGGCATGGGGCTCTACGCCCCGGCGGGCCAGATCGTCACCGTCATCGACCAGGGGATCAAGCAGGGTCAGGCCATCAAGAAGGCCATCGACTCGGGCCAGCCCTACCACCTGGAGGAGGCGGACGCCCAGAAGCTGCTCAACGTGGGCCTGGCGCTGGCGGTGGCCCCGCCGGGCACCAGCAACGAGCTGATGGCCCGCGCCGGCCTGCTGGAGGACCACACCCTGGATCTGGGCCTGCGCTTGAGCACCAACTCCGTCCGCGTGGACGGCAAGGTGCGCCTGCTGCACGGGGGAGATCTCCAGGACTCCCCGCTGCCCGACCACAAGCGCAGGTCCTTCGACGTCGCCCTGGGCCTGGGCGTGTCCCGCCACCTCTTCAAGAGCCCCGTCCTGGACGCGCTGGAGATGGTCCAGATCGACGACTTCTCCCGCTGGGACTTCGAGGTGCCCCTCTACATGAGCATGGACTTCGGGGACATCTTCAAGCTGTACGCGGCGCCCAAGTTCATCCACAGCCGCACCAAGCTGGATCAGAAGCTGGTGGACTACTCGCAGTTCGGCAAGGACGTGACGGGCTTCGACATCGCCTTGCCGGGCCGCGTCACGAGCAACTTCTTCGGTACCACCGTGGGCTTCGCCCTGGGCTACAAGTACGTCCACCTCTTCGCCGAGCTCACCACCGGCTACACCGATTGCCGGCCCGTCCTCTTCGGCCAGAAGCGGGACCTCGGGGGGGTCACCCTGTACCCCTCTGTGGGACTGGCCTTCAAGAACCCCACGCCCCTCGGCAGGGCCCTGGGGCCCACCGTTTCCCCCGGAAGCCCGGAAAGCCCTGGAGCGGTGGTGCCCTAGGCGGCCCTCCAGGCGGGCATCCGTGGCCGTTCCGATGCCCCGCCGCCTCTGGTAGTGTCCCGCCGGTGCTGTCGGTGTCCGAGACGGAGAGGTCTCGCGCGTGAGTCAAGGTTCTACCCAGGCTGCCAAGTCCACTGCCCTCCGTGGCCCTCACCTCAAGGGGCGTTTCCCGGATGGATCGACGGGAGATTTCCTGCTCGGGGACCTGACGACGTTGGGTCGCCATCCGTCCAACACGATACGGCTGGTGGACCGCGAGGTGTCCAAGGAGCACGCCAACATCGAGCGCATGGGGCGGGATTTCATCCTGCGCGATCTGGGCTCCTCCAACGGCACCTTCGTCAACGGACGGCGGGTCGCGGAGCTGCGGTTGCGCGAGGGGGATGAGATCACCCTGGGGGCCTCCAAGCTCGTCTTCCACACCGGGGACACGTCGGGCACGTTCGCCCAGCCGCCCGTCGCCGGGACGGCCGCCGGCAACCCGGGTCGCGCCGCTCCCCGGGTGACGGTGGTGGCGCAGTCCCACTCCATCCCCGCGTTCCTCGCGCAGATGGATCAGCAGGTGCCGCAGAACTTCCGGCCCGCCGAGCAGATCCAGGAGCTGACCACCCTCAAGCGCGAGTACGAGAAGCTGCGTATCGCCTACGAGTTCCACCGTCAGGTGAGTCAGCAGGGCAAGCAGGCCGATCTCTTCGAGCAGATCCTCGCGGTGGCCTTCCAGCTGCTGGCGGCCGATCACGGCGTCATCCTCAAGAATGGCGCGGACGGCCAGTTCAACCCGGTGGCCATCAAGCACCGGCAGGGCAGCCCGGCCAACGTGATGGTCTCCGACACCGTGCTCCAGAAGGTGGCCGAGACGCACAAGGCGGTGCTCACCGCGGACGCCATCATCGACGAGCGCTTCTCCTCCTCGGAGAGCATCGTGGCGCAGGGCATCCGCTCGGCCATGGCGGTGCCGCTGCTGTCCAAGGGCAAGCTGGAGGCGGTGCTCTTCCTGGACTCGCGCCAGCAGACCAACGCCTTCTCCGAGAAGGACCTGACGATCCTCTCGGGCATCGCGGCGCAGGCGGCGATCGCCCTGGAGAACGCCGCGCTGGCCGCGCAGATCCAGACCGAGGCCATCACCCGGGCCGAGCTCAGCCGCTTCCTGTCGCGCGCGGTGGCCGAGGCGGTGATCCGCGGCGAGACCGAGGACCTGCGGCAGAGCCGGCTGGCGGAAGTGACGTGCCTGTTCGCGGACATCCGCGGCTTCACCACCCTGTCGGAGAACGAGTCTCCGCAGGAGGTGGTGTCCATGCTCAACGAGTTCTTCACCCTGATGGCGGGCGTGGTGTTCCGCCACGAGGGGAACCTCGACAAGTTCATCGGCGACTGCGTGATGGCGGTGTGGGGTCCCCCCTCGTCGCACCCGGACGATCCGGCCCGGGCGCTGCGCGCGGCGCTGGAGATGCAGGACGCGGTGGATGTGCTCAACGGCTCGCGCATGGCGGCCGGCAAGCCGCCCATCGAGGTGGGCATCGGCGTGAACACCGGCCAGGCGGTCGTGGGCTACATGGGCAGCACCGAGCGCCATGAGTTCACCGCCATCGGCGACACGGTGAACACGGCCTCGCGGCTGTGCGGACTGGCCAAGGGTGGCGAGGTGGTCGCCAACCACAGCACCATCCAGAAGGCCGGCGTCGGCTTCGAGGTGGAGCCCCTTCCCGTGACCCAGGTGAAGGGCAAGGAGAAGGGCGTCCACGCGTTCAAGGTCATCGGGCTGGAAATCACCAACTCCCACCACGGCTAATGACCACCCGGAACTGCCCGAGCTGCGCGCGTGCGCATGACGTGAGCGGACTCGCCACCGGGCACCAGGTGTCGTGTGCCTGCGGGGCCCGCTTCACCGTGGGCCAGGACACGGCTCGGGCGGACGAGGACGCGGGCGCCACGATGATCAGCCCCTCGCGGGCGGCGGCGGGTGCGTCTCCGGTGGGCACGGAGCCCGGGCTGGAGGGCACCTACGTCAGCACGACGGTGACGCTGCCGGGCTACGAGCTGGAGCGGGTGCTGGGCCGGGGCGGGATGGGCGAGGTGTGGCTGGCGCGGCAGGTGTCGCTGGGACGCAAGGTGGCGGTGAAGGTGCTGCCGCCGCGGCTGGCGAAGGATCCCGAGTTCGTCACCCGCTTCGACAAGGAGGCCACGGCACTCGCGGCGCTGAGCCATCCGAACATCATCCAGATCATCGATCGCGGGGTGGCCGGGGAGCACTACTACTTCGTGATGGAGTACGTGGAGGGGCGCTCGCTGCGCGACGTGATGCGCGAGCTGGTTCCCCCCGAGGCCCTGCGCCTGGCGCTCCAGGTGGCGAGGGCCATCGAGTGCGCGCACGACAAGGGCATCATCCACCGCGACCTCAAGCCGGAGAACATCCTGCTGGATGGGCGGGGGCACGTGAAGGTGGCGGACTTCGGGCTGGCGGGCTTCCGCAGCGGCTCGGACTCGCGGCTCCAGCTCACCGGGACGTCGGTGGCCATGGGGACGCTCAACTACATGGCCCCGGAGCAGCGGCGGGACGCGAAGAACGTGGACGGGCGCGCGGACCTGTTCTCCTTCGGCGTGGTGCTCTACGAGATGCTCACCGGTGAGCTGCCGGTGGGGCGCTTCAAGCTGCCGTCCGAGCGCGTGCCGGGGTTGGACTCGCGCGTGGACGAGGTGGTGGGGCGGCTGCTGGAGAACGAGCCCGAGGCCCGCTACGCGCGGGCCACCGAGGTGTGCCAGGCGCTGGAGGCGCTCGTCACGAACAACTCGCGGCCCTCGATGTCCCTGGTGGGAGCGCAGCCGCAGGCACAGGCCCGGGTGGGCGGGGCGCTGGGGCGGCTGAAGTCGGGCTGGCGCAAGGTGCGTGCGGGCCTCACGGTGGTGGGCGCGCTGGTGGTGCTCTCCTTCGTGCTGCGGATGCTGTTGGGCCCGGTGGGCGTGCAGGTGAGCGAGGACAAGAAGGTGGTCCTCAGCAAGGGGGGCCTGCCGCGCCTCGTGCCCGCGGACAAGGCGTGGCCGGCCAACACGGAGGGCGATCTGCTGGTGTCCTCGACGACGGAGGCGCTCGCGGATGGGCGGGTGCGGCTGGGCGTGGACTTCCTGGCGGGCGGCGAGGAGGAGCTCAATGCCCACGCCGGCACGTGGAAGCTGGTGGACGGACAGCTCCAGGTGATGCAGGGTGGCAATGACGCCTCGGGGAGCGAGGGGCAGCTCATTCCCCGCGCCTACCTGGCCCACCGCTACTTCTCGAGCGACGACTTCTCCGCCGAGGTGTCGATGAACGTGCACCGGTTTGGCCGGGATTACCCCGAGGAGGAGCCCGACGCGCAGCACTACGCCGAGCTGGCCTTCCGGGTGACGGGCCTCCAGGTGTCCGTCTACGCCATTCCGGACACGGGCATGCGGCTGAGCTGGCGCTACACCACCGCCGACGGCGAGGAGGTGGTGGGCAACAGCGCGCAGGAGGTGGACGAGCTGGTGCGGGACGAGGCGCCCGTGCCCTCCGGCGCCTTCCGCGTGAAGCTTCAGATGAAGAAGAGGAAGAACGGGGTGGACGTGGAGGCCTTCCTCAACGGCGACTCCGAGCCCTTCGCGCGCAAGTACCTGGAGGGCTTCCAGGGACGCGTGGCGAAGGTGGCGCTGGGCTGCCGCAACCTCATCTGCACCTTCGATGACCTGACGGTGCGCGGCATCCCGTCGAAGAAGCAGGCGCGCCCCAAGATGGCGGAAACCCCACAGGAGTAGACGGAAGGCCCCTTCCCAAGGGCTGGGCCGTGTCCGGTGGTGCACGGGCGGATGGCCCTGGTGTGCCCTTGCCGCGCGCGGGAGGCATCCTCACCTTTGGCCGCGCCAGCCCTCGTGTGCACGCGGGCAGCGGAACTGACTCCGGGCAGAGGGGGAGCCATGGACTTGCGGTGGGCATTCGCCCCGCTGTACGCGGCGGGGATGGGCGCGTTGGTGCTCGTGGCGTTCGCCTTTGGGCAGAAGGACGCTCGCACCTTCACGCCGCGCTGGCCGCTGGCCTGGTTCGGGCTGCTGGCGGTGGCCTTCGCCATCGTCGCGCTGCGTTACGAGAGCGGCCCCTTCATGTGGGTGTCGCCCCAGGTGTTCGGGAGCGGCCTGGGCTTCGCGCTGCTGATGGTGGCGGCGGGGCTGGCGGTGGCGGGCTCGCGAATCTGGGGGCGCGCGGACACGCTGCGGGCCGAGGCCCCCCGGAGCATCGACGAGGGCGTGGCGGCGCTGCGCGAGGGAGGCTCGCCGGGGTGGGGCGTGTACCGCGGGCGCCTCGCGTCGATCGATCAGGTGACGTCGCCGGGCGGGGTGGTGTGCGCCTTCTACGAAGCGGAGCTGCGCGGTGTGATGCCGGACGGGAGCAAGGGGCCGCTGCTGTCGGTGGAGCGTGGATTCTCGCCGGTGCTCCAGGTGAAGGGAGAGCGGGCGGAGGCGGCGGTGAGCTTCTCGCCGAAGCTGCTGCTGGCGCCGATGCAGGTGCGCCGCTGCCTGATGGGCAAGCCGCTGGCGGAGACGGGCACGGAGGTGCCGGTGGAGGGCCAGAAGGTGGAGGAGGCCCTGTCGTACGAGCGGGTGGGGAAGCTCGGCGAGGAGTGCCTGGTGGTGGGGGAGCTGCGCAAGGGCCCTGTGCCAGGCGTGTACGAGCTGCGTGGCAAGCAGGGCGGACCGGCGATGGTGATCCTCGGCGACGCGTGCGAGAGCACGGGCACGACGCTGGCGCGCCGGGCCTGGAAGATGTTCGCGGCGGCCGGGGGCCTCACGGTGGCGGCGGCCTGGGTGCTCGCGGGCTGAACCTCCGGACGAGGTCCCGCGGCGAATGCCCTTCGGTGAAGCCGGATGGGTGTGGAGGTGCCGGAGCACCTTGCTCGGGCGAGAGGACTACCCCTCGTCCGCGATGCCGTACTCCTTCAGCTTGCGGCCAAGTGTATTGCGGCCGATCTGAAGCACCTTCGCCGCCGCGGTCCGGTTGCCCTTCACCGAGTCCAGCACCCGGAGGATGTGTCGCTTCTCCACCTCGGCCAGGGGCAACAGGTCCCCCGAGAGCTCCGCCACCACCGTCTCGCCGGCCGAGGCGGGCGGAGGCACGCCAACTCCCTTCGGCAGGGGCAGGTACTCCTCGAGGATCTCCCCCTCGCTGAGCACCACCGCGCTCTCGATGCAGTTCTCCAGCTCGCGCACGTTGCCGGGCCACCGGTAGCGATTCAGCCGCTCCAGCGCCGCGGGGCTCAGCCTCGGCACCGGCAGCCGGTGCCGCTTCGCCGACGCCGCGATGAAGTGGCACGTCAGCCGCTCGATGTCCTCGCCCCCGCGCTCGCGCAGCGGCGGCAGCACCAGCTCCACCACCTTGATGCGGTAGTACAGGTCCTCCCGGAACTTCCCCTCGGCCACCATCTTCGCCAGGTCCCGGTTCGTGGCCGCGACGATCCGCACGTCCACCTTCAGCGTCTGCGTGCCGCCCACCCGCTCGAACTCGCGATCCTGGAGCACCCGCAGCAGCTTGCCCTGCACCGGCAGCGGCAGCTCGCCGATCTCGTCGATGAACACCGTGCCGCCATCCGCCGCCTCGAACTTGCCCGGTACCCGGTGGTCCGCCCCCGTGAAGGCGCCCTTCTCGTGGCCGAACAGCTCGTTCTCGATGAGCGAGGCGGGCAGCGCCGCGCAGTCCACCTTCACGATGGGCTTGTCCCGCCTCGGTCCGTTGACGTGCACCGCCCGGGCGAACAGCTCCTTGCCACAGCCGCTCTCGCCCCGCAGCAGCACCGTGGCGTCCGTGGGCGCCGCCTTCTGGATGAGCCGGTAGATGACCTTGAGCGGCTCGGACTCGCCGATGATCCGGTTGAAGAAGTAGCCCACCGGCGCGTGTGGCTGCTCCTTCGCACGCTGGAGCTCCTGGTACAGGCTCGTGCTCTGGAGCGCGTGGCTCACCTGCACCGCGATGGCCATGAGGCGCTCCACGTCGTCATCCGTGAAGCGCTCCCCGCCGCGCCGGTTGAGCACCTGCAACACGCCGTAGAGCGTCCCGCTCGCATCGCGCAGCGGTACCGCCAATATCGTCGTGGTGCGGTAGCCCGTCATCCGGTCGATGTCCGCGAAGAAGCGGCTCTCGCCCCGGGGGTTGGGCATGTTGACGGGCTCGCCGCGCTCGGCCACGTAGCCGGCCACGCCCTGGCCCAGCTTCACGCGGATCTGCGACACCTCGGGCAGGTGGGCCGCGCGCGAGAAGAGCTCGCCCCGCGCGGGGTCCAACAGCCACAGCGTTCCCCGGTCCGCCTGCATCGTCACCGCGATGCGATCCATCAGCGTCTGGAGGAACGCGTCGAGATCGACCTCGCGCCCGACGAGCCCGCCGATGGGAAGCAGCACCTGGGTGACGTCGGAGTGAGTGGCCATGACGGGCAGGGGGGGAAGCTCGAAGCCTGGGGGCAGACTATCGCAGTGCGGACCCATACGCCCCTCCCGTCAAGCGCAGGCCGCCCCGAGGAGGATCCGCTTGCCCTCGCGGGCCGGCTCGGTGGCGGCGAAGTGGTTGCGTGCCTCCTCGGCCATGTTCTCCACCTGATCGTCATTGTGCGCCGGGTCATGGTGGAAGAGGAACAGCCGGCGCGCGTTCACCGCCGAGGCCACCTGGGCCGCGTCCACCATGGTGGAGTGGCCCCAGCCCTTCTTGGGCATGCTCTTGTGCCCGTTGTACTCGTCCGGGGTGTACTGCGCGTCCAGGCACAGCGCGTCCGCGCCCTCCATGAACCGAGCCACCCGCGAGTCGAGCGTGGCCAGGGAGATCTCCATGTCGGTGGCGTAGACGAAGCTGTGGCCATCCGCCTCCACCCGGTAGGCCAGGCACCCCTGGGGGTGCGGCGCATCGAAGGGCGTCACCTTGAAGGGGCCCACCTCCACCGTCTGCCCGTGCAGCGCCGACTCGAACGTCATCCGCGAGCGCATGGTGGACAGCGGCACCGGGAAGTTGGGCGGCTCCATCTGCCGCGCCAGCACCGACTCCAGCGCCTGCGCCCCGCCCGGCCCCGGACCGTACAGCTTCAGTTCCGTGGTGGGCACGTAGGCCGGCGTGAAGAAGGGGTAGCCCTGCACATGGTCCCAGTGCAGGTGCGAGAAGAAGAGGTGCGCCTTCTGCGGCCCGCCCTCGCGCATCATCGCCTCGCCCAGCGCGCGGATGCCCGTGCCCGCGTCCAGGATGAGCCGGTGCCCCTGGCTCGTCACCTCCAGGCACGAGGTGTTGCCGCCGATCCGCGCAGCGTGCGCCCCCGACACCGCGATGCTTCCCCGCACTCCGTAGAAACGCACTTCCATGGCTGCCTCCTCCTCGAGAACCCCGCGCCAGTCTGATCCGACCGCCGCTCACATCTCCGGGTAGAGCAAGGATGTTGCCAACGCCAAATGGCTGGATTTGCTGGGAATCCAGGGCGATACGGGAGGTCGGCTGCTCCATTCCGGCGCACCTGGATGGATCGCCCGCTCCGATCTGGATCGCCGGGGGCGCGTGGGGCGGCCGGGAATTGTGGGAGAATGGGCGCACATGGAAGATTGGGCGAGGGGGTGCTTCACGTGTATCCCGAGCGTTTCCGGCTACCGCAGGTGAGCGAGCACGTGGTGGCGTGGCTCGAGCGTCGTCGGCCCGGGTTCGGCACCTGGGACGCAGAGGTGGAGGCGCGGCTCACGGCCGAGACCCGGCTGGCGCTGGCCGACGTGTCCCGGCTCTTCTCCGAGGTGGCGGTGGATCCCGGCTACTGGGAGCGCCTGGAGCGCGGCGTCTTCACGGTGGTGCTGCCGCGCTACTTCCAGCTCGCCCGCGAGCACCACGCGCTCCAGCGCCGCAAGTATGACGTGTGGCGCGGGGGAGATCTGCTCTCGCGCGCGGCGTACACGGGGGCGGGACTGGTGACGGCGGTGCTGGTGGCGCTCACGCGGGTGCCGGACTGGCTGGAGCCGCTGCCCTTCGCGTTCATCCTCTTCGGACCCTTCCTGCCGGACATGCAGGAGTCCTTTTTCGAGCGTCGCTACCGGCGACAGCTCGCCACGCTCGTTCAGGACATGGGCGTGGAGCAACGGCAGCTCGAGGCCTACCGGCCGCTGGACGACTCCGTCCCGCGGGCCTTGAGCGATTCCAGTTCCAAGGAGAAGTCATGAACAAGGCGGGAGATCGGGTCATCTCGATCCTGAAGCAGCCTCGGATGCGGGTGCTGTGGCCGCTGGGCGTGCTGCTGCTCGGCGGTTTGTTCTTCTACAACCTGTGCACCGTCTACGTGCGACCGTACGAGATGGGAGTGAAGCAGGTCATCCTCGGCGGCGAGAAGGGCATCCGCGAGGGGGTGTACGGGCCGGGCCTGCACTGGGTGACGCCGGGGGCGGAGCGCATGCACCTGTTCCCCACGGATCTCCAGGTGCTGGAGATGGCGGACAACGCGGCCGAGGTGGGCGTGGGCGCGGATCACCGCGTGGTGCGGGCCATCAAGATCCAGACGTCCGAGGGCTACACGGTCTCGGCGGACGTCACGGTGCTCTACCGCATCGAGGATCCGTACCGGGTGATCACGCAGATCGGCCCGGGGCGGCTGTACGAGGACTCGGCGGTGATTCCGCGCGGGGAGCAGGTGCTGCGGCGGACGCTGGGCGAGCTGGACGCGGACGACTTCTACAAGGGGGACCAGCGCGACAAGGCCGTGGCGCAGGCGCAGAAGCTCTTGATCGAGGAGCTGACGCCCAAGGGCATCAAGGTGACGCACGTGCTGTTGCGCCAGTACCGGTACGACTCGCGCTACCAGCAGGCGATCGAGCAGCGGAAGATCCAGGATCAGTCCGTCTTCAAGAACCAAGCGGAGGCCGCGGCGGCGCAGGCCGAGGCGGAGAAGAACCGGATCATCGCCGAGGGGGAGGCCACGGTGCAGGTGGAGCTGGCGCGCGGTAACGCGGAGGTGGCCAAGCTGAACTCGGGGGCGGATCTCTACCGGCGCACCAAGGCCGCCGAGGGAGACCTGGTGGTGAAGCTGGCCCGGGCCAAGGGGATCGAGCTGGAGAACGCGGCGCTGCGGGGCGGCGGCAGCGAGAACATGGTGGGCCTGAAGATGGCGGACGTGCTGGGCGGCACGCAGGTCATCGTGGTGCCCACGGACGGCGCGGGTGGAGTGAACCCGTTGGATCTCAACGCGGCGCTCAAGCGCTTCGATGTGAAGGGGATGTGAGGCGCATGAATCGCATGGACTTGCGGATGCTGGGGCTGTTCGTGGTGCTGGCGCTGCCCGTGGTGCAGGGGTGCGCGTGCCACTCGACGGATGCGAACGAGGTGGGCGTGCTCACGCGGAAGTTCACGCTGATGGGAACGCGGGGCGTGCAGGCGGAGACGTACGCGCCGGGTGCGACGCACTTCTTCTTCCCGCCGTTCTCCACGGACTGGAACACCTTCGAGACGAAGCTCCAGAACCTGCGGATGCGGGCGAAGGGCGAGGATGAGAAGGGCCTCACGGACGACATCGAGTTCAAGACGGTGGACGGCAACGACATCGCCGTGGACGTGACGGTGGCCTGGCGGGTGGATCCCTCGAAGGCGCCGCACCTGGTGCAGAAGGTGGCGCGCTCGACGAAGGACGTGGAGGCCCGGCTGGTGCGACCGGCGACGCGGGCGCTGGTGCGTGATGCGCTCAACGTGCTGCGCTCGGAGGACTTCTACACGGCGGACAAGCGCTTCGCGGCGGCCGAGAGCGCGCGCAAGCGGCTGGAGGTGGCGCTCGCGCCCGAGGGCGTCATCGTGGAGCAGGTGATCCTCCAGGAGCACCGCTTCAACCCCGAGTACGAGAAGGTGATTCGCGAGAAGAAGCTGGCGGAGCAGACGGCGGAGAAGCTGCGCTCGGAGGCGCAGGCGGCGGCCGAGGAGGCCAAGCGCAACCTGGAGTCGGCCAAGGGGACGGTGTCGCAGAAGCTCGCCGAGGCGCAGGGTCAGCTGGAGCAGGCGAAGCTGACGGCGGACGCGGAGCTGGTGCGCGCGACCAACGAGGCGACGGCGATCCTCCGGGAGGCCGAGGCGAAGTCCAAGGGCATCGCCAAGGAGAGCGAGGCGCTGGCGGGCGCGGGCGGCCGGACAATGGTGAAGCTACGCATCGCCGAAGCGCTGATGGGCAAGCAGATCATCTTCATGCCCACCGGGGGGGGCGGGACCACGCTCCAGACGATGGACATGAATCAGATCCTCACGCAGTACGCGGCGGGCAAGACCGCGCGGAACGCGAGCTCGGCGAACAGCGGGCAGTGAGCACTTCGAAAGCACCGATACGATGACAAACCGCACGAGTCTGTTGATACCTTGCGGTGGGTTTCAGCGAGAGCGGTCGTGGCGGTCCGTGCCACGACCTTGTTCTTCATTTTGAAAGGCGAGTTCCCGGTCCCAGAGATACAATCGTTCGAGCACCCAGGCTGGGCAGCCCCCGGAGATGCGCTCGAACTTCGTTGCATCCAGGGTGACGAGGTACTCGCGCCAAGACGAGAGCTGGGTGACAACTTCAGGATGGCTGAGTTCCTGGCGCTCGACGAGAGTGAACAGTCGGGGCAATTGGCCGAGGATAGCGTTCACGCAATCCTCCCGGGTTGCTCGGGCCATGCGGGCTGAAGCCACTTCGAGACGTTCGCGGACGGATCCGCCGCCCTCTGGGCACCATGCGTCCAATGCCCAACCGCGGGCCTCGAGCAGGAGTTCCTCCAGGCCGAGAAAGGCGTTCAACCTTTTGAAGAGGTAGCGTCCATGCTGGAGTGAGTCCCAGGAGTCGAGCACGGCCTGGATGCGCAGCGCCGTGCGTTCCGCGCTCTCCGGGGCCAGCTCCGCGGTGATGAAGTACAGCGCCCCCCATACCGTCTTGCGAAAGAAGGTCTCGTGGCCTTCGCTGATCTGGAGATGATTCTTCTTATCCAGGGCTTCGCACACGCTCACCACCAGCTCGGTGAGCAGGTAGGGCCGCCAAGCGGGACGCGCCGGCTCGAAGTCGATGGAATTGCGCGTGAACACGACGTCATCAGGATCGACCAGCAACAGTTCGCGAGGATGTGGGAAGGACCCATGGGCCTGGTAGAACTTCGCGCAGCGGCGCCCCTCCGCCCGCACCTTGCGACTGACGACTGCGCGAGGGCCATGGAGGAAGGACGGCAGCCGGAGCGAAGTGGGTTGAACGATTTTCATGGGAGTCACATGCCCGAAGCCTTGGGCAGTTGGACCCGTGGCGCGGTGGACGTTGGTCTCGGGGGGAGCGGGATGACCTTTCCTCCTGGAGGAGTGCCGAGGCCTTGACTTGCCGTCGAATGCGCGCGGCGATCACCGGACATTACCGAGGAGAGGGTGATCACAGCAGCGCCACCTACGATATCGATCACGACTCCGATGACCCCACTGAGGGTGGCAAGCTTCTCGCGCCTGTCCACCATCTCCTCGACCACCTGGGCTACCCATCCGCCGTATTCCTTCAGCTCGTGTTCGGAAATCTCCACCCAGTTCCCTGCATCATGAGCAGCCACCATGGAATCAAGGCGCTCCTGACTCCGAGTCCACTGGTACTGGGTTACTCCAGGCGCGTTGGTGCACCACTCCAGGCGCCAGATGTATTGCCCCAGGGCGAACCGGATCAGGATTTCGCCTTCGAATCCCGTGCCACTCAAGAACCTCTCTGTTGGAGGTACGGTGTGGTTCAGGGCCTGAAGGTAGGTTTCGATTTCTCCACGGAGGGAGGAGGAGCCGCTGCTGCGTGTCCCGTGGTGAGAACGAGCGCCACCAGAAAAGCCAGTCTCTGGGCCCCCAGAAGGCGCTTGCTCCGACGGAGAGCGCAGCTCAGTGAGTCGTCCTCCGAGGAGTCAAGTGGGGACATGCCCGCGACTCTTAGGTTTTACCGGCTTTCGCGTCAACCGCACCCAGGCGATCCATGAACCAGAACCTCCAACAGCGAGTGAGCGCGGGGGCGGGGAGGGCACGCCCGTCCTGAAGTCGATACCTGGAAGACCTGATTCTCATATTTTTTGAATTTAACCTGGAATTCGTGTATGTCCGTGAGGCTGGATCGCGGCTGTACCTCACCCAGGAAGGGACCGGACATGAGCAAGAACGGGTTTCCATCGATCGGTCGTCGCGGCTTTCTCAAGGGGTCTCTCGTCACGGGCGCGCTGGTGGGCCTGGGGGGTGGCAAGGCGCTCGCCAACGCGCGCCTCGCCGCCGCGTCCGCGGGCATCCGCGCCCAGGACTGGCACTCGCTGCCGATGAACGACGGGCGCACCGTCAACTCCGTGCCCGAGGACCTCGGCGGCGACTTCCAGCTTCCGCGCGCCTCGACGGGCGCCTTCGCGTCGAGCCACACCTTCGTCTCGGAGGTGCACTGGTCCTCCAGTCCCTACAACCTGGTGGGCATGCACTGGCAGGCGAGCGTGCCCGAGGGCACCTCGCTGGCGGTGGAGGTGCGTGGCAGCGTGGACGGCAATACCTGGGGCGAGTGGCTGCCCGTGGGTCACCTCCTGGAGGGGCGCGGTGATGAGGAGCGCCTGTCGGATGAGACCTTCTCGGATGCGGTGGAGCTCGGTCGGGCGCACGCCATGCAGTACCGCCTCACGCTCGAGACGACGGATCCCTCGCTGTCGCCCGTGGTGCGGCGTGTGACGGCCACGCAGATCGACTCGCTGGACTCGCCCCGGCTGGAGGACCTGGACGCGCGCGGCCAGTCCATTCCCTTCCGCGTGGGCAACGGGGGTTCACCGACGGCGCGGCTCATCCTCCGCGACGGGCCCGGGGGTTGGGGTCCGGGCTACATCGCGCCGGACTCGGATCAGTACTGGGAGCCGCACGCCGGTGTCTACCCGGTGCGGTTCGTCACCATCCACCACACGGCCTGGGCCAACAACCCCGAGAACCCCGTCGCGACCATGCGAGGCGTCTGGTACTACCACGCCATCACCCTGGGCTGGGGCGACATCGGCTACCACTTCCTGGTGGACCAGTACGGCAACGTCTACCAGGGCCGTGATGGGGGAGACAGCACCGAGGGCGGCCACGTCTCGCGCTACAACAACTACAACCTCGGCATCTGCCTGATGGGTCAGTTCGAGCCGGGCGCCCCGAACGTGCCTCCCGGTGGCGAGCCCACCGCCCAGGCGATCGACAGCGCCATGCGCATGGCGGCGCTCGAGTGCGCCTACCACGGCCTCAACCCGCTGGAGCAAGGCGTGTACCCCAAGCCGACGGCCTCGTGCCGTCCGCAGCTCACCAACTTCCGCATCAGCGGGCACCGCGACTGGGGCCGCGGGACGAGCTGCATCCGCACCGCCTGCCCGGGCATCAACGTCTACAAGCGTCTGCCGGCCATCCGCGAGGCCGCGGCGGCGCTCATCCCGAGCATCAAGGATTTCCACCTGATGGAGATCCTCAACCGCCGGTAGTCACTCCTTCCAGAGCACCTTCCACGGGTGCTTGCGGAGGTCCGACAGCAGGCCTCGCAGATCCTCGTAGATCTGCTTGTCCTTCTGGAGTGCGCCCACCGTGCCCTCACCGGCCTCGATGCGGGTGAGGAGCCGATCCGCCCTCGTGGCGATTTGATCGAGCTTCTCGCCCGCCGACGTGTAGCGCTCCAGCGCCAGCTTCAGCCGCTCGCCATCCTTCGCGTCGAGCCCGCCCGTCATCATCGACAGCCCATTGAGTGTCTTCACCGCCGAGCCAGACAGGCCGGGCAGCTCGCGTTTCACCAGCGCCGCCGTCTCCGCCGCGTCTCCCAGGAGCTGGGCTCCCGCGCCGCCGGCCTGCATCGTCTCCCGCGCGAGCTTCGCCAGCGTGCGCATGTCCCTGGCCGCGGCGGACAGCTCGCCGGTGATCAACCGCAGGTCCCCCCGGTTCTCGTTCAACACGGTGTCCAGCGTGCTCGTCAGCCGCGACACGTTGGCCGCCAGCTGCTGGAGCCCCTCCGGATCATCCGCGAGCGCGCCGCTCGCCACGTCCAGGAAGGCCGAGAGCTGCTGGGCCACCAGATCCAACCGCGGCGCGTCCGTGCCTCGCAGCGCGACGCCGGAGGGCAGGGCGCTCGCGGACGCCGAGCCCGGGTTCAGCTCCAGGTAGGGCTCGCCCAGTGGCCCCACCGTGGCCACCGTCACCCGCGCGTCCGAGCGGAGCGCCGCCAGCGCCTCGGGCTTCACCGACAGCCCCATCCGCACCGGCAGCGGCTGGCCCCGCTCGTCCCGGCGATCCGGCTCCAGGCCGATCTCCTCCACCCGGCCCACCAGCACGCCGCCCAGCTTCACCGGCGCGCCCTTCACCACGTTGCCCGTGTGCGCGAAGTCCACCGAGAGCACCGTGTCGCCGCCCGTCGTCAGCTCGCCCATGAGCCAGAGCAGCCCGAGCACGCCCAGCAGGGCCCCCAGCACCAGCGCGCCCACCTTCATCTCCAAGCGACGCTCATCCATCCGATGCGGTCTCCAGGTACGGCGCCGTCAGGGCGCGCAGCTCCGGCGCCGAGGATGCCAGGAACTCCTCCGGCGTGCCCAGGAACGCACAGCGTCCCCCTCCCACCACCAGCACCCGATCCGCCAGGGTGCGCAGCAGCCGGTAGTCATGGGACACCACCAGCGCGCCCAGCCCCCGGGCCTTCACCGAGGCGAGCACCCCCTCCACCTGCGCCGCCGCCTTCCGGTCCAGCCCCGTGGTGGGCTCGTCCAGCAGCAGGTACTCCGGCTTGAGCACCAGCGCCCGGGCGATCGCCGCCCGCTTCTTCGCCCCGGGCCCCAGCTCCGTGGGCAGCCGATCGGCCGCGCTCTCCAGGCCCACCAGTCTCAGGGCCTCGTGGGCCGCCTCCCGGGTGATGCCCGGGGCCGCCATCGCCACGTTCTCCCGGAGCGTCCGCCAGTCCAGCAGCGCCGGGCCCTGCACCAGGTACGGGGCCCGCTGGCGCAGCTTGCGCAGGGTGCGCTCGGGTTGCGTGTCCACCCGCTCGCCGAGCAGCTCCACCCGGCCCGCCTCCGGCCGCAGCAGCCCCACCGCCAGCCGGCACAGCACGCTCTTGCCCGCGCCGCTCGCGCCAGCCACGAAGGTCAGCTCGCGCGTGGACAGCTCCGCGCTCAGCCCCGCCAGTACCCGCCGACCGGACTCGAACGTCACGGACACCTCCGAGAAGCGCAGCGTGCCCATCCCCCTCACACCCGCAGCGCCTGGAAGCCCATCGCCACCACGAAGTCGATCAGCAGGCAGCCGAGGCACGCCGCCACCACCCCGCGCGTGGTGGCCTCGCCCACCGCCTCGGCGCCGCCGCGCGCGGACAGGCCCTCCACCGCCGCCGCCAGGGGAATGTAGACGCCGCAGGCCGCCGCCTTCACCAGCCCGGCCACCACGTCCCACCCGTCCACGTACCGCGCGTCCATGAAGGCCGTCCCGTCCACCCCGAAGACCCAGCTCGCCGTGGCCACCGCCGACAGCGTCGCCGCCATCGTCCCGAGCACGCACAGCAGCGGCACCCCCACCAGCCCCGCCACCACCCGTGGCGCCACGAGGTCGGCATACGGGTCTCCCGCCGACATCTCCAGCGCCTCCACCTGCTCGTTGACGCTCATGGTGGACAGCTCGGCGCCGTGGCTGGCTCCGCCTCGCGCCGCCGCCAGCAGGGCCGACATCACCGGGCCGAACTCGCGCACCATCAGCTCGAAGTAGGGCGGGCCCACCACCGGCAGGTTGCCCGTGAGCTTGCGCGCCTGGCTGTCCGCGATCGTCACCATGACCGCTCCGAAGAAGGCCATGCCCGACATCACCAGCCACACGCTGCGCCCGCCCAGCTCGTGGAGCTGGCGCAGGCTCTCGCGCCAGGGCAGGCCGTCACGCGCGCTCGCGCGCACGGTACGCGCGAGCATCAAGGCGGGGGCGCCGATGAAGGCGAGGACGTTCATTCCGGAGCCCGCCTCATGTGAGCAGCCGCGTCAGCGCGGAGGTGAGCAGGAAGTCCAACAGGAAGATGGTGGCGCATCCGTGCACCACCGCGCCCGCGGCCGCCTGGCCCACCGCGCTCGCGCCTCCCCGGGCCCGCAGCCCCACCGATGTGGACACCAGCGCGATCGCCAGCCCGAAGGCTCCCGACTTCACCACGCCGGCCAGCAGGTCCGTCGGGTGCACCATGGAGTCGAAGTTGTTGAAGAAGGCGCGCACCGGCAGCGCCAGGGTGAAGTAGGCGGCCACCGCCTCGAAGAGCACCGCCACCAGGAAGGTGAGGGCGGACAGGCTCGTCACGCTCAGCGTCATCGCCACCACGCGCGGGGCCACCAGCACCGAGAACGGATCCAACCCGATTCCCCGCAGGCCCTCGAGCTGCCCGCCCACCTGCATCGTCGCCAGCTCCGCCGCGTTGCGCGCCCCCAGCCGCGCCGCCATCACCAGCCCCAGCAGCAGCGGGCCGAACTCCCACAGCACCGCGTACCCCGCCGCCCACCCGAGGAAGGCCCGCGCCCCGAAGCGCTGCACGTACAGCGACGTCTGCACCACCACCGTCGCCCCCGTCAGCGCCGCCACCGCCAGCGTCAGCGGCAACGAGCCCCAGCCGAACTGCACCAGTCCGCGCAACAACTCACGGCGCTCCATGCGCGCCAACCCCAGCACCGTGCGTGCCAGCACCACCCCCAGGACCCCCACGGCCCGCACGGCGCCCAGTGCCTCCCGCCCGAGCCACACCAGCGGCGCGCTCATGCCAGCGCCTCGTCCACCAGCGCGTCCACCTCGGGGGCGGGCGGGCCGTCGTACGCGAGCTGCCCGTCGCGCAGGTACAGCCAGCGGGGGAGGGGAAGCTCCGGCGGGGCTTCCGCCGCGGCGATGATCAGCGTGCCGCTCCCGGCCACCTCCAAGAGCACCCGCGCCACCTGCCGCGCCGTGCCCGGATCCAGGCCCGCGAAGGGCTCATCCGCCAGCAGCACCGAGGGCCTCGCCGCCAGCGCGCGCGCGATGCCGGCCCTCTTGCGCATGCCCCCGGACAGCCGCTCCGGCAGCATGTCGGCGGCCTCCGCGAGCCCCACCGCCCGTAGCACCTCGTCCGCCCGCGCCTCCGCCTCCTCGCGAGGCACCCGCCGGCGCTCCAGCGGCAGCAGCACGTTGCGGCGCACCGTCATCGAGTCGAAGAGGGCATCCGTCTGGAACACCATGCCGAAGGCCGCCTGGCGCGCGCGCTTCACCGCGGGCGACAGCCCCGCCACGTCCTCACCGTTCCAGAGCACGTGGCCACTGGAGGCCGCCACCAGCCCCGCGAGCGCCTTGAAGAGCGTCGTCTTGCCCCCGCCCGAGCGCCCCAGCATCAACACGCGGCTCCCGGGTGGAAGGGTGCAGGCCACGTCCCGAAGCACGGGCCGCCCCCCCAGTCGCACCGTGAGCCTGTCCGCGCGCAGCTCCATGCCACTCCAGGCTTACGGAGGGCCCCAGCGCACCAGCGTCCCGCCCGCTCCCGCGGCCCACTGCTCCTGGGGCCCCAGCGCGTCGAGCGACAGCAGCGCCCCGCTGGGCTGGTAGGGCTCGCTCCAGGTACCGCTCTGGGCGTTCAGCAGGTGGAGCGGCTCGCCGCTCTTGGCGGAGAGGACGAGGACGACCGTGGGGTCGAAGGCGACCACGTCCAGCAGATCCTCCGTCGAGCCACCGGGCGTCGGCAGCTTCCGCCATGTCCCGTTCTCACGCGCGAGCAGGAGGCCCCGATCGCCCACCGCGTAGGCCAGCCGTCCGCCCACCACGTACACGCCGCGCAGGTAGCCCGTGCCGACGTCGGCCGGCAGGGTCTGGCGCACCCAGTGTCCCGAGCTGGTGTCGAGCCGGAAGACCCGCGGCGAGGCGTCGCCACCCAACTGGAAGTCCTCGGCGCCCACGGCGAACAGCGAGTCCGGGCTCAAGCCGTGCACGGCCTTCAGGTTCGCCGCCACCTGATCCATCACCACTGGAGCGGCCGAGGACGAGGCGTCCCGCCACTCCCAGCGCAGCAGGTGGCCACCGCTCGTCACCGCGTACACCGTGGTGACGCCGTTGCGCTCGAAGCCCACCAGTCCATTGATGGTGCTCGTCACGCCGGAGGCGGAGGCCGTGTCGCAGGCAGAGCCCGAGGTCGTCGTGGTGGCGAGCACGCCCCGCGCCGAGCCGAGGAAGACGCGCCCATCGCTCGGCCTCGCCCAGGCGGACTTCCAAT
>NZ_DASVWK010000040.1:0-8491 GCF_036389735.1 Archangium sp. | reverse complement strand
GTCCGCCCAGGTGCGGGGCACGCTGGACCGTGTGGCGCCGATGTTCCGGTTGAGCAGCGAGGAACTGGTGTTCAAGCGGACCTCGACGGACGAGCGTGGCCACCAGTTCCTGCGCTTCCAGCAAGTGCGCAATGGTCTAGTGGTCGTCGGCGGCGAGATGCTGCTGCACGTGGACACTGAGGGCAACGTGTACGCGGCCAATGGCTCGTTGCGCCACGGCGCGAGCAGCGCGGCCCAGGCCCGGGTGGTGGCCGAAGCAGCGATGTGGGCGGCCCTGCACGACTCCCGCGCGCTCAACCCCGTGGCGGAGGGCGCGGCCCGGCAGGTCTACTTCAAGGCTGAAGGCTCGCTGCGGCTGGCCTATGAGGTGCGCGTGACGGGCGAGCAGGCCGATGGGCTGCCGATGGACAACACCGTCTACGTCGACGCCGAGAATGGCCGCACGCTGGCCACGCACTCGCACATCCACACCGCGCAGAACCGGGCAGTGTACTCGGCCAACAACACCACCACCCTGCCCGGTACCCTCAAACGTGACGAGTCGGGGGCCGTCACCGGTGACACCCACGTGGACAAGAACCATGATCATCTGGGCACTACCTACCAGTGCTACCGCCAGAACTTCGCTCGCGACTCGTTCGACAACGCGGGCGCGCTGATCAAGAGCTCGGTGCATTACGGCACCGCTTTGAACGATAGGAACAACGCCCGCTGGAACGGCAGCCAGATGATGTACGGCGACGGCGACGGCGTGCAGTACGGCCCGATGGGCGAGTCACTGGACATCACGGTGCACGAGTTCACCCACGCGGTGACGGATCACACGTCGAAGCTCGTGTACGCCAACGAATCCGGCGCCCTCAATGAGGGCATGAGCGACATCTTCTCCGCCTACTGCGAGGCGTGGCAGAAGGGATGGATCACCAACTCGGCGGTGTACATGATTGGCGACGATGTCCAGACGCCGGGCACCCCTGGGGACGCGATGCGCTATATGGCCAACCCGACACAGGACGGCATGTCGCGGGACTACTACCCCGAGCGCTACACGGACACCGACGACAACGGCGGCGTACACAGGAACTCGGGCATCGCCAACCTAGCCTTCTACCTGCTTTCCGAGGGTGGCAAGCACCCGCGCGAGAAGTCGACCGTCCAGGTGCCCGCCATCGGCATCCAGAAAGCGGGGAAGATCTTCTATGAGGCCAATGCCCACTGCATGACCTCGTCGTCGACCTTCGACAACGCCAAGACGTGCACGGTGCAGAAAGCCAACGAACTCTTCGACTCCACGGTGGCCGATGCCGTTACCAAAGCGTGGGCGGCCGTGGGCGTCCCACCCACCACCGTGCTGACCAACGGTTCGTCGGTGAGCGGCCTGTCCGATAGCTCCAGGGGCAAAATGCACTTTTTGCTGGAGGTGCCTTCGGGGCAGACGAGCCTGACGTTCACCACCAGCGGTGGCGCGGGTGACGTGGACCTGTACGTGAAGTTCGGCTCGGCGCCGGACAGCAGCACCTCCACTTGCCGCTCAACCAGTGGCCGCAGCGAGGAGGAATGCTACTTCTCCAGCCCGACCGGCGGCACCTGGTACGTCATTCTGTCCGCTTACTCCTCGTACTCGGGCGTCACCCTGACGGGCATGTACGGCACCAGCAGCGGCAGCACACTGAGCAACAGCGTGGAGTCGGCCGTGTACTCCGGCAGCAAGGACACTTGGAGGTGCTTCACGCTGAGCGTGCCACCGGGCAAGGCCAGCTTGAAGTTCGACCAGTTCGCCAAGAGCGGCTCGTCAGGTGACGCGGACATGTACGTGAGGTTCGGCTCGGCGCCGGACAGCAGAACCTACGACTGCCGCCCTTACAGTGGCGGCAACGCCGAACGCTGTTCATTCACCAACCCCGCTGGGGGGACGTGGTACGCCTGCTCGCATGGCTACAGCGAGTACACCAACGTGGCGATTAGGGGCTTTTACCAATCCTTCGGCATGGCACCCAGTGGGAGCGGGCAACCTCTATTGGAAGCGGCGGGAATCGACCCCGCCGCCCGAGGCAGCTGGTGAGAGTGCTTCAGCGACGCGCGGCTCCCTCAAGGGGGGAAGGGGGCAGGCCCATAGAAGGAGAGCCTCTCCTTGGCCGCGACGGTGGAGGAGCCGAGGAAGCAGAGGACGGCGCGGGTGGATTGAGGCGGGCTGCTGCGCAGGACGTCCGCACTGGAATGGAGGCGGCGGGAATCGAAGCCGCCGCTCGGAGGACCGGAGAAGTGGTGCTGCCAGGGTGACGGCTGGCGTGGGGGTGCAGCCGGTGTGGCAGCGCGCTCAATCAGAAGGAAGACGGGCCGGCTGCGTGGCGGCATCAGGTGGTGGAGCTGCCCGAGGTGAAGCCGCGCGTCACCAAGTACCAGATGTGCTACGGGCACTGCGCCAGGTGTGAGGTGTGGACGCGAGCCGAGCTGCCACAGGGCGTGTCGAGCGGAGCCTTCGGCCCCCGGCTCACCGCGGTTGTCGAGCGCGCGATGACTCGAGGCGTTCAGCTCGCCTCGCCATCAGGACTGACGAGAACGACGACATAGCCGTCCAGGTCCTCGAGCCAGATCTCCCGGTGTTGCGGAGCGGGGTTGACGTGCGGCTCTTCAATCACCCGCGCGCCCAGACGTCTCACGCGTTCGACGGCGGCATCGAAGTCGTCGACCTCGAACCAAAGAAGGACGCCATGGCCGTGCGGTGCCCGATCGGCGCCCATCAGATTGGGGTGCTCCTCGGCATCCCAACGATGCAGCTGGAGGACGAGGGTCTCTCCACTCCTCAGGCGGTCATAGAAGAGCCGGTGGGGATGGTTCGGCTCGCCCCCGTGCAGCCGCAGCAGCGTCTGGTACCACGCGCTGCTGGCCTTCACGTCCTTCACTGCAATCAGTGGCTGAGGCCTGACCGTGAGTCGACTGGGTGGACGCATCGAGACCTCGGAGGAGAGAAACGCGCGACGTGACGTTCTCCGCCGACCCTAGCATACACACGGCTGTGAACCTGGTGCTCCGCCTGGAGCGCGGAGCGGATCATCCCCACCGCGCCCTTGGCGATCTTCAAGTCGACCCCAAGCGGCGTGACCCTCTTCGCCCCGCGCTCTGACTTGGTTGGAGGATGTTCCATGCGTTTCCGAGCGTGCATCGCACTTCTGCTCTATGTCTCAGCCTGCGCTACGTCAGCGTCAAGCCCACAAGAGCCAGCGGTCCGAGACCCGAGGCTCGCCAACCTCCAGCGAGCGGCGACGCTGCCCTGGACGGACGGGGGGCGGTACGCTGTCCGCGAAGCTTCCGAGCCCTGGCCCGTGCTGGTGGAGCGGTGCTTTCATGCCCTCGACCATGACCGGAGATACTTACGCGGAGAAGAGGGGCCGTCCCCAGGTAAGGCCCGTGCCTGAAACGCGCCCCGTGCCTGAAACAAAACCCGCCCCGCCGAAGCCCTCGCCGAAGCAAAGGCCCAAGCCGGAGCCAAGAGGGCCGGATTTCCCTCCCATTGGGCCAATCGAAGTCACGGAGCGAGATCGCCCAGGTGCGAGCCCGACCCACTGCCGTACCATCTTGGCGGAAATAGACTGCACGACACGTGCGCTGACAGAATTCCGAACAACAGTTTCCCCGGCGGGGATGTGTTCGTGAATGGGAAGAACTTCGACGCGCTACACTTGGCCACGCGCACGCTGTGGGAAGTCAAGACCGACAACTTCGACACGTACACGCCCGACCTTCGAGATATCGTTATCAGATCTCAGGGGCCGAAATTGCTGGTTGAGAGGGGTCTCGCAATAGCTTGCGGATTTGACTTCCGAATTGGTGTGCTCAGCTCCACACACACAAAGACGAATTGGAGCGCGCGTTCCCGGAACTTGAGGGACTCATTGTTGTGATGGATTGGTGCTGAAATGCCGACTGCCCACCGAAATCACCTTTGCATTACAGTCTACGCGCCCGCGCTCAACGGTGATGATGGTCGCCCTGTGGCGATTGTTCATGAAATGGAGCGCGCGATCCCTGGCTTGTGCCTGGGATGGATGATTCCTGAAGAGGGACAGCGCCTCCCACTGCGGGATCGCGATGCATGGCTCGCCCATCAGAGAATGGACGGTGGATTTCCGCTTCTCCGCAACGATGATGACAACTTCCGGGTGACCGTGACGGGATGGGAAAGCCCAGCGAGCAGTTCTCCGGGCGGTCGGGCCCACTTTGTAGTTGATGCTGCCCTGCCGCTGACAGCAGATGGCATCGCGGCGTCAGCGGATGTGTTGGAGGCAGTGGCGCAGGCGGCGCGCGCTCTATGGGGGCACGCAACGCCGTTCAGCGCGGCGGTGGATATCGCGCGCCAGACGAAAAATTGGGCGGCGAATCCGAAACCTCCACCCCGAGGGCTGCCGGCCCTCCTGCTGCCAGAGAAGATCCGCTCACCTGAGAATCCGCATCGCCTCGGGTGGCTGAACTACTGGTCAGATGCCGCTGCACGGACCATCGGCTTCCCGGACCCGGCCCGCGATGCGGAGCTGCTCTCGCGCTCACGGCGTACCGCGACGGGCGGGTGGGTTGTCCGGCTCACCGATACGCCGCTCGACATGGACAACCCCGCGCACCTGGACGCGCTTGAACGGGCCTACGAGCGCTTCCCGGAAATTGGCGGGCGCTCCACCCCTTGAGGCTCGGCACTGCTCGCGGTGGCCGAGCTCAAGGCGCCGCCTTCTGGCTCACCGGGAAGGTGACGTTCCCGAGGGTGACGGTGCGCGGCCCGCCTGCCTCCCATATCTTGAGGGTACAGGGGTAGCCGAGCTGCGCGGGCGCCCCCTCTACGCCCAACACGACGGCACCGGCCCCATTCGCAGGAGTGGGTGACTGTTGCCACCGGGCAAGCTCCACCGCTTCCCCCGCCGAGTCCACCAGCGCCGCCCCCGCCAGCGTCCAGGGCTCAGCGTCGGGACGTGCAACACGGATGGAGGAAGCTGCTAACCACCCGTAAGCACGGCGTAAAAAATGGCTCTTCTGTAGCACCCGTGGGTTTCCCTCGACGGATGGTGGTCCGCGACGAGAGACGGCCGACGTGATGTGCTGAAGCCCGCCCCCCTCTAAGCCCTCGCTGGCAACCGCCTTGCACAATGCGCCGCCCCGGTACGGGCAGGGGCGGGACGGACAGCTCGGTGGGAGAAGCGGACGGTGGCGCGGGTCGGGGTGGAGAAGTTGCTGGAGCGGCTGCTGGGGGTGAAGGGCCCGCGGGTGCGTGGCGCCCGCTTCGAGCCCCGCGGCGTGGTGGTGGAGGTGAGGCCGCCCCTGCGCAAGTCCCGCTGTGGTGTCTGTGGTCGCCCCTGCCCGCGCTACGACTCCTGTCCGCCGCGTCCGTGGAGACACCTGGCCCTGGGGCGCACCGCCTTCTGGTTGAGCTACGCCCCGCGCCGCGTGGAGTGCCGTGAGCATGGTGTGCGCGTGGAGCAGGTGCCGTGGGCCGCCCATGACTCGCACTTCACGCGCAAGTTCGAGGAGATGGTGGCGTGGCTGGCTCAGCGCATGGACAAGAGCGCCACATGCCGACTCATGGCAATCAACTGGCGCACCGTGGGCACCATTGTCGAGCGCGTGGTGGCCGAGCGTCTGGACGCGCAGCGCCTGGAAGGGCTGTACATCATCGGCGTGGACGAGTTGAGCCACCGTCGCCATCACCAGTACCTGTCCGTGGTGGTGGACCACCTCAAGTCGCGCGTGGTGTGGATGGGAGAGGGCAAGGGCGAGGGGACACTGCACGGCTTCTTCGACAAGCTGGGGCCCGGGAGGACGCAAGCGCTCACGCACGTGACGCAGGACCTGAACGCGGCCTTCTCCAAGGTGGTGAAGCAGCGCGCTCCCCAGGCTGTCCAGGTGTTCGGCCGCTTCCACGTGCAGAAGCTGGCCAACGAGACCCTGGACGAGGTGCGCCGAGGCGAGGTGCGGGACGTGTCCGGCACCCAGAGCGCCGCGGCCGTGAAGAAGAGCCGCTGGGCGCTGCTGAAGAATCCGTGGAACCTCACCCTGCGCCAGGGGGAGAAGCTGCGCGAGGTGCAGCGGCTCAACCGGCGGCTCTACCGCGCGTACCTCCTCAAGGAGAGTCTGGCCAAGGGCATGGATTACCGCCAGCTGGCGCGCGCCTCGGAGCACCTGGACAGCTGGAGCCGGTGGGCCAGCCGCTCCAGGCTCAAGCCCTTCGTCCGGCTGGCCAAGACAGTGCGCAAGCACAAGCAGGGGATTGTCGCCTACAACCAGACGGGGTTGAGCAACGGCGTGGTGGAAGGGCTCAACAACAAGATTCGGCTCGTCATGCGCCGGGCCTATGGCTTTCGCAACACCGCGGCCCTCAAGGCGATGGTGTTCCTGTGCTGCGGGGGGCTGGTGCTCAACCCGCCGCTGCCGGGCATCGCGTAAGCGGACCGCACGGGAGAACGCGCTCGTCGACGAGCCGCTGCCGGACGGCGAGCCGCTGATACGGTCCATGGCCGAACCTCCAGGCCGGGGACCGCCGCTGCCCATGACTTGAATCCTCACGCCGCCCATGGCCGCCACGGTCGCGGAACCCTCTACATCCGACCTCTCTCCGTGAGCGTTTTACGCTCCGCTGCCCGGCCGACCTGTTCTTCAACCCACGGACCGTGCAGTAGAGCCTTTTCTATGTCGCTTCCTGCTTGGTCGCATTGCTCAATTTCTTTGACCTCCATGCAAGTCAAGCGCTTCCCTGCTAGCTGGCCGAGGATGCGTGCTAGATCAGGCAAGGTGACAGGAAAGGACGAAACTGTATAATGAGGCCGTAATTCGTCTCTTCTTGTCTAGAGAGGGTTCACGCCGCTCTTCGCGGCGGATGCTTTGTGAACGCTTTGTGAACAAAGATTCCATCTCGGGATACGAAATCAACCTGACAGGGTAAAACATGAAGAAGCTTGGAACGTCCGTTGTCTGTGTGGCCGCTTGTGGTTTTCTCCTGGGCGCTTGTGGCCCCGGGCTTGAGGGTGAGTCGATCGAGGGTGCCACGCCCTCTACCGCGAAGCCCGAGGTGTCTGAAAACATGGATCCTGGCGCGGCCGAAATCTCGGGGGCCGGGACGGTGCATGAGCAGGGCCTCGTGGGAGACCTGGAGACCCGGCTGGGCTCCCCCGTCGCGACCTACGCCTCCATCAGCACGACCTCCAACCAGTGGTCGGTCAGCTGCAACGAAGGGTCGTCGCGAGACATCTCCTACGTGTGGACGGTGCCTGAGACAGGCTCCTACACCTTCAGCACCAGATACTCGAACTTCGATACCGTCCTCCAGATCCGCCACCTCAGCAACACTTCGTCGGTCATGGGCTGCAACGACGATTACGGAAGCAACCTCTACTCGAGGACCACCCTCTCGGGCCTCGTCAAGGGCGTGAAGTTGTTGATCATCATCGAGGGCTACGCTGGCGAGTACGGCAATGACGCCCGTTTGAACATCGTCAAGAACTAGCCCCCGTTGCCCTCCAGTGAGGCCACGCTGGAGGGCGCGTGGCGTGTGGCTAATCCTTCGGGGTTTGAGCCCAGCGTTCCCCCGCGGCTCCACCGAGCCGCCGCCGCTCGGAAGGCCGAGACAAAGGCCCGGTACTGGGCTTGCCCCGGTTACGTGGCTCTCCCGCACTTCGTGTGGTTCTGCGGCAGCGAGCAGGCGAGCCTCGCTCTTGCGGCTATCGGTCTGCGCCCAGGATTCACACAAACTGCGGGAGAGCCACGAAATCGGGGCAGGCTCACCAGCGTCGGCACGACCACCGCCGCCCTGGACAGCAAGATGCGCCTCCTGCTGAATGAGTTCGCGAGCAATGACACACATGGCAAGGCGCGGCGGCTGTTCGACGCCTTCCTCAAACCGCAACGCGGCTTGGTGTTCTGGAGCGACACGGGCCTCAGAGGGTGTTGAACAGGGGCAAGCAGGTCTCCGCCTGAGACCGGGTGCACAATAAACAAAGCGCAACAGCCAGCAGAGCAGAGCCCGCTGGCTGCATCAGGGTGAGTCGCCCAAAGAATTGCACCTGCCGCCCCTTCGGCGCTTCCAGGATATGGATATTCGCGCAGGACGACCGTGACGCATGCGTAGGAGGGCCTCTGCCTGGACCTGGGTTGAATCAACGCCAGGTCGGCCCTCCTTTCCTGTGCACCAATAGGCGCACCCATTCCATGGGGTGCCTTGCGCGATGATTTCGCGGCTCACTCCCTCCTGGTTCTGCCCTCCTTCTTGGTTACCCACCAGAAAAGTAATGCCGGGCAATTGACCTCGCAAGTTGTCTCCGTGCGCGCGGACAACTACCTCCAGAGGCATGAGCGACATCCCAATGCCCGTGAGGAAGCCCTACCTCACCGACCTCTCTGACGCGCAGTGGGGATTGATAGAGCCCTTTGTTCGGGCCAGTACCTGCGGGCCCCAGGATGTGGTGCACCCGCGCAGGGAGGTAGTCAACGCCATCCTGTACATCCTCCACACCGG
>NZ_DASVWK010000039.1:0-3634 GCF_036389735.1 Archangium sp. | reverse complement strand
TGCAAGTACGGCGCGGGCCGGCCAGTGGAGGTGGCGCTGAGTGCCACCGCGTCACGGGTGGAGCTGCGGGTGCGGGACGAGGGCATCGGCATCGACCCCGACGTCCAGTCGCGCATCTTCGAGCGCTTCGAGCGCGCGGTGAGTGACCGGCACTACGGGGGCCTGGGCATGGGGCTGTGGATGACACGCGAGCTGGTCACCGCCATGGGGGGCACCATCCGCGTGGAGAGCGCTCCGGGGCAGGGGGCCACCTTCCTCGTGGAGCTGCCTCGCTCCTAGCGGGCGGGGTGGCTCAGTCGGCCGTCAGGGGCGCCAGGCCCTCCTCGGCCGGGGCGGGCCGCAGCGGCAGCTCGACGGTGAAGGTGGAGCCTTCGTCGAGACGGCTGTGCACGGACACGCGGCCGCCCATCGCCTCGACCAGCTGGCGTGAGATGTAGAGGCCGAGGCCGATGCCGCCGTACCGCCGGTCACTCACCGCGCGCTCGAAGCGGCCGAAGAGGCGGGGCAGCGCCTCGGGCGCGATGCCGATGCCCTCGTCCCGGACGGTGAGCCGCGCGAAGGCCCCCGCCTCCTCCACCCGCACGTGCACGGGACGGCCCGCCCCGTACTTGGCCGCGTTGGTGAAGAGGTTGACCATCACCTGGTCCAGCCGCTGCGCGTCCCAGCAGCCGCGCACTGGCTCCGGCGCCTCCAGGTGCACCGCGCAGCCGGCCCGCTCGAAGACGTCCGCGACGCGCTCGAGCACCTCGCGGGTCAGGGTACCCAGCTCCACTTCGCCGAGCTCCAGCGACAACCGGCCTTCCGACAGACGCCCCACGTCCAGGAGGCTCGCCACCAGTGACTCGAGGCGCTCCACCTGCCGCCCCATCGCCTGGAGGCGCGGCATGCTCAAGTGGGGGGGACGGGCGCGCTCCAGCAGGTGCAGCTGCAGCTTGAGGGAGGTGATGGGGGTGCGCAGCTCGTGCCCGGCCACGGACAGGAAGTCCTCGCGCACGCGCACCGCGGCCCGCGCCGCGAGGTAGAGGTTCGCGCGCTCGAAGGCCTGGGACACCTGCTGGCTGAGCGCCAGCAGGAAGTCGCGATCCTCGGCATCCAGCGTGTGCGGGCGGGGGAAGCCGATCATCAGCGCTCCCAGAGGCCCCGCGCCGCCCAGCAGCGGCAGCACGGCCCAGGATTGGTTGACACTCTCCTTCATCGCCGGGCCCATGCCGGGGAAGAGCCGGAACATCTCCTCGCGCGACTCCAGCCAGAGGGGGGTACCCGAGCGCACGACGCTCGTCATCGGCAGGGGCGCCTCGAGGGGCACGGTCTCATGGTTCTTCACCACCTCCGCGGGAATCCCCTGGGCATGCAGCAGGCGCAAGGGGCCGCCTTCCGGCTCCAGGACGTAGAAGGTGCCCGAGCCCGCGCCAATGCCCTCGACCGCCTCGGCGAGGATGGCCCGCGCCACGTCCTCGGGGGTCAGCGCGCGAGAGACGGCCGAGGTCACGGCCTGCAACCGCCCCGCCCGCTCCTGGGCGCGCTTCTCCGCCGTGATGTCCGTCACGAGCGCGACGACTCCCTCTACCTCCCCCCGTGCGCCGCGCTGCGGCATGTACGAGGCGCGGATGTGGCGGTCTCCGCCGTGCCGGTAGGGCATCGCGCGCTCGAAGGAGATGCTCTCTCCCGAGAGCGCCCGCTCCAGCAACGAATGCACGCCCGCGTAGGCCGCCTCGCCCACGATGTCGCGCACGGGGCGATTGATCACCTCCTCGCGCTCGAGGCCGAACCACTCCGTGTAGCTGCGGTTGACGTAGGCGTAGCGGCCGTCGCGGTGGATGAAGGAGACGAGGACGGGGAGGGCGTCGGTGACGAGGCGCATCTGCGCCTCGCTCCGCTCGAGCCGCCGCACGAGCCCCTCCTCCTCGGCCGCCTGCAGTCCGCGGTACACCTGGACGACGTGGCGGATCACCACGACGTAGGCGAGCAGGCGGAGCACATGGAAGAGCCACCAGATGGCACCCCACAGGTGGCTCACCCCGAAGAGCAGACCCGCGACGCCAAAGAGGAGGCAGTGGTTGGCGAAGACGAGATCCTCGGCGGCCCCCTCCCGCCGGTAGCGCCGCAGGAAGAAGGCGGCCGAGGTGAGGAAGCCCATGCCGCCCACCATGTTGATGAGCTTGGCCCAGGGGAGATAGCCGCCGTCCGCGGAGAAGGCGTGAGGCCAGGCTCGCGGCAAGGCGACGAGGGCCAGGCACAGGGCCAGGGTGAGCAGGCCGACGACGAGCGGAAGGCGCTGCGCGGCGCGGCTCCGGGTCCAGCTCGCGGGCAGCCAGACGAGGGAGATGAGCAGGCCCCCCAGGAGGGTGGGCAGGGCGCGGGACCAGAAGAAGCCGGGGCTGACGTGGATCCACGCGTGTGCCAGGTCCAGCAGCCCCATGCACACCAGCGCGGTGACGACCCACTGGAAGTGAGCCGCATGGCCCCGGTAATGGCGCCGCCAGAGCAGCACCGAGGCCACCGCGAGGGCCATGAGCCCCCCGGCGGTCTCCAGGGAGGAGTGGATGGGCTCGTGCTCCCACCTGGCCTCGCCCCACAGGCGCAAGAGGACAAGCGTGGCCAGCGCGGGGAGTACGAGCGAGAGGGAGGCGGAGAGAGGAAGGGAGCGGGGGGGCAACACGCGAGGGGCGTTCCCTTGGCAGGTGGGAGACCCGCCATGCATACCGGAGGTGGGCCTTCCATAAGGGAAAACATGCGGCCGACACTCGGGATGTGTGTCCTACCTGCCTGCTTCACCGCTCACCATGGAGGGGAGCGGGCCCCATGCCAGCTCCCAGGCGAGGGAGGGCAGGGGCAGCGTCCGGTGGCAGCGGGCTTAGCTTGAGAAGGGAACCGTGCAAGCGAGGGGAGCCCACATGTCCGCGGAGGGCGAGCGGAAGGATGAGCCAGAGTCCAAGGTCGCGCTGAGCGACAGCGAGGAGCGCTTCCGGCTCCTCATCGACAGCCTTCAGGACTACTCCGTCTTCCCGCTGGGGGTGGATGGCCGGGTGAGCAACTGGAACCTCGGCGCCGAGCGCCTCAAGGGCTTCACGACGGAGGAGGCCATTGGCCTGCACCTCTCGCGCTTCTTCCCCGAGGCGGAGAACGCGGAGCACGTGCCAGAGCGCATTCTCAAACGGGCGGAGGCCGAGGGGCGCGCCGAGTACGAGGGGTGGCTCCTGCGCAAGGACAACTCCCCGTTCTGGGGCACCGTCGTGCTCAGCCCCATGCGTGACCAGGAGGGGCGGCTGCGCGGCTTCTCCAACGTCGCCCGCGACTTGAGCGAGCGCAAGAAGGTCGAGAAGGCGCAGACCTTCCTCGCCGAGGCGGGCGAGGTGCTCACCGGCTCGCTGGAGTACGAGCGGACGCTCCAGGAGATTGCCCGCCTGGCCGTCCGCGGCCTGGCCGACTGGTGCACGGTGAGCATCCGGGACGCCAAGGGGCTGGCCGTGGTGTCCGTCGCGCACGTGGACCCGGCGCGAGAGTTCAAGGCCCGCGAGCTCCTCCGCCTGCTGCCCCCGGGCGAGACGAAGCTGACGCGGGGCATCGGACACGTGGTGCGCACGGGGCAGTCCGATCTCTGCCCCGACACGCTCGAGGCCTCCTGGGTGCGGAT
>NZ_DASVWK010000038.1:0-12318 GCF_036389735.1 Archangium sp. | reverse complement strand
GCTCCTGGTCCGTGTCCTCGATGCGCAGGATGAAGACGCCGCCTTGGCGCTTCGCATAGAGGTAGTTGAAGAGGGCGGTACGGGCACCGCCGATGTGGAGGTAGCCAGTGGGGGAGGGCGCGAAACGGACGCGAGGAGCAGGAGCCATAGGGAAGGGGCGCGGATAGCAGGAGCGAGCTTGTGTGGTCAACGAGCGGCCGAGTTCGCCGCCCGTCGGCCCGGCGGATGCATTAAACTGCCGCGCACCGAGGGCTCTTGCATGAAACTTCCCATCACGCTCCGTGCGCTCCTGCCGTTCGTTCTTCTGCTGGGTCTGTCGGCGAGCGCTACCACGATGTTGCGAGCGGATCTGCCGGAGCTCGCCCGGACGGCCGATTCCATCGTCCATGGGACGGTGCGCCGGGTGGAAAGTCGTTGGAGCGGAGATGGACGCCGAATCGTCACGGATGTGGAAATCCAAGTCTCCGAGTCTCTCAAGGGGCAGGCGAGCGGCTCGGTGGTCGTCACCCAGCCTGGTGGGCGGGTAGGAGATATCGGACAGACGGTGAGCGGGTTGGCCTCCTTCACCCCGGGCGAGGAGGTGGTGCTCTTCCTGGAGCGTCGCGGCGTCCGGGCCTTCCGCGTCGCCGGCATGGCCCAGGGCAAGTACAAGGTGCAGCGCTCGGAGGATGGCACCCGCGCCCTGGCCGTGCCCGAGTCCACGGGGGACGTGCTCCTGGTGGATCCGGACACCCGGCAGGCCACCTCGTCCTCGGCGCGTACCCTGTCGCTCGCGGAGCTGAAGGACTCCATCCGCACCGCGCTCCAGGAGAAACGGCCGTGATGCTCGCGCCGATGCTGGTCGCCGCGCTCGCCCTGGGGCAGACGACCTCGGAGCCCTACGTGCGCAGCCGCGTGACGGCGAACGACCCGAACACCCACTGCCTCTTCTGGACGGTGCCCACCATCACCTGGCAGCTCAGCAGCGTGGGCAACCCCAAGAGCACGGATGCCCAGAAGCAGAACGAGTTCGCCGCCATCCGCGCCTCCTTCCAGAGCTGGCAGGACGTCTTCAGCGCCTGCGGCAACCTCCGCATCCAGGAGGCGGCCGTCGTGGATGACCGCGAGGTCGGCTACGAGCTGAGGGGCGAGAACCGCAACATCGTCCTCTTCCGCTCCCGCCGCTGCGCCGACCCCAACGTGGTGCCCTCCGACGATGAGTGCTGGGACGACGACGTCTGCGGCAACGTCTACGACTGCTGGGACGGGGACGATCGCACCATCGCCCTCACGCTCACCACCTATGACGAGAAGTCGGGCATCATCTACGACTCGGACATCCAGCTGAACTCGGCCGGCTTCGCCTTCACCACCGTGGACAAGCCGGCCTGCACCCAGCCCATCACCATCAACACCAACACCTGCGTGGCCACCGACGTGCAGAACACGATGACGCACGAGATCGGCCACCTGATCGGGTTGGATCACACCCTGGCGGCCGGCTCCACCATGTACCCGCGGGCGCCTCCCGGGGAGATCTCCAAGCGCACCGTCGACGACGGCTCGCGCAACTTCGTGTGCATGACGTACCCCAGGGGCCAGCCCAGCCAGAGCTGCGTCACCCCCTCGGTGGTGAGCACGCGCGGCAGCCCGGCGGCCCTGGGGCCCCTGGCCACGGGGTGCTCCAGCGCCGACACCGGAGGGGGATGGCCCGCGCTGCTCGGCGGCGCCCTGCTCGCATGGCGCCGCCGCCGGGGAGGCGCTCGCTCGTGAACCGCTCCCTCTCCTGGCTCGTCCTCGCAGCGCTCGCCCTCGCCGCTCCCGGAGCCGAAGCGCAGACGTACCGGCGCACCCTGGTGCCCGGCCGGCCTTTCTGCGTCCTGTGGAACATCCGCGACTTCGTGTACCGGCTGGACGCGGCCGGCAGCCTCCGCACGCCGGGGGACACCGAGTTCAGCGCCCTCGAGGCCTCGTTCTCCTCCTGGCAGGCGCTGGCCGGCACCTGTAGCGACTTCACCCTCACCCGCGGCCCGGACATCCAGAATCCCCAGGTGGGCTACCTGAGGGACAGCAAGGACAACCAGAACGTCATCACCTTCCGCGAGGCGGACTGCAATGACGTCGTCCCGCCCGAGGACCCGTGCATCGAGGCCGACACCTGCGCCAACGAGTACGCGTGCTGGGACCACGGGGGGGCCACCATCGGGCTGACCACCACCACCTTCAGCTTCCGCACCGGCTACATCCTCGATGCGGACATCGAACTCAACGCCGCGCCCAATGGCAGGGGCTTCCTCTTCACCACCGTCGACTCGCCGACGTGTGACGCGGTGCTGTCCTCGAGCTGCGTCGCCACCGACCTCCAGAACACGGCCACCCATGAGATCGGCCACGTGCTGGGCCTGGACCATGTGGATGTGATCGGCGCCACCATGGAGCCCACCGCGCCCCCGGGGGAGACGCACAAGCGCATCATCGACGTGGGCAGCGCCGCGGGCTTCTGCGACGCCTACCCCCGGGGCCTGCCCCCCATCCAGTGTGGCGAGTCCCCCGACCTCGGCCGCCGTACCCAGGCGGTGAGTCAGGGGCCGGGCCTGGCCCCCATGGGGTGTGGCGCCGCGCCCGGAACGCTCCTCCCCGCGGCGGCGCTCCTGGGCCTGCGGCTCCTCCGCCGGAGGCGCGAGCGGGCAGGCGAGGGGCGCGCCGCTGCTCCCCGCGCTCCGCCTGCTTAGGGTGTGTTCATGGCGATCGCGTTCTTCGATCTCGACAAGACGCTGCTCGCGGTGAACTCGGGCGCCCTGTGGGTCCGTCGCGAACTCGAGTTGGGCCACATCACCCGCATGCAGGCCCTCCGCGCCAGCATGTGGCTGGCCCGCTACCACCTGGGCTTCGTCGCCATGCAGGACGCCCTGCGGCAGGCCATCACCCACCTCGAGGGCCTGGGTGAGCAGTACCTGCGCCAGCGCACCGTGCTCTTCTATGAGGAGCAGGTCCGCTCGCAGTACCGGCCCGGCGCCCTGCTCGCTCTGGAGGAGCACCGCTCGGCCGGGGACAGGCTCGTGCTGCTCACCTCGTCCTCGGGCTACCTGTCCGAGCTGGTGGCCCGGGACCTGGGGCTGGACGCGGTGCTCTGCAACCGCTTCGAGGTGGACGCCGCGGGCCTGCACACCGGCAAGCCCCTGGGCGAGGTGTGCTTCGGCGAGGGCAAGCGCGTCCACGCTCAAGCCTATGCCTCCGAGGCCGGCATCCCCCTGTCCGAGTGCACCTTCTACACGGACTCGTACTCGGACCTGCCGGTGATGGAGGTGGTGGGGCGCCCCGTGGCCGTCCACCCGGATCGCCGCCTGCGCCGCGAGGCCCTGCGGCGCGGCTGGCCCGTGCTGAGCTGGGGCGTGCCGGGTGAGGCTCCCGTTGTCGTCGACTACAACTGAGCCTCACTCCTAGTCGACTACGAGTGGAGCGCCCGGGACTCAGCGGCGACGCGGGGCCACCAGCCGGATGTTGAAGAGGTAGTCCACCGCCACCGGCTTGCCCTGGAACGTGATGGGCTTGTACGTCCGCGACCGCAGCGCCTGCACCGTCGCCTCGTTCATGTGCGGCAGGCCCTTGATGACGCGGCAGTTCTCCACCGTGCCCTCTTTGGTGATGACGCACTTCACCATCATCGTCCCCTCCACGCGCGCCGCGAGCGCCTCGCGCGTGTAGACGATGTCCTTGCCCTGCAGCTCCACCGGGCGCGCCATGCCGTCCTGGAAGGGCATCGGAGCGTCCCCCGTGGGGGCGACGCCCTTGGACAGCGCCAGCACGGGAACGGCCAGGGCTCCACCGGAGGCGGTCGCCTCGGACTTCTGCTCCGCCGTCGTCGGGGCCGCCGCGGGCAGGGGCGCGGGCGCGGACTCCAGCATCACGGGCGCGGACATGCCCCCGAGCGCCGTCTCCGTGGAGTCCTCTTCCGCCTTCCCCGAGACGCGCTCCACCTTGCCGCCGGTGGAGCCGCCCGCGTTCCGGCTGGCGACCGCCGAGCCACTGCGGACGCGCTGCAGCTTCTGGGCGAACACCACCTCGCCCGAGCCGCCGGTGATGACCGTCTCCAGCTGGTAGCCCTCGAGCGCGAAGGTGAACTCGGCGGTGAGGGTGTCCTGGCCCTTCTCCTTGGGAATCTCCAGCAGCAGCGGCGTCGTGCCGCGCTCCTGGCCCTTGTAGATGACACGCGCGCCCGAGGGCTGGCTCATCAGCCGGAAGCGCACCACCTGCTCCGCCGGCTTCTCGGCGGGCGCGGGGGCCTGGGCGACCGGGGTCGTCGTCCCCATCGCCCGTCCGAACGAGAAGCCTCCCGAGGACAGCAGCAGGCCCCCGGTGATGAGCGCGGCGAGGCCTCCGCCCACCAGCCCTCCCAGCAGCAGCGTGCGCCGACGCGCCTGCTGCATCTCGGGCGGCACTTCCACGCTGATGTCCACCGCGAGCGTCTCATTGCCCCCGGAGGAGTCGCCCGAGATGCCGGCGAAGAGCGGGGTCTTGTAGGGGCCCGTGGTGTTCTGCCCACCCGGACGCTTGAAGATGCCGCTGGTGCCGCCGGCGGCCATGCTGGCCCCGCGCATCCCCTCCAGCAGCTCGTCCATCGTCTGGAAGCGCCGCGCCGGATCCTTCTCCAGGCACTTGCGCACCAGCTCCTCGATCTCCGGAGGCACGCTCACGTCCGGCCGCACGGAGCTGAAGGCCGGAGGCGGCTCCTTGTGGTGCGAGAAGATGAGCTCGATGTGATCCTTCGAGATGAACGGCGGCCGCCCCACCAGCATCTGGTAGAGCACCACGCCCAGCGAGTACACGTCGCTGCGTACGTCCGACTCGTTGCGCGCCTGCTCCGGCGCCATGTACGCCGGCGAGCCCAGGAAGGTGCCGCTCTGGGTGATCTCCGGGTTGAGCGCCTCCTCCGCGGAGGGGGTGATCGACTTGACCAGCCCGAAGTCCAGCACCTTGACGAGGTCTTGATCGGCCTCGTTGAGGATCATGATGTTGGCCGGCTTGAGGTCGCGGTGCACGACGCCCAGGTTGTGCGCCTCGCGCACGGAGCGGCAGATCTGCTGGGCGACGTTGAGCGCGCGCGCCCACGGCAGCGGCCCCGACTCCGCCAGGGCCTGCCCGAGGGTGCGCCCCTCCAGGTACTACATGGCGATGTAGTAGATGCCGTCGTCCGTCTGCCCGTAGTCGATCACCGTCACCGTGTTGGGGTGGCGGAGCTTGGACGACAGCGAGGCCTCGCGCAGGAAGCGCTTCTGGAAGCCCGGATCCCTGCTGGTGGGGAAGTTGGGGTTGAGCACCTTGAGCGCGACCACCCGATCCAAGGGGGTCTGCTGGGCGCGATAGACCCGACCCATCCCTCCGATGCCAATCGGCTCGAGGATGCTGAAGCGGCCGTTGAGCGTCCGCCCGATGAGAGGATCCGATCCGGTATCACTCGGACCCTGGGAGTCGCCGGTCACCATGTCTTGTCGCTCCCCCGCTCTTCGGCTGGGTGGGAACCAATCGTCACGGGTCGCATGAAACCATAACTCCCGGAAACACGCGACTCGGCAGATGGCGCCTGCCCGGCAGGCGTCCACACGTCCCCCTCGCGCCGATGGGGTACGCAGGTGTCGCCCGCATTGACGCTCCCCGCAATATCGGACTACCGTCCAATACTTCCCGCATCTGAGTTCCGGCGGGCTCGCGATGGTGGATTCCCCTTCAATGACGGCTGAAGCCCAGGCGAGACGCGCATCGGCGGAGAAGCGGTTGGCGTCGCTGGAAGAAGAGATTGTCCGGCTGCGGCGGGAGCTGGCCACGCTCGGCGCGGAGCAGCGACTGCCGGGCCTCTACCTCACGGTGGAGGTGGCCGGCACGACGGCGCTGCTGCCCGTGGAGGCGGTGCTGGAGGTGGTGCGACTGGTGGCCATCGAGCCCCTGCCGGCGGCGCGCGCCCATGTGGTGGGCACCATGCTCTACCGGGGCACGCCCGCGGTGGTGGTGGATCTGGCCGCGATGCTGGGGGTGCGCCGGGAGCCCGACCTGGACGCACACCTCGTCATCTGCGGGGGCTCGCGCACGGTGGCGCTGCTGGTGGACCGGGTGCGCGATCTGGTGGAGTCCCCGCTGCTGGTGGACGGCTCCATCGCGACCGAGGCACGCACCCCCTGGGATGGCACCGGGCTGATGGCGGGCCTGTGTCGCACCCCCGAGGGGCTGCGGCCGCTGCTGCGGGCCTCGGCGGTGCTGGCGGTGGAGGGGGCGTGAAGGAGCCGGTGCGCGCCGAGCGCCTCAACGAGGCGACGTTGGGTGGATTGGAGACGGTCCTGCGCGCCGCGTGTGGCATGGTGCTGGCGCCCAGCGTGCGCCGCTCCCTGGGCACCGCCCTGACTCGCGCGGCCGAGGCCCAGGGCCTGCCCAAGGCCGAGTTCCTCCAGCGGTTGCTGGCGCGCGACACCTCGGCGGTGGAGGCCTTCATCGGCTACGCCGTCATCGGGGAGACATACTTCTTCCGCCACCCGGAGCAGCTGCGCGAGCTGGGGCGCCTGGCCGCCGCCAGCACCGGGCCCTTCCTGGTGTGGAGCGCCGGCTGCGCGAGCGGGGAGGAGCCCTACAGCATCACCATGGCCCTGCTGGCGGCCGGTGTGAGCACCGACCGTTTCCGCGTGCTGGGCACGGACGTCTCCGGCCGCGCCATCGCGCGCGCCCAGCAGGCCACGTACTCGCCCTGGTCGGTGCGGCGCATGGAGCCGGAGCTGGAGCGGCGCTTCCTTCAAATCCGCCCCGACTCCGTCAACGTGTCCCCGGAGGTTCGTACGCGGGTGGAGCTGCGGCGCCACAACCTCGTGACGGATCCGCCACCCGTGGCCGGCGCGCAGGCCGTCTTCTGCCGCAATGTCCTCATCTACTTCCCGCCCGAGGTCATCCCCGGGGTGATGGAGCGGCTCGTCGCGGCGCTCGCGCCCGGCGGCTGGCTCTTCCTGTCCCCCGCGGAGCTGCCCTTCGCCCAGGGACTGGGCCTGGAGGAGCGGGAGGTGGAAGGGCAGCTCATCCTGCGCAGGCCACTGCCTGGTGAGCGGCCACCCGCGCGGGCTTCTCGCCCTGGGCCCCTCCGGCTGGTGACCCGGGCTCCGAGCCCCCTGCGGCGTACCCAGCCCACGGCCCGGGTGGCGCCCGTCTCCAAGGCCCCCGCCTCCCAGGAGGCCGCGCTTCCCCCTCCGCCCCCACCCACCGCCGGTTCCTCGCTGGTGGCGACGCTGGAGCAGGCGCGGGCCGCGGTGCGCGACGGTCGCTTCGACGCGGCGGAGGAACTCGCCCGGCTGGCCGCGCGTGAGCTGTCGCCGGAAGCCTACCTGCTGCTCGCCATGATGGCTGAAGGGCGGGGGGACGTGCAGGGGGCCGTGGACTCGGTGCGCAAGGCCCTTTATCTGGAGCCGCAACTGGCCGTCGGTCATGCGATGCTCGTGGCGCTGTACGGACAGTTGGGCCAACCCGAGGAGTCGGAGCGGGCACGGCGCAACGCGCTCCGGGCGTTGGAAGGTCTGGATGACGAGCAGGTGCTGCGAGGCGTGGAGGAGTTGACGGTGGGGGGTCTGCGGCGAGCGCTCGTTCCGGGAATGAAGCAGGGAAAGTCGGGTGCGCGATGAGCGCCCCCCGTTGGAGCAGGGAGGATCCGTGGAAGGCACTGGCATGAGGCCGCCGGCGATTCAGAGGCTGGACATGCGGCGGCTCAGCCTCAGGACCAAGATTCTGGCCATCACGGGCGTGTCCGGCACGCTGGTGATGATCATTCTCGTGGCCGCCTTCTCGCTGCAGATGCGAGAGTCGCTCAAGGAGGAGTCGGCCAGGCGCGCCACGGCGGCGAGCCAGGAGCTGGCACACCATCTGGCCATCGCCACCTGGGCACGGGACGAGGTGAGCCTCGTGCGCGCCACGACCGCCACGCTGCGCAACCACCCGGACATGGCCTATGTGGTGGTGCGCGACCGGCAGGGTGACATCCTCGGCGATGCTCGGGTGCCGCGCCTGGTGAGCTCGGCGCTGCTGCCCTCGCTGCCGGCGGAGGGCTCCGAGCGCGAACTCTACGTGGGCGGCCGGCGGGTGCTGGAGACGTCCGCCCCCGTCGTGTTCGAGCCACGCGCGCCCAGCGCGGACGCGGCCCCGGCACAGCTCCAGGTGGGCTCGGTGCAGGTGGGGCTCGAGATGGAGCTGTTGGAGCAGGCCGTGTCGCGCATGGCCCTGCGCGGGCTGGGCGTGGGCCTGGTGGTGCTGGTGGCCTGTCTGCTGGTGGTGGCCGCGCTGGCCCGCGTGCTCATCGTCCCCCTGGAGCGGCTGGCGCACGCGGCGGCCGGCTTCGCCGCGGGAGACCTGCGGCAGCAGATCGACACCAGCGGGACCGACGAGGTGGGAGACCTGGCGCGCAGCTTCGCCACCATGGCCGAGATGCTGGCCACGCTGCTCAAGGACTTGCGCGGCGCGGCCTCGGACATGGAGCGCGAGGCCACCAACGTACTGGCCACCTCCTCGCAGCAGTCCGCCATGGCCAACGAGCAGGCCTCCGCCATCCACGAGACGGGCGCCACGGTGGCGGAGATCGCCCAGACGTCCAAGCAGGCCACCTCCTTCGCGGACACGGTCATCAGCGGCACCAGCCGCTCGGACGCCTTGAGCGCCGAGGGCCAGAAGGTCGTCGGCGAGAGCGTGGCCGCCATGGAGAAGCTCAGCGAGCAGGTGAAGGCCATCGCCCTGGCCATCACCGACCTCAACGAACAGACGCTCCAGATCGGCGACATCATCACCACGGTGAAGGACGTGGCCGAGCAGTCCAACCTGCTGGCGCTCAATGCCTCCATCGAGGCGGCCAAGGCGGGAGACCAGGGCCGCGGCTTCGCGGTGGTGGCCATGGAGATGCGCACCCTGGCCGAGCAGTCGAAGATGGCGGCCAACCAGGTGCGCGCGCTGCTGGGCGAGGTGCAGAAGGGCACGCGCGCCGCCGTGTCGGCCACCGAGGAGGGCAGCCGCCGGGCCCTGGCCGCCATGGAGATGGCCCAGAGCGCGGGCTCGGCCATCGTGGGCTTGAGCGATCTCATTCGCGAGTCGTCGCTGGCGGCCCGGCAGATCGCCGGCAACACCCGGCAGCAGACCATTGGCGTGGAGCAGATCGCCGCGGCGATGAACGAGCTCACCATCGCCATGCAAGACAACGTCGAGGGCACCAAGCGCATCGAGCAGGTGGCGGGCAACCTGTCCAACCTCTCCAAGCGCTTCTCGGACCTCGTCGGAAAGTACCAGCTATGACAGGCGTGTCCGTGGAGGAATCCCAACTATGAAGGTGTTGATCGTCGAGGACACGAAGACCATCACCAACCTCATCCAGGTGTACCTGATGGGGTGGGGTCTGGAGTTCTTCGAGGCGAGCGATGGCGTGCGCGGCCTGGCTCGCGCCCGGGAGGTCAAGCCGGACCTGGTCATCTCGGACGTGCAGATGCCGGAGATGGACGGCTTCGCGTTGTGCGCGGCGGTGCGGGCGGACCCCATCCTCTTCGCCACCCCCTTCGTGATGCTGACCTCGCTCAAGGATGATGCGAGCCGGCAGCGGGGTCGGTTGGTGGGAGCGAGCGCGTTCCTCAACAAGCCCGTGGCGGTGGATGACCTGCGCGAGAAGGTGCGCAGCATCCTCAAGCTGCCCGCCAGCAAGTACTAGGGAAACCATGGCCGGCGACGAGTCGAGCGGGAAAATCGACTACGCGGCACTGCGCCGCAAGCTGGACGAGGCGCAGGCGGTGCTCGAGGGCGCGCAGGTGCTCAGCCCGGAGCGTCGCCGCGAGGTGCTCGCCGATCGTGCGCGCGCCCTGGCCGGCTCACGCCAGGAGGAGCACCGGGAGACTCTCTCGGTGCTGTCCTTCCGCGTGGGCGGCGAGCGCTACGCCGTGCCCATCGAGGCGGTGGATCACGTGTTGGAGTCCAAGGGGCTGTGCCCGATGCCGGGGGCGCCCCGGTACGTGCTGGGAGCGCTGGTGTCCCGCTCGCGCGTGGTGCCGGTGTTGGATCTGCGGCAGGTGCTGGGCCTCGAAGGGGGCGGCATGTCGGACCTGACGCGCGTCGTCGTCGTGGAAGTGTCCGAGGAGTTCTTCGGGCTGGCGGCGGAAGAGGTGGATGGAAGGCAGGAACTGCCGAGCGCGGACCTGTCGCACCCTCCACCGGGGCCTTTCACCCACCTCACCCGGGATCGGGTCACCAAGGAATTGCTCATGGTGTTGGACCTCGAGCAACTCGGTGATCCGTCCACGGTGGGGCGGAGCTAGGAAGGGGGGCGCATGGATCCACGGGTGCTGCGGAGCCTCTGGCCCATCTTCGCCGCGGAGACGCGCGAGCAACTGCAGATCATCGGCACGGCGGTGCTGGGATTGGAGCAGGGCTCGCCCGAACAGGCGTCCGAACAGCTCACCGCCCTCAAGCGGGAGGTGCACAGCCTGAAGGGGTCCGCGGCCAGCCTGGGCCTGTCGGACATCGAGCAGCTCGTGCACGCCGTCGAGGACGGGCTGGCGCGCTGCTCGCCCGGACAGGCGCCGCCGAAGGGACTGGTGGAGTGCACCCTGCGCGGCCTGTCGGCGATCGAGACGGCGCTCAACCGCGGGGACACCGGCGAGCTGCCCACCATCGAGGGTCTGGGACCGCTGCTGGCCGCGCTGGGGCGTGGGGGCGTGGTGCCGACCGCGGAGGTGCAGCCCCGCGTCCCGGCCCAGTTCCGGCGCGATGGCCTCCAGACGCTGGAGAAGCTGGAGACGGCCCTGGGCCGGCTGTGCTCGCCCGTGCTGGAGGACCGGCAGGGCGTGGTGTGGGAGGCCGTGGGGCTGGCCGAGCTGCTGAAGGCCGCGGCCCAGACGGCCGGAGTGTCCGCCGTGGAGGCGATGGCCAGCTCGGTGCGTGCTTCCTTCGCGCGCATGGAGGAGCAGGGCGTCGGCGCCAGCGTGGCGGCCTCGGCCGTCACGGACTCGCTGGTGCAGCTGCGGGTCGCCCTGGAGGCGATCGCCGAGGAAGCCCCCGTGGAGCCCGCGGCGGCCCCGGCGGAGCCGGTGGTGACGTCGCGCTCGGCGGCGGCCGGCCGGCGCCAGCAGGACATGGATCGGGCGGTGCGCATCTCGGTGCGGACGCTCGACTCGCTGGCGCTCCAGGTGGAGCAGCTCGCGGCGGGCCGGGCGCAGCAACTGCGCCGCGCGGAGGCGCACCGCGAGCTCATGGAGCAGACGAACCATGCCCTGCTCCAGTTGGAGCGCGCGGCCCAGCAGCTCGCGCTGTCCGGCGGCGGCGGAGCGCTCGAGTCGCTGCGCTCGGGTGTGGGCATGGTGCGGGGCGTGCAGAAGCGGCTGGTGCAGCTGTCCAAGGACGTGCACCGCGAGGGCGAGCAGCTCGCGATGGTGGCCCAGGTGGTGCGCGACGACCTGCGCGACCTGCGCATGGTGCCGGCCTCGCAGATGCTGGAGCCGCTCAAGCGCACGGTGCGCGAGCTGTGCGCGCGCCTGGGCAAGGACGTGGACCTGCTGCTCGCCGGTGGGGATGTGCGCATCGACCGGCGCATCGTGGACGAGCTGAAGGATCCGCTTCAGCACCTGGTGCGCAACGCGCTGGACCATGGCATCGAGGCGACGAGCGAGCGGGTGGCGGCGGGCAAGGCGGCGCGCGGGCTGCTCACGGTGCGCGTGGAGCCCCGGGGCACTCGACTGGCGGTGGTGGTGGAGGATGACGGGGCGGGCTTGTCCCCGGAGAACGTGAGGGCCGTGGCCGTGCGCCGCGGGCTGCTCACCGAGGCGGAGGCCGCCAAGCTCACCGACATGCAGGCCGCGCGGCTCGTCTTCGAGCCGGGCTTCTCCACCCGGGATCAGGTGACGGAGACGTCCGGACGCGGCGTGGGGCTGGACGTGGTGCAGAGCACGGCCACGCGGCTCCAGGGCGCGGTGGACATCTCCTTCGAGAAGGGCACGGGGACGCGCTTCACCATTGATCTGCCGCTCATCCTCGCGGGCGCGCTGGGGCTGCTGGTTCGCGCCGGCACCGCGGTGGTGGCCATTCCCTCGGACGCGGTGGAGCGGGTGCTGCGGCTGGCGCCCTCCGACGTGGGCACCGTGGCCGGGCACGTGGTGGCGTACGTGGAGGGCGAGCACCTCTCCTTCCACACGCTCACCGAGGCCATTGGCCTGCCCCGGCTGCCGCTGGCTCTCGAGTCGGGCAAGCCGCAGACGGCCATGGTGCTGTCGCTCGGCGGCGTGCGCGCGGTGTTCGCCATGGACGGGGTGGTGGGGCAGCAGGAGATCGTCGTCCGCTCGCTGGGACGGCACC
>NZ_DASVWK010000037.1:0-2333 GCF_036389735.1 Archangium sp. | reverse complement strand
GGCACCGGCCCCATTCGCGGGGATGGGCGCCAATGGCCAACGGGCAAGCTCCACCTGGTCCCCCGCCGAGTCCACCAGCGCCGCCCCCGCCAGCGTCCAGGGCTCCGCGCCGGGGTTAATGAGGCCCAGCCGCACAGCCACGCTTGCCGGGCGGCTCTCGCCCGTGGGCGTGTAGCTGTAACTCCAGGCCCCCATCAGCCCGAGCGCGTTGGCTGGCGGCTTCCTCACCCCCGAGCCAAGCGGCTTGGACGCCACGACCCCAGCCCCCTCCAGCCACACAGCCCCATGAGCCCGCCCGGCTCCTCACGCTCGGCCAGAAGCCGCGCTTTGTCCTCCTGGCACTGGCGCGCTTCGGCCTGTGCTTCGTCCCTCTCTTTCTTGAGCACGTCGGGCGGGCGCGGCTGCCGGAACACCTCCACCCGGCGCGTCCCCCGTGACGCATGACCCACAAGCCAAAAGCTCGCGGTTGCAGCAGTTCGGGCGCGACGCTTTGAAACGGCGACGGGGTACGCACCACCAGCCCTTCCAGTCGCAGACCCGAGAGCACGGCGACCTGGGCTGTTTGGTAGTCCAGCCGCGGGCCAGTGGCCGCTTCCACCATGTTCGGTCGGGAGCGAGCGGTCACCACCGTCCCACCATGCGGCGGACGCGGTTTTCAATCGCTGGGACCCGGCGGGCCCGGCACCTGAAACTCCCGAGCAGGCGCCCTACTCCTCGACGAAGGCCTTCAGACGGTCGAGGGTGTCGTCCCACTCCTTGGAGATGAGGTCGAGCAGGCGCCGTGCCTCCGCGAGGCGGCTGGGCTCGAGCTGCCAGAGGTTCTCGCGTCCATCGCGCGCGTTCTTCACGAGGCCGGCGCCAGCGAGGACCTGGAGGTGCTTCGTCACCGCCTGGCGCGAGACACCCGCCCCCTCCGTCAGCTGACTGATGGAGAGCGGCCCCTCCTCGCTGAGGCGGGTGACGACGCGCAGGCGCGTCTCGTCTCCGAGCGCGGCGAAGAGGGGCGCCGAGTCCTTCCACGAAGGCGCCGCGGCGCTACGCCTCATGACGGAGAAGGTACTTCGCGATGAGCTGTGTCTGGTGCTCCCAGCCACCTTCGTTCGCCGCGAAGGCCTTGGCGCGGCGCTCCAGTGGGATGCGGTCGAACCCCGACTCGGTGATGGTGAGCAGGGTGCCGCCTTCCGCCTCGGCGAGCTCGAAGACGACGAGCGTGGTCGGCTCCTTAGAGTAGTCGACGCCCGGTTCGATCGCGAAGGGGTGCCAGCGGAACGAGAAGAGGCGCTCGGGCTCGATCCGGTCGACCGTGAAGTCGAACGCCGTCCCCGCGTGCGGCTCCTGGAGCTTCGCCACCTCCGGGTCCGCCTGGGTCGGCGTGATCCTGCCCGTCATCCGCGCGCCCGCCACGAACGGACCGTCGAACTTCACTCCGAACCACGCGCCAAACTCGCGCGCGTCGCTGACGGCGCGCCAGACGCGGCTCACGGGCGCTCGCAGGGTGATCTTCTTCTCGATACGGTCGGTGACGGTGCTCATGTGCAACCTCCAGGTTGCGCGGGACATAGCGCAGGCCTCCGTGGATGGCAACCAAAAGGTTGCACATCGAGGTCTGAGGTATCCCCCTCATTTAGCGAGCTGGCGAGGCGGAGGTTGGTAAGGCAAGGCACGGGTTCAGCCAGGAAAAGCCTGTCAAATGCGTTCATGCTTGATTCCTGGAAGTCTTCTGGATTCAGGTGGCGTCCTCGTCCACGACTCGGTGAGGACCCATGCGCTTTTCACGGCTGCTCCACTGCACGCTGCTGTTTTCGGCCATCACGTTCGCGGGCTGTGCCCAGGACGATGCGCCGGCTCCTGACTCCACGCCGACGAGCCAGGCGGGGGCCGTGCGGACTGGCTACGTCCGGCTGGCGAAGGATGGTCAGTTCCATCCGGTGACCTTCACCGACGTGAACGGGCAGGGAATGCTCGAGGGCGATATCGTCCTGGGTCCCACGGACGAGCTCACCTCGGCGACCCCCGGAAGCCCGAGGCGCGTTTCGGCGATGGGCGTCGCCATCAGCGGCTCGGGCTACCGCTGGCCGGGCGGGGTCGTACCCTATTTCATCGACCCGTCCCTACCCAACAGGGAGCGGGTCACCAATGCCATCGCCCACTGGGAGGCGCGCACGAACCTGCGCTTCGTCCAGATCAACTCCTTCAATTCGAGCCAGTACTTCAACCGCGTCGTCTTCCGCCCCGGTGACGGTTGCTCGTCCCCCGTGGGGATGCAGGGAGGCCCGCAGCATGTGAACCTGGCCTCCGGTTGCTGGACCTCGGAGACCATCCATGAGATCGGC
>NZ_DASVWK010000036.1:0-1611 GCF_036389735.1 Archangium sp. | reverse complement strand
GACGATGGCGCCCATGCCCACCAGCACCCGGTGCCCTACCCTGCACCCGTGCAGCACCACGTGGTGCCCCACCGTCACGTCGTCCCCAATGGTGGTGGAGAAGCGATTGCTCGTGACGTGGATCATCGTGAGATCCTGGATGTTGGTCCTCCGGCCGATGCGGAGGGCGTTCACGTCCCCCCGCAGCACCGAGTTGAACCACACCGAGCTGTCCTCCCCCACCTCCACGTCCCCGATGACCTGCGCCGAGTCCTCGATGAAGCAGCTCGGGTGGACGCGCGGGGTCTGATCCTTGAAACGGCGAAGGGCCATGTCGGGGGCTCCGGGGGGGTGGTTCAGGCGACGACGAGCGGGAACTCGGGGCGCGGGGACTCGGCGGGCGGCACCACCATCGGCGCGCTCAGCAGCGCCGTCTGCTTCCCGGAGAGCTGGTTCGGCGTCGCGCTCTCCACCAGCACCTTCACGAAGGCCCCCGCCGGCGCGTCGCCGTCGAAGTTCACCGTGCGGTTCTCCGGCGTGCGACCGAAGCGCTTGAGCGGGTTGTAGCGCGAGGCCCCTTCCACCATCACCTCCACCTCCTTGCCCACCTGCGCCGAGGTGAGCTCTCCGCTGATGCGCCGCTGGATCTTCTGCAGCCGCTCCAGCCGCTCGATCTTCACCTCGTGCGGCACCAGGCCCCACTCATTCTCCTTGAGCGCCGCGCCCGTCTTCGGCCGGGGGCTGTAGATGAACGAGAACTGGTTCTCGTAGCGGACCTTCTCCGTCAGCTCCAGGGTGAGGGCGAAGTCCTCCTCCGTCTCACCCGGGAAGCCCACGATGATGTCCGTCGTCACCGCGATGCCCGGACGCGCCGCGCGCAGCTTCTCCAGCCGCTCCAGGTACTGCACCACCGTGTAGTCGCGCCGCATCCGCTTGAGCACCGGGTTGGAGCCGCTCTGCACCGGCAGGTGGAAGTGCGGCATGATCTTCGGCTGCACCCGGAAGGCCTCGACGAGCTCGTCCGACAGGTCGTGCGGGTGGCTCGTGGTGAAGCGCACGCGCTCGATGCCCGGCACCTCGGCGGTGCGCAGCAGCAACTGCGCGAAGCTGATGCCGCCCCGGTACGAGTTCACGTTCTGCCCGATGAGCGTCACCTCGCGCACGCCCACCTTCGCCAGGTCCGCCACCTCGCCCAGCACCTCCGGGAAGGCCCGGCTCACCTCGCGGCCGCGGGTATGCGGCACCACGCAGAAGGCGCAGACGTTGTCGCAGCCCTTCATCACCGTGACGAACTCGGTCACCTTGCCGCGGCTCGTCTCGGGGTCGGCGCGCGGGAAGACGTACTCCTCGGAGTCCACCCAGGCCGTCTCCACCACGCGCTCGCGCTCGCCCTGCACGCGGCCGATGATCTCCGGCAGCTTGGCGATGGAGTCCGGGCCGAAGACGAAGTCCAGGTAGGGCACCTTCTTGAGGAGCTTGTCCTTCTCCTGCTGCGCCACGCACCCGCCCACGCCGAGCAGGGTGCCCCGGGCGAGCTTCACGGTGCGGTAGCGGCCCAGGGCGGAGAGCATCTTGTCCTCGGCCTTCTCGCGGATGGAGCAGGTGTTGAGGATGATGAGGTCCGCCTCCTCC
>NZ_DASVWK010000035.1:0-3218 GCF_036389735.1 Archangium sp. | reverse complement strand
GTGGTATGAGCGCCAGGAGCTGTGAGGTCGAAGCCGACTGCGGAGCGCGGACGTTGCGCGAGGACCTGGAGCAGCGGGTGGCGCTGGCGACTCCCTCGGACACGGTGCGGGGGGGGTTCTTCCTCGGCGCGCTGGAGGAGGTGAGGGCGAGCGTGGGCGAGGCGGGGGTGCGCCAGTGCGTGGAGGCGGGAGGCGAGCCGCGCTTCGTGGAGTTCTTCAACTACCCGGTGGGCACCTGGCTGCGGGTGAGCGAGGTGGCGGCGCGGCTGATGGCGCCGGAGTGCGGGAGCTGGGAGGAAGCGCAGCGGCGGCTGGGGCGCCGGGCCAAGGTGGACCTGCTGCGGTCGGCGACGGGCCGGGCGCTTCAGCTCGTGTCTCGAGACGAGCCGCGGGGGCTGGTGGCCAACCTGCCCTCGGCGTACCGGGCGGCGGTGAACTACGGGGAGCGCACGGTGGTGTGGGAGGGCTTGTCGAGGGGCCGCGTCATCATGCGGCGCGACTTCATGCCGTGCGCGTTCCACGAGGGCGTGCTGCTGGCGGTGCTGGAGGGGATGAAGGTGCGGGGGGTGGAGGTGCGCGGGCTGCGGGTGGGGGTGCTGGACGCGGAGTACCTCATCGCCTGGGAGTGAGGCGCAGGGTTTGCGCGGGCCCGGCCGCGCGCGGACGCAGGCTTTGCGCGGCGGGCCTCGGGGGCATGTCGGTTACCGGACAGGACAGGGGACGTCGGGGCCTGGAGAAGGACCGGATGTGGAGTGCCTGACGCAACGCATTTGAATCGGCCTCGCGGCATACGTGGTGCAGTAGGTGGTCACCATTCCCCTCTTCCTCGGTAAGGTACGGCCGATGCGCGCTGAATCGATGACGTTGGCGGAAGCCCCGCGCGGTTGGGAGCAGGACCTGGCGTGGCGGATGGCGGTGGCGGCGCCCGAGGACACGGTGCGAGGCACGTTCTTCAACGGCACGCTGGCGGCGGTGCGCAAGCTGGGGGACGCGGAGGCGGTGCGCAGCTGCCAGGCGGCGAGCGGAGAGGAGAAGTTCCTCGACTTCTTCAACTATCCGCTGCGGGCCTTCCTGCGGCTGCTGGAGTGCGCGGCGCATCAACTGGGAGCGCGGTGGGGCGGTGGGGAGGCGGTGCTGCGGGAGCTGGGGCGGCATGTCCACTCGGACTTCCTGGCGTCGCCGGTGGGGAAGACGGCGGTGCTGCTGGCGTACGGCAGTCCGAGGCGGATGCTGGAGACGGCGCCGGACATCTACCGGCAGTCCATGAGTTTCGGGGAGCAGGTGGTGGTGTGGACGGGGCCGCGCAGTGGGCGCTTCGTGCTGCGGGGCGACTTCCTGCCGGCCGTGTGCCACGAGGGGGTGCTGGAGGCGCTCATCCAGGCGGCGGGTGGACGCCGGGCGCGGGTGGAGCGCGAGTGGGCGAACGGACTGGATGGCGAGTACCGCTTCTCCTGGGAGTAGCATGCCCGGGATGGATCCGCGGACAGCGAGTGACAGCGAGTTCCTCGGGGCGGTGGAGGCGAGCACCTGGCCCGGGGAGAGCTTCGGCCACCGGGAGCACGTGCGATTGGGGTGGCTGTACCTGCGCCGGCACGGGCCCGAGGCGGGATACGGACGCCTCCAGGAGACGATCCGCCGGTACGCGACGGCGCTGGGAGCGGCGGGCAAGTACCACGAGACGGTGACGCGGGCATGGAGCGCGCACGTGTACGCGGCACTCCGGGAGACGCCAGGACTGGAGCCCTTCGACACCTTCCTGGCCGCGCACCCGGAGCTGTTGAACGGGAAGCTGCTGGAGCGGCACTACCGCGAGGAGACGCTGGGCTCGGAGGAGGCGAAACGGGCCTGGGTGGCGCCGGACGTCGCGCCGCTGCCCGACTTCCCGTGAGGCCTCAAACCGTAGGCAGTGGTTGAAAGGTCACCCCGTCGAGTCCCAGGCGCTGGCAGGCATCGACGAAGCGCTCGGTGCAGACGACGACGGTGGAGAAGTCCTCCAGCCGGAACACGTCCAGGTGGCTGGGCAATGTCGAGGCCTCCAGCAAGAGGGGCTTGGGCAGGGTGAGGCCGTGACGATGGCAGCGAGGGCAGGGAGGCTTGCGGTGGAGGGGCAGGCACTGCGGGTGAGCGCGACCGGAAGCGCCATTGGGTGGGACAGCCCTTGAGACCTCGTAGGCCCTCGGCCTGAAGTTTCGCCGCACCGGGTTCCAGCACGGCTCCCGGGGGGAGGAGCGGGCGGACCAGCTCGCACAGCCTTTCATACTCCTCGATGGGCTCGGGCCGGGCCTCCTCGAAGTCGGCCAGGGAGGCAACTGGGGTGAGGTCCACCGAGGGGTAGACTTTGGAGCCAGCACCCCAGGTGACCTTGCAAACGGGGCAGTTGAGGAGACCCGGAAGACCCCACCTGTGTACGCCGTCAATGGAGCCGGTGTAACCCGCGGACCTGTCTTCCTTGATGGCGAAGTAGTGCATGCGCGTGCTCACAGTCGTCTGAGGTCATCTCCGAAGTCAACTCCGCCCGAGTGACGGCGGAAGTGGTTTTGCGCTTGCTACCGTGAGCGCGCCTCTCCTAGCGTGCGCGCCTGCTCCTCGAGGCCGCGCGTGCGCCCTGGTCCCTGGCTCTTCCTGTCCCTCCTGCTCTGCACCTCGGCCGCCGCGCGGGAAGGGGCCGGCCCTCCAGCGCTCCAGCGGCGCACGCTCGTGCTCCCTCCACGCCCCGGTCGGGTACCGCCCCTGGAACTGCACGTAGCCGCGGGCGTGGCCACCCTCGTGTACTTCGACTTCCCCCCGCCCGCCGAGTCCCTGGAGCCTTCCCAAGACGATGCACCCGTCCAGATCGTCCGCATGGCCGACGGCTCGCTCATCCTCGTCTCTTCGCGGCCCCTGGCCCCGGGCGAGCAGGTGCCCTTCTCCCTATCCACCGGGGCCGGCTCAGAGCCCCTCCGCTTCGTGCTCGTCACCCGCCGCGATGCGGTGGACCTTCAGGTGCGCGTGGTGCGCGCCCCGGACTCCGCCCGCGAGCAGGACGCGGAGTCCATGGCCCGGAGCCTCCTCGCCGCCCCCGATGCTCGTGCCTCGCTCGTCGTCCCCCAGGCGACGGTGGACCACCAACCCTGGGACGCGTTTGTGCGGGTTGAATCCGTGCTCTGGCTGGGCAAGCGCTTCTTCGCCACCGTCGCCGTGCGCAGCCGCAAGAAGGGCGCTCCCCCCTGGCCGCTGGT
>NZ_DASVWK010000034.1:0-13911 GCF_036389735.1 Archangium sp. | reverse complement strand
GACACGCGCGCGGCGCTGGTGCAGATGAAGGGCGGGATCACGGTGCCCTTGCTGGGCAACGATCGGGTCATCGGCTTCCTCAACCTGTGGGACGAGCGGGTGCCGGAGGCCTACGCCTCGGATGAGATCGCCCTCATCCTGGAGGTGGCCGAGCGGCTGGCGACGGCGCTGGAGAACTCGAAGCTGTACGAGCGCATCCGCGAGCGCGACCGCCTGGCGGCCCTGGGCGAGATGGCGGCGGGCCTGGCGCATGAGATCCGCAACCCCCTGGGCGCCATCAAGGGCGCGGCGCAGTGCCTGGATCCCAAGCGGCTGCCGGGGGAAGAGGGCGAATTCCTGGAGGTCATCGTCGAGGAGGTGAACCGCCTGAACGGGGTGGTGTCGGCGTTCCTCGATTATTCGCGCCCGTTGAAGCAGACCTTCGGGCCCACGGACCTGAACGAGGTGGTGACGCGCACGGTGCGGCTGATCCAGAACGAGATGCCGAAGGGCATCGAGTTGAAGGTGGAGCAGGAGGAGTCACTGCCGCGGGTGGAGGCGGACGCGGAGCAGCTCAAGCAGGTGCTGATCAATCTGGTGCAGAACGCGATGCAGGCGCTGGCGGACAGCGGGGGAGGCATCACGGTGAAGACGGTGAGGCCGGATCGCTTCACCGACTTCCGCTCGGCGGGGGACTCCTTCGTGGAGGTGCACGTGTCGGACACGGGCCCGGGGATTCCGCCGGATCAGCAGCAGCACATCTTCGTGCCCTTCTACACGACGAAACAGAAGGGCACGGGACTGGGGCTGGCGATCTGCCAGCGCATCGTGAAGAACCACGGTGGGACGCTCGCGGTGCAGAGCAAGGAGGGCGAGGGCGCCACCTTCATCATCCGCCTGCCAGCGCCTCCATCGGATCCGGTGCAACTGCCGGAGCCAGTGGTCCTGGATGGAACGCCCTTCCCCACCACCCGCCTGGCCGAGGGAATGGCCTCGGAGGGCCTCGCGCCGGAGGGCCTCCCACTGCCGCCGAAGCCCGAAGGCAAGCCGAAGCGTGAGAAGAAGCGCCGCGCGAGCTGAACCTCCCTCCCTCCGCACTCCCGCTACTTCATTGTCATCTGCGCCCAGGCCCGCTGACGCCTGTGCGCGCTGGATGGCCCCTTGGCTGCCTACCGCTCAACCGCAGCGTGCGATTTTGCGTCTCTGTTGAGTGACTCCTACTTTCGGTGACATCTACCCCACACTCAGGGTGAAACCTTCCTGATAGGCCTGCCCATGCGTTCCGACCTTCCAAGTCAGCCGTATGGCCATCTCATCGACGTTCTCCGCCACCACGCCCGTCAACAACCAGACAACATAGCCCATACATTTCTCCTGGACGGGGAGCGGCAAGAAGAAACCATCACCTATCGACAAATGGAGACCGATGCCCGGAGCATCGCCACCGCGCTGCAGAACAAGGGGGCACAAGGTCGGCCCGTTCTCCTCCTCTTCCCGCCAGGACTGGCCTACATCCGGGCCTTCTGGGGTTGCCTCTACGCGGGCGCCATCGCGGTCCCGTTGTACCCACCGGCGCCAGGACAGCTCGAGCGCACCCTGCTGCGCTTGAGAGCGATTCTACAGGATGCACGTCCCGCCCTGGTGTTGACGTCGGCCGACATCCTCGAGTTCGCCCAGGCTTTCATTGGCCAGGACAGCGCGCTGGCCGGGCTCTCCTGGATGGCGCTCGAGGAGGTGTCGTCCGCCCTGGCGGCCCACTGGGTGGATCCAGACATCACCCCGAAGCGGATTGCCTTTCTCCAGTACACGTCCGGGTCGACGGGAACGCCCAAGGGCGTGGCTCTCACCCACGCCAACCTTGTCCATAATTGCCAACTGATTGGCGAGAGCTTTCAGCACACCCGACAAAGCCTCGCCGTCATCTGGCTGCCGCCCTATCACGACATGGGGCTGATTGGCGGCATCCTGCACCCGCTCTACATGGGCTTTCCCTCGGTCCTGATGTCTCCCCTGCACTTCCTGCAGAATCCGCTGCGCTGGTTGAGAGCCATTACCGCCTCCCGGGCCACCACCAGTGGAGGGCCGAACTTCGCGTATGAGCTCTGTGCGCGCAAAGCCACCCCCGAGCAACTCCAGGAACTGGATTTGAGTTCGTGGCGAGTGGCGTTCAATGGGGCCGAGCCGGTCCGCCATGACACCCTGCGCCGGTTCTCGGAAGCCTTTGCCCCCGTTGGATTCGACCCGAAGGCCTTCTTCCCCTGTTACGGATTGGCCGAAGCCACGTTGATCGTCTCCGGCGGTCCCGCCTCCCGCGGCGCCGCCACCCTCCAAGTGGATGCCGCCGCCCTGAAGCATGAGCGCAAGCTGGTCAAGGCAACGCCCGAGGCCGAGGGCCTCACCTGTACGTCTAGCGGGCAGCCCCTGCCGGGGCAGACGGTCCGAATCGTCGCACCCGAGACGGGCACGCCATGCGCTCCTGGGGAGGTGGGGGAGATCTGGCTCTCCGGCCCGAGCGTCGCTCAAGGATACTGGCAACAACCCGAGGCGACTCGGGAGTCCTTCGGCGCGCGGCTGGCCGAACTTCAGGAGGGTCCCTTCCTGCGAACGGGGGATCTGGGCGCCTTGGTGGATGGCGAGCTGTATGTCCTGGGGAGGATCAAGGATCTCATCATCATCGATGGCGCCAATCACGCCCCTCAAGACATCGAGCGAACCATCGAGCAGAGCGATGAGCGCATCCGCCCCGGCTGCTGCGCCGCCTTCTCCATCGACGACGAGTTCCAAGAGAAGCTGGTCGTCCTGTACGAGCTCCGAGACTCCCTTCCCGAGCCGGAGCGCCAGCAGCTCCATGGCTCCATCTTGAGCAAGATGCGCCGCGCGGTCGCCCGGGAGCACAGCCTGCGCCTGCACGACGCCATGGCCCTGGAGCCCAGGACACTCCCCAAGACATCCAGCGGGAAGATCCAACGCTTCGCGTGCAGGCAGACATACCTGGAGAGCCGGACGAAGGCCGCCACGTAGCTCCCTCCGCGCCCTTCCCTTTCCCAGTTGGAGTTCATTCCGTCATGGACAGGCTTGACGCCAAGGACATCGAAGAATGGCTGCTCCAGAAGGTCTCCACGTGCAGCGGCATCCCGCGTGAAGACATTGACGCGGAGGAGCCTTTCGCAGCCAGTGGCGTGTCCTCCCGCGAGGCCGTCACGCTCTCGGGAGAGCTGGAGGCGTGGCTCGGCCAATCACTGTCTCCCACGCTGCTCTGGGAGTACCCGAGCCCACGCGCGTTGAGCGTGCACCTGGCTTCACGACCCTCCGCGCCTCGGGCCCCGAGTTCCCAGCCCGCGCGTGCCCCTGAGGAGGAGCACGCCATCGCCATCATCGGGGTCGCATGCCGCTTCCCCGGCGCCAAGTCACCCCAGGAGTTCTGGGCCCTGCTGGAGGGCGAGCGCGATGCCATCCGCGAAGTACCCCCCGAGCGCTGGGACCACAAGGACTGGTACTCACCGGTGCCCGGCACGCCCGGCAAGATGAGCACCCGCTGGGGAGGTTTCCTGGAAGGGGTTGAGCGCTTCGACGCGGCCTTCTTCTCCCTCTCCCCCCGGGAGGCCTCGAGCATGGATCCCCAGCAGCGCTTGCTGCTTGAGGTCGCCTGGGAGGCATGGGAATCCGCGGGCCTCGTGCCCGGGACGCTGGCGGGCAGCAAGACGGGCGTCTTCGTGGGCATCAGCAGCAATGACTATGCACGCCTGCAGGTCCAGGAGGGCCGGTCACCCGACATCTACATGGGCACCGGCAATGCCAGCAGCATCGCCGCCAACCGCCTGTCCTATTTCTTCGACCTGCGGGGGCCGAGCCTCGCCGTGGACACGGCCTGCTCCTCGTCCCTGGTGAGCATCCACCTGGCGTGCCGCAGCCTTCGACAGGGGGAGTGCGAGCTGGCGCTGGCGGGCGGAGTCAACGCCCTGCTCTCGCCAGACCTGACGGTGGCGTTCTCCCAGGGACGCATGATGGCCGCGGATGGACGGTGCAAGACCTTCGACGCCGCGGCGGATGGCTACGTCCGCAGCGAGGGCTGTGGCCTTCTGGTGCTCAAGCGCCTCTCCGCGGCTCTGGCCGATGGAGACCCCATCTGGGCGGTCCTCCGGGGCTCCGCCGTCAACCAGGACGGTCGCACCAATGGGCTCACGGCGCCCAACGGGCTCGCTCAGCAGGCCGTCATCCGACAGGCCCTGGCGGACGCGGGGGTCGCGGCGCACCAGATTGACTACGTCGAGGCCCATGGCACGGGTACGCGGCTGGGGGACCCGATCGAAGTCGAGGCCCTCAAGGCCGTCCTCCTTCCCGGGCGCTCCGCTCAGCAAACGTGCTGGGTGGGCTCCGTCAAGACCAACATCGGCCACCTGGAGTCCGCCGCAGGGGTCGCGGGCCTCATCAAGGTCATCCTGTCGCTGGAGAACGGCCGGATTCCCAGGCACCTCCACCTGTCCGAACTCAACCCCCACCTCCACCTCGACGGCGCCCCCCTGCGCTTCCCAACGGAGGCCCAGCCCTGGCCCGCCCGGACCGGTCAGCCCCGGCGCGCCGGAGTCAGCTCCTTCGGCTTTGGAGGCACCAACTGCCACCTCATCGTCGAGAGTGCGCCCCCCGTGCCTGCCCCTCGAGTGCGGGCCCCGGAGGAATTGGAACGCCCACGGCACCTGCTCGCCCTCTCGGCCAGGACGCCTAGTGCGCTGAGAGAACTCGTCCGGGCCTATCAAGACTGGGTCAAGCAACACCCGAGCGTCCCGCTCGCGGACCTCTGCTTTTCCGCCAATACCGGGCGCACCCACTTCCCCCACCGCGTGGCACTGGCGACCGCCGACGGCGGCGAATTGGTCCGGCGCTTGGAGGAATGGAGGGAGTCCTCGAGGGGGACCGTGGATTCGTCGGAGCCAGCCGGAGGCAGGAAGCCCGGACGGATCGCCTTCCTGTTCGCGGGCCAGGGCGCGCAGTACCCGGGTATGGCGCGCCAGCTCTACGAGACCCATCCCCTGGTCCGGCGCACCCTCCGCGAGTGCGACGACATCATGCGGGAATACTTCCAGGTCTCCCTGCTGGGGATCCTGTACGGGGAGAAGCGGGACTCGCGGATCCACGAGACGTTCTATACCCAGACCACCCTCTTCGCGGTCGAGCTCGCCCTGGCTCGGCTGTGGCGGTCCTGGGGCGTGGAGCCCGAAGCCGTTCTCGGCCACAGCATCGGTGAGTATGTCGCCGCGTGCCTCGCGGGCGGATTCACCCTGGAAGAGGGAATGCGGCTGGTAGCGCACCGGGGCCGGCTCATGCAGAGCGTGCCGCTGCGCGGCGCCATGGCGGTGGTCCTCGCGGGTGAGGAGGCGGTGGCACCGCTGCTGTCGCGCTGGGGCGGCGCGCTCACCATCGCCGCGGTGAACTCGCCCGAGAGCCTCACGATCTCCGGCGACAGTGAAGCGGTCACCGAGTCGCTCCGGGTCCTGGAGGAGCACGGCATCCGTTCCAAGGCGCTGACCGTCTCCCATGCCTTCCACTCCCATCACATGGATCTCATCCTCGATGCCTTCGAGGACGAGGCCCGGAGCATCACCCATCGCGCCTTGACCCTCCCGCTCGTCTCCAACGTGAGTGGCCAGCTCATCGAGGCGGGCCACGTGCTCGACGCTCCGTACTGGCGCACCCAACTGCGCTCGCCGGTGCGCCTCTCCGAGGGCATGCGCGGCTTGCTGGAGCGCGGCTTCGACACCTTCATCGAGATCGCCCCCAGGCCCACCGTCGCGCCGCTCGCACACGGCTACGCGGCCCGCGGCGCCGTCTGGGTGCCCTCCCTGTCGCCTCGCAAAGAGGATTGGCAGCAGCTGTGCGAGAGCGTGGCCACCCTGTACCAACGTGGCCTGCGCATCGACTGGCAGGGGTTCGACAACGGTTACCGGCGGCAGCGGCTGCGGCTGTGGCTGCCCATCTACCCCTTCCAAGGCGAAGCCCACTGGTTTTCGGGGACCTCCCAGCCCCCGGCCCACGACGAGGCGGCGCGCCCGGTCCCCACCGCCACCACGGACGTGGCCCTCTCTCCGGAGGCCAGGTACGCCCATGTCCTCGAACAGCTGCGCACCGCCGCGGCCAGTCTCCTGCAGATCAAGCCAGCCGACCTGGACGTCCACCAGCCGCTGCTCGAAATGGGAGCGGACTCCATCGTTCTGATCGAGGTCACCAACCGGCTGGAGAGAGGCTATGGCGTGAAGGTCTCGCTCCGGCAGCTCTTCGAGCAATTGACGACCCTGGAGGCACTGGCGCGCCATGTCGCCGGGCAGCTCCCCACGGACTGGAGGCCCCCAACCCAGGCGGGCAACCCGGTTCCGCCTCCCGCCAGCGCGCCCGCGTCGGCGCCTTCCAACGCCCAGCCCGCCGCGGCCCCCACGGGCGGCCAGCCCTCGGTCATCGAGCAGGTAGTGTCCCAACAGTTGGCGCTGATGGCCCAGCAGCTCGAACTGCTGCGCGGCACCAGGGGACCCGCGGAGGGCTCGCGAGAAGTGGCCAGCCCGCCTCCCGCGCCACCGCCCCAGGAGCGGGCATCCCTCTCCCGCGTGTGGCAGCTCAGCCATACCTCCCCGCAGCCGCTCGATGAGGCGCAGCGGCGTTACCTCGGCTGGTTCATCGACGAGTACAACCAGCGGACGCGAGCCTCCAAGGAGGCCGCGCGCTCGTCCCGCGGTTCCCTGGTGGACAAGCGCTCCTCCATCGCCTTCCGGCCGGAGGTAAAGGAGGTCTGCTACACGCTCGTCAGCGCCCGCGCGGCGGGCTCACGCCTTTGGGATATCGATGGCAACGAGTACATCGACATCAGCATGGGGTTCGGGGTCCACCTTTTTGGCCACTCCCCACGGTTCATCCAGCAGGCCATCGCGGCCCAGCTCGAGCAGGGTGCCCACCTGGGCCCGGCCCCGGTGCTGGCCGGCGACGTCGCCGCGCTGATCCGCGAACTCACGGGGGTGGAGCGGCTCACCTTCTGCACCTCCGGGACGGAAGCGGTCATGACCGCCCTCCGGCTCGCCCGCGCGGTCACGGGACGTGACAAGATCGCCATCTTCTCGGGGGCCTACCATGGCCACTCGGACACGACGCTGGTGGTGGGCGCGAGCCCGAACGCGGGTCTGGCCACCTACCCCATGTCGCCCGGGGTGCCCCAGGCCGTAGCCGACGCGGTCCTCGTGCTGGAGTACGGCAACCCGCGCTCGCTCGAAGTGTTGAAGGCCCATGGGCATGAGCTGGCCGCCGTGCTGGTGGAGCCCGTGCAGAGCCGGAGGCCAGATCTCCAACCGCGGGAGTTCGTGCGCGAGTGCAGACAGCTCACCCGGGAGACCGGCGCGCTCTTGATTTTCGATGAGGTCATCACGGGCTTCCGCATCCATCCCCGGGGGGCCCAGGAATGGTTCGGTACCGAGGCGGATCTGGTCATCTATGGAAAGGTCGCGGGAGGGGGCATGCCCCTGGGAGTGGTCGCTGGCCGAGCCAGTCTCATCGACCGGCTCGACGGCGGGGCCTGGGGTTTCGGGGATGACTCGGCCCCTGGGGGAGAGGCGGTGTACTTCGCGGGGACCTTCAACCGACATCCCCTGACGCTCGCTGCGGCGAAGGCCGCCCTCACCCATCTGAAGGAGCAGGGCCCCGCGCTCCAGGAGCGCCTCAACCAGCGGACCGCACGGCTCGCGCGCGGCTTGAATCAGTTCTTCGAGGAGCGCGGACTCGACCTCCGCGTCGTCCACTGGGGCTCGCTGTTCCGCTTCACCCAGGGAGGCAACTACAGCTACCTCCACCAGCCCCTGGGGCTGGAGCTGTTCTACTACCACCTGCTCCGCCAGGGGGTTTACGTCTGGGAAGGCCGGACGTGCTTCCTGTCCACCGCGCATACCGAGGAGGATCTGCGGCGGATCGAGGCCGCTGTGCGCGTCAGCGTGGAACCGCTGATCGAGGCGGGCTTCCTGCGGGCCTCCCGGCCACCGGTGACGCCCACGGCCCGGCGCCTGCCGCTGACCGACGCCCAGCAGCTGCTGTGGCTGGCCTCGCAACTGTCGGAGGAGGGCCATCACGCGTACCGCGTCTCCGGATGCCTGGAGTTGCAGGGGCCCCTCCGGGAGGAGGCACTCCAGCACGCCGTGAGGGAACTCGTGGCGCGCCACGAAGCGCTTCGCATGGTCATCGACCGCCTGGGAGCACACCAGGAGATTCAGGCCTCGATGCCGGTGGAGGTGTCCCTGACCGACATCGCGGAGCTTCACGTCCCCGATGAAGCGGCGGCCGTTCACTCCTGGCTGGCACGCGATGCGGCGCAACCCTTCTCCCTGACGACCGGACCGCTCTTCCGCGTCCAGGTGCTGCGCCTGACGCGGGCACGGCATTACCTCCTCCTGTCGGCTCACCACATCGTCGTCGACGGCTGGTCCCTGGGGTTGATGGTGAAGGAGCTGCTCCAGCTCTACTCGGACGCCTGCTCCGGCCGTGCGGCGGGACTGCCTCCAGCCGTCCCCTTCAGCACCCTGATCCAGCAACTGGACGCACGCGCGGGCGGAGAGGCCATGCGCGCGCACGAGCGCTACTGGCTGGAGCGATTCACCGCGCCAGTCACCGAGCTCGCGCTTCCAGCGGATCTGCCCTGCCCGGCGGGAAAGAGTTACCGGGGAAGCCGACACGCCACGCGACTGCCCGCCTCGGCCTCCCGTGCGTTGAAGCAACTGTGCGGCCGGGAGCACTGCACGTCTTTCATGGCCCTCTTCGCGGTCTATTCGGTCGTGCTGCACCGGCTGACGCGACAGGAGGACATCGTCATCGGAGTCCCGGTGGCCGACCGAAACGTGGAGGGCGGAGCCGGGGTCATCGGCTACTGCACCAACCTGCTCGCGATCCGCAGCCACCTGCGCGCCCACCCCACCTTCACCGAGCTCCTCCAACAGCTCAAGCCCCTCGTCGTGGGCGCCTTCGAGCACCGGGAGTACCCATTCGCGCGGTTGTTGCAGCAGCTCAGAGCACTCGGCCGGGCCCCCGAGGGAGATCTCATCCGAGCCACCTTCAACCTCGAGCGCCCGGCGAGTGCGCCCCAGGTCGACGGGCTGGCGGCCGCCTTCGTACCCCAGCCGGCGCGCTACTCCCCGTTCGAGCTGAGCCTCAATGTGACGGAGCTGGAGGAAGGCCTCCTGCTGGAACTCGACTACAGCACCGCCCTGTTCACGGAAGCCACAGCCCGAGGTCTGCTGGAGTGCTACCAAGTCGTGCTCTCGTCGGTCCTCGGCAATCCCGCCCAGGGGGTTCACCGGCTGCCGCTGATTTCCGAGCAGGAGCGCAGGGCGCGGGTCAGCGAGGGTCGCGCGCCAGCCAGCGGAGCACGTGCCCCCGGGAGCGTGCAGGCCCTCTTCGAGGCCACCGCACGGCAGCACCCCGAGGCGTACGCGGTGTCCGACGGCCCGCGGCGGCTGTCGTACCGTGAGCTCAACCAGCGTGCCAACCAGGTCGCGCACCACCTGCTCTCACGGGGCGTCCAGCCCGAGGAGCCCGTGGGCCTCTACCTGGAGCGTTCCGCCGAGCTGCTCGTGGGACTGCTCGGCATCCTCAAGGCGGGAGCCGCCTACGTGCCGCTTGAGGCCTCCTCTCCCCCAGGGCGCCTGGAGCTGCTCCTGGCGGAAACCCGGGCCCATCTGGTGCTGACCCAGGAGCGCCTGCGGGACGGCCTCCCAGCGGGCACCGCCTCGCTCTGCCTGGATGAGGCTTCGGGTCCTCTGGCCCTCGCGTCCACCGAGGACCCTCCGGACCGCGTGAGCGGCAGCCACCTCGCCTATGTCATGTACACCTCCGGCTCCACCGGGCGTCCCAAGGGCGTCATGGTCACCCAGGAGGGACTGGCCCACTACGTGAGGTGGGCGGTGGAAGCCTACCGCTTCGGGCTGGGTGGGGGTGCGCCCCTGCACGGCTCGCTGGCCTTCGATGCCACGCTGACCAGCCTCCTGCCTCCACTGGTGGCTGGAAAGGAGGTCGTGGTCATCGGCGAGCAAGCCCCCCTGGACGCGCTGGCCACGGGGCTGAAGGGCCGTCCCGGCTGGAGCGTGCTCAAGATCACCCCCGCCCACCTCAAGGCGCTCGAGGCCCTGCTCCCCGCCCCGACGCTCAGCGGAAGCGTGCACACCGTGGTGATCGGCGGCGAGGCGCTCTCCTCGGCGGTCCTGGGCCCGTGGCAGCGGCACTCTCCCGGCGTCACGTTCGTCAATGAGTATGGACCCACGGAGACGGTGGTCGGCTGCTGCATCCATTCCGTGGCCGGTGGAGAGGCCCTTCCGGACACCATCCCCATTGGCAAACCCCTGCCCGACACGCGCCTCTACCTGCTGGACGACGGGCTGCAACACGTGCCGACCGGCATGGTGGGTGAACTCTACATCGGCGGAGCGGGGGTGGCGCGAGGGTATTTCGGCCGGCCGGACCTGACTGCGGCCAGCTTCATTCCCGATCCCTGGTCCACGACTCCGGGGGAGCGGCTCTACAAGACCGGAGACCTCGCCCGCCGCATGGCCGATGGCACGCTGGTCTTCATCGGCCGCCATGACGCGCAGGTGAAGATCCGTGGCTACCGGGTGGAGCTGGGGGAGATTCAGGCGCGCCTGGCCACGCACCCGGCCGTGGAGTCCTGCCATGTCACCTCCAAGCCTGGTCCGGGCGGCGAACCGGCCCTGGTGGCCTACGTCGTCAGTCAGAACCCCACCCCCGTCCCTTCCGAGGCACTCACCCGCCACCTGGCCGACACGCTCCCGGGGTACATGATCCCGGCGCACTTCGTCTTCCTGCCGGCGCTGCCACTGACGGAGAACGGCAAGGTGGATACACGAGCGTTGCCAGCGCCCAGACCTCCTGCCCAGGGCGTGGCTTCGCGCGAGCCACGCTCCGAGACCGAGAAGGCGCTCGCGGTCCTCTGGAAGAACATGCTCGATGTCGATCAGGTGGGGGCCGAGAGCAACTTCTTCGAGCTGGGAGGCCACTCGCTGCTGGCGGGGCAGCTCATCGCACGCATCCGGGAACAACTCGGCGTCGAGCTGCCCTTGCGAGCGCTCTTCGATGCTCCCACCCTCGAGCACCTGGCCGAGCGAATCGACCGTGAGCGAGGCGGCACGGACTCGGTCGTGACCGGGACCATCCAGCGGCAGCCGCGTGCGCGCCACCGCGCCGTACGGGATGCGACTGGCGGCATCCACCCGGCGCCAGAGGGCGACGGCAAGAAGGGAGGGCACCATGGCTGAGTGCTTCGTCTTCCCGATGTCCGCCGCGCAAGCGCAGCTCTGGTTCCTGGATCAGCTCCAGCCGGGCGATGGGTTCTACAACCTCTCGGGCGTCGTCCGCCTGAACGGGTGGCTCGACGAGGCGGCCCTGGAGCAGAGCCTCGCCGAGCTGGTTCGCCGCCACGAGAGCCTCCGGACGACGTTCGCCCTGATCGAGGGGCAGCCCTCGCAGGTGGTCGCCTCCGAGTTGGAGGTCCCGCTCCAGCGAATCGATCTGACGGCCCAGACATCAGCGGAGCGGGCGGGTGAACTCGAGCGCCTGACCTGGGAGGAAGCCAGGAAGCCATTCGAGCTGTCCCAGGGGCCGCTGCTGCGCACGACCCTGGTGCGCCTGGCGGACGATGAGCACGTCCTGCTCGTGACGATGCACCACATCATCTCGGATGGGTGGTCCCTCGCCGTCTTCACCCGGGAACTCGCGGCCTTCTACGAGGCCCACACCACCCAGACGCCTCTCGCGCTTCCAACGCTGGCCATTCAGTATCCCGACTTCGCCTGCTGGCAGCACGAGCGCCTCGCCAATGGAGAACTCTCCGCGCAGCTTGAGTATTGGCGCAAGCACCTGGAAGGCGCTCCCGCGCTGATGGCCCTGCCCACGGACCTGCCCCGTCCCGCCGTGCAGACCTTCCAGGGCAATTCCATTCCGTTCTTCCTCGACCGGGAACTCACCCGGGAGCTCGAGGCCCTGGGCCGCCGCTGCGGCAATGCGACCCTGTTCATGGTGCTCCTGGCGGCCTTCGGCACGCTCCTCCACCGCTACAGCGGAGAGGAGACGGTCGTCATCGGCAGCCCCGTCTCCGGCCGCGTCCGCCCGGAGACCGAGCCCCTCATCGGCCTCTTCGTCAATACCCTCCCGCTCCGGCTCGACTTCACGAGCAACCCCCGCTTCACCGAGCTGTTGGCGACGGTGCGCGAGACGGTCCTCGGTGCGCTCTCCCACCAGGAGTTGCCCTTCGCCACGCTGGTCGAAGCGCTGCACCCGACGCGCAACCCCAGCCACAACCCGATCTTCCAGGTGCTCTTCGCGTTCCAGAACACCCCCTCATCCACCCACCCACTGAGGGGACTGCGCGTCGCCTTCGAGGAGCGCTCCACCAGCGCCCGGTTCGACCTCACCCTCGAGGTCGCGGAGCACCCGTCCGGGCATCAGGCCCGGCTGGAGTACAACACCGCACTCTTCGAAGCGGACACCGCGCGCCGCATGGTCGACCACTACCTGCGCCTGCTCCAAGAGCTGCGGGCGGCTCCGGCCAGGCCCATCTCCGAGGCGCCGATGCTGGCCGACGAGGAGCAGCACCGCCTGCTCCACGTCTGGAACGATACGCGGAGGGAGATCGTGGGCCCCCCGTGCCTGCACCAGCTCTTCGAGGAGCGTGCCGCGCTCCAACCCGAAGCCGTGGCGCTGGTCGATGGCGCGCACGTGCTCTCGTATGGAGAGCTGGATGCCCGGGCCAACCAGGTGGCCCACTTCCTCCGCGAGCGCGGGGTGGGACCCGAGGTGGTGGTCGGCGTCCATGCCGCGAGGACCTGGAGCGGAGTGGTGGGCATCCTGGGTATCCTCAAGGCGGGGGCGGCCTACCTGCCGGTGGATCCCAGCCATCCGCTCGAGCGGCGCGGGTTCATGCTCGCGGACGCTGGCTGTTCGGTGGTGCTCTGCACGGGCGCGGAGCCCATTCCCGGCGTGGCGGTGAACATCGAACTCGATGCGGAATGGCCGCTCATCGCGCGCGAAAGCCCCCGGAGGCCAGACGTCGTGGTCTCGGAGGACAACCTCGCCTACGTCATCTACACGTCCGGAACCACCGGCCGGCCCAAGGGCGTGGGCGTGTCCCACCGGGGGCTTCGCAACCTGGCCCACGCCCAGATTCGAGCGTTCGACGTCACCCCCGACAGCCGGGTGCTGCAGTTCGCGTCCTGGAGCTTCGATGCGTCGGTATCCGAGTTCGCCATGGCGCTGGGCTCGGGAGCGGCACTGCATCTGCCTGGCGCGGATATCACCGCGCTCGGCACCCAGCTCGTGGACCTGTTGCGGGATCAGACCATCACCCACGTCACCCTACCCCCTTCGCTGCTGGCGGTCCTTCCGCATTGCGAACTGCCGGCGCTGCGCTGCCTCATCGTCGCCGGGGAACGCTGTCCGCCCGAGCTCGTGACCCGCTGGGGCCGGGGACGGCGGTTCTTCAACGCCTATGGCCCGACCGAGTCCTCGGTGTGCGCCACGCTGACGCGCTGCGAGCCCACCGACCGGCACGTATCCATTGGCCGGCCCATCGACAACGTGCGGGTCTACCTCCTGGATCGACACCTGCGCCCGGTGCCCCTGGGAGCCCGGGGCGAACTCTACGTGGGTGGGAGGGGCATGGCTCGCGGCTATGTGGGCAACCCGGCGCTGACCGCGGAGCGGTTCATCCCCGATCCCTACGCCGAGACGCCCGGAGCGCGGCTGTACCGCACGGGAGATGTCGCCCGCTACCTGCCCGGGGGAGAACTCGAGTTCCTGGGACGCGGCGACGGCCAGGTCAAGATACGGGGGCACCGCGTGGAGCCTGGCGAGGTGGAGGCGGCACTCCGCGAGCATCCGGGCGTTCGCGAGGCCGCGGTCGTGGAC
>NZ_DASVWK010000033.1:0-18454 GCF_036389735.1 Archangium sp. | reverse complement strand
CACTTGAGAAGAGGCGTCCCATGAGAAGAGACGAGGAGAGGAGGGGGGGCCGATGAGCCTGCTGCTCGCGGTGCTGGCGCTCGCGGCCGAACTGGTGGCCTGCCTGGCCGTGCTCGCCTTCGCGGCCGTCACGATCGGGTTTCAGGGCGAGTCCTACCGCCGGGGGCTGGTCCCCCTGCAGGCGGCGCTCACCTGGCTCGCGGTGCTGACCGCACTCGCGCCGCTGCTCGTCACGGTCTGGGTGGTCTGGCGGCGGTTGTTCTCCTCGCAGCCGTGGGCTGACGTGCCGCTCGGGCTGGGGCTGCCGGTGGTGGTGCTGCTCGCGGGCTCGGTGGTGGCGATGCTCGCGTTCCAGGGCGGGGAGCTGGCGCACTCGTGGGCCTCGGAGAAGCGGCGGGCCGAGGAGCGCGGCGCGCTGCGCGCCCAGGTGGAGGCGGGCGAGCGCGGGAAGGCCTGCGAGCTGGTGGTGAAGGACCCACGCTGCACGCCCGCGGACATGCAGCGCTGCCGTGAGGTGCTCGAGTCGCTCGGCTCACCGGACGCGCGCTGGCGCGAGCTGGAGAAGTTCCTCACCGTTGGAGGCCACTTCGAGACCTTCAACCCGAAGGAGCTCGGCTTCACGCCGACCTGGGACTTCAACAAGAGTCTGGTGGTGGTGCGCCACGACCAGGAGTGGTTCCTGCGGACCTTCTACCCGGCGCTGCTCGCACGGCCGGAGACCTTCTCCACTCCCGAGGGGTTGCGGCGGCTCGGCAGCGTCCTGCGGAGCAGTAGCCGGTACCAGGGCTGGACGCATGCGGCCGGCAAGGTGCTGCGCGCCGAGCTGCTGCCCGAGGTGACGCGCCGGCTCGCCGAGGCGCAGCCGCGGTCGCGGGGCTCGGAGGAGCTCCAGAGCGCATTCGAGTCCGCGACGGACCAGCTGACGTGGCTGCGGACGCCGCCCCAGGACGAGGAGCCGCCGGTGCCCACGCTGACGCAGCCGGCGCCGAGGGAGTCCATCGGGCTCGCGCGGCTGGAGTCAGAGGACGGGCGGCTGCACCTGTGGCTGCGGGCCACGCCCACCGCGGGCGAGTTCGGGGACGTGTACCTCGGCTTCGACACCCATCCCTCGTTCGGCAAGGAGGGCCGGGCCATCCTCAGCCACCTCGGCGGGCTCGAGCCTGGAGAGGTGAAGCCGGTGCCTCCACTCGGTTAGCGCGGCGCGGACACGCGGTGGAGACTACGTGCCGTGCAACTCTCCGGGGAGCCGCCGCGTCAGCAGCTTCTGCATCAGCACGAACGCGAGCAACAACAGCCCGATGGCCACGCGGGTCATCCCGGAGCTCATCATCCCCTCGTACGTGGTGATGCAGGTCAGGATGAGGCCGAGCATCAGCACGCCGATCAGCGTGCCGATGACGGAGCCCACGCCACCCGCGAGCAGCGTGCCGCCCACCACGACCGCCGCGATGGCGTCGAGCTCCATGCCGACGCCTTCCTGGTGATTGCCGCTCGAGAGATAGAGGGTGAGCACCGCGCCCGCGAAGGACGCGCAGAAGCCGCTGACCGCGTACACGGCGACCTTGGTGCTCTTGATGGGCAGGCCCATCAGCAGCGCGGCCTCCTCGCTCCCGCCCAGGGCATAGACGTTGCGGCCGAAGCGCGTCTGCGCCGTGACGTACCAGCCGATGACCACCATCGCGAGGAACAGGATCGCGGTCATCGGCAGCGGTCCCAGGCGCGCGCTCGCCAGCGCGGTGTGCCGCGCGTCCACGATGGCCACCGACTCCAGGTGGATGAGGAACGCGAGCCCGCGCACGAAGAACATGCCGGCGAGCGTGACGATGAAGGGCTTGATGCCGGTCATGTGGATGACCAGCCCCATCACCGCGCCCATCGCCGTTCCGCACGCGAGCGACACCGCGATGGCCGCCAGCGGGTGCAGGTGCATGTTCATGATGAGCACGCCAATGATGACGCTCGAGAACGACATCATCGCCCCGACGGAGAGGTCGATTCCCCCCGAGAGAATGACGAACGTCATGCCGACCGCCACGATGCCCAGCACCGCGCTGCCGGAGAGGAAGTTGGTGAACACCGCGCCGGAGAGGAAGCCGTCATACCGGGCGGCCGCCAGGGCGTAGAGCGCCAGGTAGACCCCGGCCGAGGCGAGGACGGTGACATGCTTGCGGAGGTAGTTCTTCATGCGCCTGTCGCGGGACGGAGTCGCTGGAGCAAGTGCTCGAAGGCGGCGGTCTGGATGAAGCAGACGGCCAGCGCCACGATGGCCTTGATGATCAGGGTGTGCTCGGTGAGGACGCCGTTCATCTGGAGCATCGTCGTCAGGGTCTGGATGAAGAGCGCCCCGATGAGCGAGCCGACGAGGTTGGCGCGTCCACCCGTCAGGCTGGTGCCGCCGAGGACGACGGCCAGGATGGCGTCGAGCTCCAGGTAGAGGCCGGCGTTCGCCACGTCGGCCTCCTTGATGTCGGCCGCGGCGATGAGGCCGGCCACCGCGGCGCAGAGCGCGCACGTCATGTAGACGACCATGCGGATGGCATCGACCCGGAGGCCGCAGAGCCGGGCCGCCTTCGGGTTGCCGCCGATTGCCTCCACGTACAGGCCCAGCACCGTCCTGCGCAGCGCCAGCCCCACCAGCAGGGCAACCGCCGCGACGAGGAACATCGGTACCGGCAGGCCCAGCAGGGTCCCGTTGCCGAGGTACTCGAAGGTCGGGTTCTCGAAGCGGACCTTCTGGTCATGGGTGAGGGTCTGCGCCAGCCCGCGCCCGGTGACCAGCATCACCAACGTGACGATGATCGGCTGGACGCCGCCGTAGGTGACGAGCGCCCCGTTGAGGCCACCGGCCAGCAGCCCCACCCACAGCGCGGCGCCGAGCGCGATGGGGACGGGCTGCGCGTGCTCGGTGATGAGCAGCGCCGCCACCGCGCCCGCCAGCGCCATCACCGAGCCGACCGACAGGTCGATGCCGCCCAGTGCGATCACCAGCGTCATGCCCGTGGCCAGCAGCATGACCGGCGCGCCGTTCTGGAACAGGTCGACGAGCGTGCCGAAGAGCCGGCCGTCGCGCAGCTCGAGCTGCGCGAATCCGGGCGTGAACAGGAGATTGAAGGCCAGCAGCACCGCGAGGCCGACCAGGGGCCAGAAATTCCTGGACTTCATGCCGCTCCTTGATGCCCGTCGTCGCCGGGCGCCTTCTCCCCGGCAATCACTTTCATGATCTCGGGCAGCGCCATCCCGGTGTACTCACCCACCATCTTGCGGTCGCGGAAGATGGCCACGCGGTGCGACAGCCGCGCCACCTCTTCCAGCGCGGCCGAGATGAAGAGGACGGAGAGACCCTGGGACGCCAGCTCGTTGATGACGCGCTCGATCTCCGCCTTGGCGCCCACGTCGATGCCGCGCGTGGGCTCGTCGAGGATCAGCAGGCGGGGCCGGTACGCGAGCCACCGGGCCAGGATGACCTTCTGCTGGTTGCCGCCGCTGAGCAGCCGGACGGGCTGCTCGATGGACGGCGTCTTGATGCCGAGCTTCTCCACGTACTCCCTGGCGATCCGCTCCTGCTCCGCGAGGGAGACGAAGATGCCCAGCCGCTGCTGGATGACGAGCGCGATGTTCTCGCGGATGGACAGGTCGGGGACGATGCCCTCGAGCTTCCGGTCCTCGGGGCTCAGGCCCATCCCCAGGGCCATCGCATGGCGCGGGCTGCGCAGGGTGAAGCCGTTGACGGTGCCGGTCTTCGCCGTGTCCGCGCCGAAAATCAGTCGGGCCGCTTCGGTGCGTCCCGAGCCGAGCAGGCCGGCGAACCCGACCACCTCGCCCGCGCGCATGTTCAGGTCGAACGGCTCGAGGCCGCGGCGGGACAGTCCCTTGGCGTCGAGCACCGGCGCGCCCTTCTCTCCGGGCGGGGTGCCCGGCCTGGGCTCCTCGGGCGTGTGCCCGAGCATGTGTGCCACCAGGTCGAGCCGCGACAGCTCGGTGGCCTCGTAGGTGCCCACCAGCGCGCCGTTGCGCAGGATGGTGACGCGATCGCTGACCCGGTACACCTGCTCCAGGAAGTGCGTCACGAAGATGATGCCCAGCCCCCGCGCCTTCAGCCGGTTGATGATGCCGAAGAGGACCTCGCACTCGTGGGCATCGAGGCTCGAGGTGGGCTCGTCCATGATGATGAGCCGCGCGTCGGTGTCGACGGCGCGGGCGATGGACACGAGCTGCTGGATCGCGGTGGACATGGTCCCGAGCGGCTTGTCCACGTCGATCTCGAGATCGAACGCGGCGAGCACCTCGCGGGCCTTGCGGCGCATGGTGCGCCAATCGATGCCGTACCAACGCCGGGGGGCACGGCCCAGGAAGAGGTTCTCCGCGACCGTGAGGGTCGGGATGAGGTTGACCTCCTGGTAGATGGTGCTGATGCCCCGGCGCTGGGCCTGGGCGGGGGAGGAGGGCGTGAAGTCACGCCCCTCGAAGGTGATGCTCCCCCCGTCGCGCGGGTAGACGCCGGTCAGGACCTTGATCAGCGTCGACTTGCCGGCGCCGTTCTGTCCCATGAGCGCGTGGACCTCACCGGGGCGCACGTCGAAGTCCACGCCCGCGAGGGAGTGGACTCCAGGAAAGCGCTTGTGGATACCTCGTGCGACGAGGAGCGGCTCGGTGCTCATGAGACGGAGATGCCTTCTTGGCTAGTACTCGCGGGACCCGATGACCTGCGCGGCGGTCGTCTGGTCGAAGAGCTGGTCCTTGTTCTGCGTGTACTTCGGGACCGTCTCGCCGGCGCGGATCTTGGCGATGGTGTCGTAAAGGATGGGGCCCATCAGCGGGTTGCACTCGACGGTGGCGTTCAGCTTGCCCGCGACCATCGCCTCGAAGGCGCTCTTCACCGCGTCGATGGAGACGATGATGACGTCCTTGCCCGGGTTCATGCCGGCCTCCTCGAGCGCCTGGATCGCGCCGAGCGCCATGTCGTCATTGTGGGCGTAGACCGCGTTGATGTTCTTGCGGTCGGACTTGATGAAGGCCTCCATGACCTCCTTGCCCTTGGCGCGGGTGAAGTCGGCGGTCTGGCTCTTGACGATGGCCATGTTGGGATACTTCTTCAGTGCCTCCTCGAAGCCTTTCTTGCGGTCGATGGCCGGCGCCGAGCCGGTGGTGCCCTGCAGCTCCACGATGTTGCCCTTCTCGCCGAGCTTCTTCGCGAGCCAGTCGGCGGCCATGCGGCCCTCCTCGACGAAGTCGCTGGCGATGAGGGTGGTGTAGAGGCTGTCGTCGGTCACCTTGATGCCGCGGTCCACGAGGATGACCGGGATGTTGGCGGCCTTCGCCTCCTGAAGCACGGGCTCCCAGCCGGTCTCGACCATCGGAGCCACCACGATGACGTCCACCTTCTGCGCGATGAAGGAACGGATGGCCATGATCTGGTTGGCCTGCTTGCTCTGGGCGTCGGCGAACTTCAGGTCGATGCCACGCTTCTCCGCCTCGCCACGGATGGACTTGGTCTCCGCGGTGCGCCACGCGCTCTCGGCGCCGACCTGGGAGAAGCCGACGACGAGCTTCTTCTCCACCGCGGCGGCCGCGGGAGCGGACGGGGCCGCGTTGGGGGCCGAAGCCTCGGGCGCCGACTCCTTCTTACAACCGACGACGAAGACGAGCAGCACGGCTACGAGCAGCTGTTTCATGATGTTCTCCAAGGCTCTTCCACGGGCGCGCACACTACGAGCGTCTCGAAATCACGGTCAACGCTTTGACTGTGAAGGTTGACGCGGTGTGTCTCGACTTTACGCGGCTCCACGCGGTCCCCATGGAGCGCCGCGAATCGGGAATAACTCGTCTTGACACCCTCCACCCGCATGGGTGAGATGCCGGCGCCTACAATTCCCCCCATCAGCCACCAGACCTACGCCTATGAAAGAGGGCCTTGGATGCGTTTGAAGACACTCGTTCTCTGTTCGATGTCCATCGCGATGCTGACAGCCTCCGCCGAGGCTCTCGCGCAGACCGCGGAAACCAGGCCCGACGCGGGACAGCCGCCGGCGGATGCCGGCGTGGTCGCTGAGTATAATCCCGACGAGTTTGTCGAGGAGATCGCCGTCGTCGGCCTGCAACGCAGCATGCAGAAGGCGCAGACCGTCAAGCGCGACTCCGACCAGATCGTCGATACGGTCGTGGCGGAAGACATCGGCAAGTTGCCGGACGTCACGGTCTCCGAGACGGCGGCCCGCATTCCGGGCGTCCAGGTGGTCCGTGAGCGTGGCGAAGCGGGCGGCCAGGTGTTGGTGCGCGGTCTGCCCGATGTCACCACGACCTATAATGGTCGGGAGATTTTCACCGCCGAAACGCGCAACGTCGCGCTCGGCGATTTCCCCGCGGGCGGCATCGCGGCGCTCGAGGTCTACAAGTCCACGACCGCCGATCAGATCGAAGGCGGCCTCGCCGGGCTCATCGACGTCCGCTCTCGCCGACCGTTCGACTTCGAGGGCTTCGAGCTCTCGGGCGCCACGCGGGGCACCTACGCCAACCAGTCCGGCAAGTTCGACCCGAACGGCAACGTCCTGGTCTCCAACCGCTGGCGGACCGGCCTGGGCGAAGTCGGCGCGCTGATCAACCTCTCCTACACCCGCCTCAACTATCTGGACTCCGCGCGCTGGAACTCCGGGGTCATCGGCAACTTGCGGTCGGAGGCGGGCGAGCAGTTTCGTGCCCCCGAGGTTGTCGGCATCTTTTATGGGGGAGGCAAGAGGGAGCGGCCATCGGTGAACGGGTCGGCGCAGTGGCGGCCGGCCCCCGGACTTGAATTCTATGTCGACGGGCTCTGGCAGGGGTACCGCGACCACGTCTCGGACCGCCTGCTGGAAATGCGGTTGGGGGGCGGCCTTACCAATGTGACGCTGCGGCCAGGCACCATGGATCAGGCGCAGAGCCTCACGGCCGCTGAAGCCCGGCCGTTCATGTTCCAGGGCGCGACCTTCCGCAAGACCAATACCTCGCAGCTCGCCGTCGGCGGCTCCTACGAGACGGGGCCTTTGCGGATCACGGCCGATGTCGCGCGGACGAACAGCAAGTTCGACATGTCGATCTACAGCTTCGACCAGGGGCTGACCTCCAATCCCACCATGGACGTCAACTTCGACGTGCCGAGGGGACCCGGCGGCATGGAGTTCAGCCTCCCGAACTTCGACATGACGGATCCCGCCAACTTCCGCTTCATTGGCTTCTTCGACAGGTCCTATGTCGCGGCGGGCGACGACTGGCAGGCCCGAACGGACTTCGACGTGAACACCGGCGTCTCCTTCATCCCCAAACTGGAGGCCGGGCTCCGGTATACGACGCGCGACGCCTATCAGCAGAATGGTGAGCGCTACGGCACGCTCATGGGTGGGACGCCGCTCTCCGAGATGCCGGTCGATCTTCATGTGTTCCGCGGCGGCTTCCGAGGCAGCGACATCCAGCAGACACGGACCTGGGTCGTGCCGACGTACGAGAGCCTCCGGAGCAATGGGGAGCAGCTGCGCGCCATGCAGAACTTCACCCCGGGTGGGCCCAAGCTGTTGAATCTCTTCGAGGCGAACGAGCGGAACTTCGCCGGGTATGGGCAGGCGCGCTACGAGTTCAAGGTGGGCGAGCTGCGGGTTGACGGCGTCGTTGGCCTCCGGGCGGTGCGCACCAACACCACCGTCACCATCTTCCCCACCGAGACCACCACCCAGACGGACAGCGGGAGCTATACCGACCTGCTTCCCAATGCCAGCGCGAGGCTTCGGCTCATTCGCGACCTCCAGCTGAGGCTCTCCGCCAGCCAGACCCGTACGAGGCCGGGCTTCGAGCAGATGCGCCCGATCGTCCTCGGCTCGCCGCCGCCCTGTCTGTCGGAGCCCAGCCCGCCTCCGAGCTGCCAGGTCACCGGCTCGGGCGGCAACCCCGATCTCGAGCCCGTCCGGTCGACCAACTTCGACGCCACGCTCGAGTACTACTTCTTGCAGACCGGTATGGCGTCACTCGCCGTGTTCCGCCGCGACATCGACGGCTTCGTCACGAACCTCGACGTGACCCGGGACCACCCGACGTATGGGCCGGGTCGGACCCGCGTGAACATTCCGGTGAACGGCGGCGAGGGCAGGATCCAGGGCTTCGAAGCCTCGGCCGGGACCTTCCTCGACTTCCTCCCGGGCTGGCTCGGCGGCTTCGGTGCCTATGCCAACGTCACCTATCTGGACGACCAGCAGGCCTTCCCCACGGGCTTCGAGCTCGAGCTGGGCGAGACCGGCCGGATCCCCGGCGTTTCCAAGTGGTCCTACAACCTCGTCGCGATGTACGAGCGCGAGAAGCTCTCCGCCCGTCTGGCCTATAACCAGCGCTCTCGCTGGATCTCCGCCTACGTCCAGAATCCGGCGGGGGAGGGGTTCACGGGTGAGTTCGTGGACGGCGTTTCGCGTCTCGACTTCTCGGGGAGCTACTCGCCCTGGGAGAAGGTCACCTTCACCTTCGACGCGTCGAACATCCTCGGTAATCCCTTCAGGAACTTCAGGCAGTTCACGCCCGAGGGCAGCACCTACCCCCGCGACGTGCGCTACGAGGAGAGCGTCTACTCGCTGGGCGTCCGCGTCCGCATCTAGGTCCAGAAGGATGGCGACCGGCGAGGCTGGGGGTGCTCCAGCCTCGCCGCGGTCGCTCGCTCTTCTTCGCCCGTCGCCTCAACGAGGCTCGAGAGGGGCGATTTGGGGCACGCCGTTTTGCCAGGAGAGTTGAACCAGGTGCATGAAACGGCCCCGTTTCGCTGGCCTGCACTCGGCTGTCGCTGCCCATGAATGGAAGGCGAGGAGCTCCCTGCCCTCGGAGCGGAACACGGTCTGATGGCCGGGGCCGCTGAGGCAGGGTTGAGACGTGCTGGCGAGGAACGGGTTGTTCGGAGCATCGACGCAGGGTCCCAGTGGCCCCTCGCAGGTGGCGTAACCGAGCGCGTAGCTCGAGACCCGCTGGGTGTCGTGCCATGCATAGTCATTGGCGGAGAAGAACAGGACGTAGGAGCCCTCCCGCGCGACCATGGTCGGAGCCTCGACCACGCGTCCCTCCCAGGGCTTGTCATTGCGGCTCAAGGAGACGGGGTTGCCGACCAGGCTGAGCCCGTCGGGGGACAGACGCTGGGCAAAGAGCTCCGTCGGCTTGTTGAAGCCCGGGTTGTTCCCATCATTCTTGAAGTAAAGGTAGAGCTGCTCGTCCGGAGCACGGAACGGGCTCGCGTCGATCGTACCGCCGAGTTCGTACTGACACACGAGGGGTTCGGAGGCTTGCGAGGTGAAGGGACCGCGCGGGTCGTGGCTGCTCGCGGCTCCGATGCATTGGAGGCCGCTGGCGGCGTGGCGCGCGGTGAAATAGAGCACGAAGCCGCCCGGTGTTCGCAGCACTTCGGGCGCCCAGGTGAAGCCAGCCTTCGCCCAGGAAGGGAGGACGGGCATCGCATCGTGCAGCCGGCTCGGCGTCCGTTCATCCCAAAGGATCTGCCAGCTCGCGAGATTGGTGGACGACGCCATCTGCACGTTGGCCCCTCCCGTATTCGTTGCATAGGCGAGATATCGCCCCTCATGCTCGAGGATGAACGGGTCCGGGAAGTCGGCACGGAACACGGGCGGGTAGGACACGCTGGCGCGCGGGGGCTGGTCCTCAGAAGCCGCACAGCCGCCGACAAGAGCCTGTGCGGCGGCAAGAAAACCGAGGAACGACGCTCTACTCATGCCTGACAAGGGAGTTCTCCTCACGAACTCGCCCGAGCCGGTGTTGGGGCCATGCGCATGGCTGGGCGGAAGCTGGTGGTACGAACTCTATCAGCACACGAATCAGGTCATTGCCGGGGGGCCCCTGGGCGCGCCGCTTCAAATGCAACCCGTCGCTTGCACGACGGGCGAGGAAGCGGTTCGCGAAGGACTACCGCGACAGGACGTTCAGCGCGCGGGCGTAGTAACGATCACGATCCGCCTTGCCGTTGTAGCCACCATTGATACGCTTGGTGATGGCGTCGAAGTCACCGGCGTCCGCGTAGCTGTTGAGGTTGCGGCTGTTCCAGTACCAGGCCGTGGTGCGGAAGCCCACCTCGGGAGTGGCCACCTGCGCCGGGTTGCCCACGAGGTCCAGGCCCAGGGCCTTGCCGGCATTCGTATAGTTGCTGCGGCCCGTCAGCTGGATGGGGCCGCGGCCCTTGAAGCGCCTGCCATCGCCCGGCTGGGTGTTGCCCAGGTCCTTGCGCCCCTCGTACCTGCTGCCGTCGGCGATCTCCTCGAAGTAGCGGAACTCGCCGCTCTCGTGCGCCAGCTGCGCGAGGAAGGCCGCCTGGCGGCGCGGGGTGTTGATGCCCGCCTCGGCCATGGCCTTGTTGAGGTGCGGCATCAACTCGTTGGCCCTCGAGGCCGACAGGTTCGGCATGATGGCGCGCAGCTGCTGCACCGACACGCCCTCGCCCGTGGGCGTCCCCGGCTCCACCGGGCGCGAGGCGGTGATGCCCAGCGCGCTCCACGTCTTGGGGCCGACGATGCCGTCCGCCTCCAGCCCCTTGGCCTTCTGGAAGGCCTTCACCCCGGCCAGCGTCTTGGGCCCGAAGTCGCCATCGGCCGTGCCCACGCCGAAGCCCAGCTCGTTGAGGCGCTTCTGCAGGTCCATCACATCCGGGCCGCTCGCGCCCTGGCGCAGCGTGGGCCGGCCCACGCCGCCCGACGGGGGCGGGGTGCCGGGGACGGAGGCGCCGCCGCCGGTGCCCTTCACCGTGCCGTAGCCCACGATGCTCTGGTCATTGACCGGGTACTGGCGCCGGGCGACCTTGTTGCTCGAGTTGCCCTCGATGGTCTGCACCCACGTCTTCCCGTCGCGCTGGAACACACTCTCCACGATGCCGGTGTGCTCGGACGGGTCGTTGTCGTTGCGGTTCCAGTCGAAGATGATGATGTCGCCCGCGGCCGGGTTGTTGGCGTGGAACTGGCCCGTCTTCTTCAGGTGGCCGAGCAGCATGTCCACCGAGGCGAAGTTGATGTCCTTGTTGCCGTTCTGACGGCAGATGTAGCTCACGAAGTCCGCGCACCAGGGCTCGGGCGGGCGGTTCCAGAAGGCCGAGTAGGGCTGGCGGTTGCTGCCGGGCGGGTTCTCCGCCACGCCCTTGTTCAGCTCCGCCTGGGCGAGGGCCACCACGCCGCTGGCGAAGTTGCCGTTGCCGGGGGTGACAGGGCCCACGGGGCCCGTCGGGCCGGTGGGGCCCGTCGGCGGCGGGCGCGGGGTGGAGGGCGTCGAGTTGAGGGCGCCCCACGTCTTGGGACCCACGATTCCGTCAGCCACCAGCCCCTTGGCGCGCTGGAAGGACTTCACCGCGGACTCGGTCCGGGGGCCAAAGACACCGTCGGCCGCGCCGGGGCTGAAGCCGTGGGCGGCGAGCTTCTTCTGGAGGTCCACCACCGACGCGCCGCGCGCGCCCTCCTTGAGGACCGTGCCGCCGGGGGCACTGGGGGGCGCCGCGTTGAGGGCCGCCCACGTCTTGGGGCCCACGATGCCGTCGGCCACGAGGCCCCGGGCGCGCTGGAAGGCGACGACGGCGGCCTTCGTCTTGGGTCCGAAGGCCCCATCGGCCGCGCCCGGGCTGAAGCCGGCCGCCGCGAGCTTGCGCTGGAGGTCCGCCACCTGGGGCCCATTCGCGCCCTCCTTCAGGACGGAGAGGGCGCTGATGCTGGGGGCGGATACCGGGCGACGAACGGGATTCAGGGCGGGCATGGGATATTTCTATTTCTTGAAAAGTAAGACCTGTGCCCACAGTTATCGGTGGGCCCGCGCGGAAGTTGCGTGGGACCCCCCAAAAACGATGGCCCCCTTCCTACGCGGCCTGCTTGGACTCCGGGGCCGCGTCTCCGTGTCCGGCCTGCCCGTGCTCGGCGTGCGAGGCCACGAGCTGGCCGCTGAGCACCGGCAGGGCCACCTTCACCGCCACCGTCAGCACCATCAGCCCGAAGGCCCAGATGCCCGCCGTCACCTTCCACTCGGTGAGGGTGGGCACGTACTCCACCACCTCGTGCAGGGTGCTCGGGACGAAGCCGGGGATGATGAGGCCCATTCCCTTTTCAATCCACACGCCCGCGAAGGCCAGCGCGCACGCCAGGTTCAGCAGGCCCACGTGACGCCGTGTGGCCGGCAGGTGCACCACCACCGCCGAGGCGAGGTTGAGCGCCACCCCCGTCCAGATCCACGGCACCAGCGCGTGCTTCCCGTGCGAGCCGAAGAACAGGTAGCGCACCGCCGTGGCATGTGAGCCGCCGGTGTAGAAGGCGGTGAACAGCTCCGAGCCCAGCATGAACAGGTTGAGCAGCACCGTCACCCGCATCACCGAGGTCAGCGTGCGCAGTGGGCCCTCGCCGATGGGCAGCCCCGTGAAGCGGCGGATGACCTGCAGCAGCATGATGACGAACGCCGGGCCCGTGATGAACGCCGAGGCGATGAACCGGGGCGCCAGCAGCGCCGAGTTCCAGAACGGCCTCCCGCCCAGCCCGCTGTAGAGGAACGCCGTCACGCTGTGGATGCTGATGGCCCAGAAGATGGAGAGGAAGACGAAGGGCAGGTACCACTGCTTGCGCGGCTTGCGGCCCAGGAACTTCATGTAGAGCAGGTAGCCGCAGATGTGCAGGTTGATGAACAGGTAGCCGTTGAGCACCACCACGTCCCAGGAGAGCATCGACACCGGCCAGTTGAACCGGCCAATCCCAGGCATGATGTGCCAGAAGCGGTCCGGGCGGCCCATGTCCACCACGATGAACAACAGGCACATGAAGATGGCCGCGATCGCGAGCAATTCGCCAATCAGGGTCACATCGTGCATCTCATGGTCATGGTACAGGTACGCGGGGATGACCATCATCACCGCGCCCGCCGCCAGTCCCACCCCGAAGGTGAAGTTGGCGATGTACAGGCCCCAGGAGACGTGGTCGCTCATCGCCGTGAGGGCCATGCCCTCGACCATCTGGTGTGCCCAGGCATTGGCGCCCACCAGGGCAATCGCGGTGAGCACCGTCATCCACGTGTAGAAGCGCCAGCTCCCGTCCGTGCTCATCCACAGGAGCCGTCCCAGGAACCGCGGGTAGTCGAGCAGGTGACGGGAAGCAGCCATGGCTCACTTGTCGAAGAAGTAGAAGAAGCGGGGCCGCGTCCCGAGCTCTTCCTTGAGCACGAAGACGCGCTTGTTCTCGAGCACCCAGCGGATGGGGCTCTTCGGATCCAACAGGTTGCCGAACACCCGTGCCCCCGTGGGGCACGCCTCCAGGCACGCCGGCAGTCGGCCCGCACGCGTGCGGTGCAGGCAGAAGGTGCATTTCTCCACCACGCCCTGCGGGCGCACGCGGTTGGACAGGTAGCCCTGGTCCGGGTTGAGCTCCTCGGCCGGTATCTCCGGCTTCGCCCAGTTGAAGCGCCGCGCGTGGTAGGGGCAGGCCGCCTCGCAGTACCGGCAGCCGATGCACCAGTTGTAGTCCACCACCACGATGCCGTCCGGTTCCTTCCACGTGGCCTGCACCGGGCACACCTTCACGCACGGCGCGTTGTCACACTGGTGGCACTGCACCGGCAGGTAGTACCTGCCCTCGGCCGGCACCGGATGGTCGTAGTTCGCGTTGCCGTGCTCCAGGTCCAGGCTGCCCTGCTGCATCTCCAGCACCCGGATGTACGAGTTGCCCGTGCGCCGGTCGTGGTTGTTCTCGTGGTGGCACGCCTCGGCGCATTTGCGGCAGCCGATGCACACGCTCAAGTTGAGCGCATAGCCGAACGACACGCCCTCCTGCGGCGGGAGGTCTTGGATGTCCACGTCTCGGCCGTACTTCTGCTTCGCCTCGGCCTTGAGGTGCACCAGGATTCGCGCCATCTCCTCGCGCGTCAGCTCCTTGTAGTGCTTCTGGAGGAACTGATCGACGCTCAAGTCCTGCGTCCACTCGGTGAGCGGCGCCATCGCGTGCGCGAAGGCCGCGGCCCCCAGCGTGGCCCCGGCGGCCTTCACCACCGTGCGGCGGGAGACGGTGTCACTCATGGCCTGGGGCCTCCTTCGGGTTGCGCGGAGGCATCACCGGATGCCCGCCCGCGTACTTCGGCGTGTGCGGGTCATGGCAGCTCACGCAGTTGTTCCGCGTGCGGTCCCCCCGTGAGAGGTCCCAATGGCCCGTCATCCCTCCGTGCGCCCCCGCCTTGAAGTCGCGGTGCTGCGGGCCATGGCACTGCGCGCACAGCGTCAGCGCCTCCGTCATCGGCAGCGGCTCGCCCGTGGCCAGGTGCAGCGTGCGTGGCTCCCGGGCCTGGTGGCACGAGGTGCAGGCGAGCTCCCCGTGGCGGAACTGGAGTCCTTGGTGGAACTCCGTCAGCTCCTCGGGTCGCGAGGGCATGGGCTTCGTCTCACGCAGCGAGTGACAGCTCTCGCATGACACGCGAAGGGGCCGGCCCAGGGCATCCTTCTGGTCGCTCTCCACGGAGGTGAGCTTCGCCGGCTGGTGGATGGTTTCCCTGCCGGTCGGTGCTCCCGGGGGCGGTTGGAAGCGCGCGGGCTGGTCCTTCCCGCATCCGCCAAGGGCGAGCAGCGCGCTGACGAGCGCCGGGCGCATCAATCTGTAGAGGTGACTCTCCACGGCGGTCAGCGCAAAGCACCCCCCGTGCCAGCGGGCTCCTCCCCCGAGCGCCCGGCTGTCCGCGAAAAGCCTGCATCCTTGAAGCTGCTTCGAGCGCAGGTTTTGCGTCGCGCGAGCGTTGGCCGCGGGCGGGGTGGGGTGGTCCGTCTCTTGCTCCAGGGGGCCGTGCCCCGAATGGACGGAACCCGTATGCCCATCAGCAGCCTGGTGCTCACCCTGGACGCGTCTCCCCAGCTGAGGGCGCGCGCGCTTTCCGAAGTCGCTCGCGATCCGCGCATCACCCTGGGCCCGCCCCTGGAGGAGAGCTGGCTTCCGGTGGTGCTGGAGACGAGGAGCCTGCCCGAGGGCGAGGCACTCGCCGAGTCCCTGAGGGAGTTGCCAGGAGTGAGCTTCGTGGATGTCGTGATGGTGGATTTCTCCGAGCAGGAGGAGTGCTGAGCCATGGAACGCCGGGACTTCCTCAAGGGGACGGCCATGGCGGCCGCGACGATGGCGGCCAGCCGCCTCGCCTATGGTCAGGACAAGGCCGCGATGGAGCCATCGGTTGCCTCTCGTCACGGCAACGGTGTGCAGTGGAACAAGGCCCCCTGCCGCTTCTGTGGAACCGGCTGCCACGTCCAGGTGGGCGTGCGGGGCGGCAAGGTGGTGGCCATCGCTGGAGACCAGAAGGCCGAGGTGAACAAGGGCCTGCTGTGCGTGAAGGGCTACCACGTGGGGCTCGCCCTCTACGGCCAGGACCGACTCACCCAGCCACTCCTGAAGAAGGGCGACACGCACGTGCCCATCTCCTGGGAGGAGGCGATCGACATCGTCGCCCGCCGCGTGCTGAAGGACCCCAAGGGCTTCGGCGTCTATGGCAGCGGCCAATGGACCATCCCCGAGGGCTATGCCGCCTCGAAGTTCGTCAAGGGCGGCCTGGGCTCCAACCAATTGGATGCCAACGCGCGGCTGTGCATGGCCTCGGCGGTGACGGGCTTTCTCGCCACCTACGGCGTGGACGAGCCCGCTGGCTGCTACGACGACCTCGACGCCTGCGACGTGCTCATCATGTGGGGCAACAACCCCGCGGAGATGCACCCGGTCCTCTTCTCACGTGTGATTGACCGGCGCTCGCGCGGGGAGAAGGTGACCCTCATCGACATCGGCACGCGCAAGACGCGCACCAGTGGGTTCTGCGACCACTCGCTGCGCTTCAAGCCGAACACGGACCTGGCGATTGCCTGCGGCATCGCCCACCTGCTGCTGGAGAACGGCACCTACGACAAGGCCTTCATCGAGGCCAATTGCGCCTTCCGCGCTCCCAGCTCGCCCCCCACGCTCGAGGGCAAGGCCATCACCTTCGAGGAGTACCGGGAGTTGCTCGCGCCGTACACCCCGGAGAAGGTGGAGCAGCTTTCGGGTGTCCCGGCGAAGGACCTGCGGATGCTCGCGGACCTGTTCGGCCGGCGTGACGTGCGCATCACCAGCCTGTGGTGCATGGGGATGAACCAGCACACCCGGGGCACGGCCATCAACAACCTGGTCCACGGGCTCCACCTGCTCAGCGGGCACTTCGGCAAGCCGGGTGATGCGCCCACCAGCCTCACCGGCCAGCCCTCCGCGTGCGGCACCGTGCGCGAGGTGGGCACGCTCGCTCATGCGCTCCCCGGTGGCCGCGTGGTGGCCAAGGCCGAGCACCGCGCCCAGATGGAGGAGATCTGGAACGTCCCCCCGGGCCGTCTCCATGACAAGCCCGGTTACCACACGCTGGAGATGTGGAAGCGCTTCTCCACGCCCACCGAGCAGGGCGGTGACATCCACACCATCTGGGTGCAGGTGACGAACCCCGCGCAGACCCTGCCCAACACGCACAAGCTCGTGGACCCCAGCCGCGAGCTCGCGGACAAGTTCCTCATCGTCTCGGATGTCTACCCCTCGGCCACCGCGCGCATCGCCGATCTCATCCTCCCCTCGGCCATGTGGGTGGAGAAGAACGGCATGACGGGCAACTCCGAGCGCCGCACCCAGCAGTGGTTCAAGATGGTGCAGCCGCCCGGGCAGGCCCGCGATGACGCCTGGCAGCTCATCGCCGTGGCCAACCGGCTCTTCGAGCTCGGCTTCGCGGGGATGAAGGACCAGGACGGCCGCTTCCTCTTCGAGGTGAAGGGCAAGGATGGCAAGCCCGTCCCCATCTGGGACTTCGCCCACTATTACGACGTCAACGTCGACGAGCGCCTCTTCGAGGAGTACCGGAAGACGACCCGCCTCAAGCACAAGGATCTGGCGCCCTATCCGGAGTACGTGAAGGCGCGCGGTCTGCGCTGGCCCGTGGTGCAACAGCAGGACGGTAGCTGGCGCGAGACGAAGTTCCGTTTCTCCGGCTTCGACGACCCGTACGTGAAGAAGGGCCGCGACATCCAGTTCTACCACTCGACGACGCATGACGACCGGGCGCAGATCTGGTTCAGCCCCTACGAGCCCCCGCCCGAGTCGCCCGACGCCGACTTCCCCTTCTGGTTGTGCACCGGTCGCGTCATCGAGCACTGGCACTCGGGCACGATGACCATGCGCATTCCGCAGCTCCAGCGCGCCATGCCCCAGGCCTACGTGGAGCTGAACCGCGCCGATGCCCGGCGGCTCGGGGTGGCCAACGGGGACTGGGTGACGGTGGAGACGCGGCGCGGGAAGCTCGACCTGCCGGTGTGGATTGGCGGGCGGGGTGAGCCCGTCGAGGGCTCGCTCTTCGTCCCGTTCTTCGACGAGCGGCTGCTCATCAACGGGCTCACCCTCGACGAGCATGATCCGTTCTCCAAGCAGCCCGACTACAAGAAGTGCGCGGCCCGGGTTCGACGGCGTGAGCGGGTCGCGGAGAAACAGGGATGAGCTCCGTGGGCGAACAGGGGAGTGGCCTCCCAGCACGCTGGCTCCACGTGGGCGCCGCCGTGGCGGTGGCATTCGCGGCCACCGGGTACTTCGCGGGCCTCCGCGAGCCGGAGCTGCCCGAGCGCCCCGTCGCGTCCGACCCCCACGCGCAGCGGGCCGAGCGCGCTCCGAGCTATGGGGAGCTGCTCGAGGCACGGCGCGGGGACAACGCGCACATGTACGAGGGTGCCATCGCTGCGCTGGCGGAGGAGGAGTTCCCGGTGAAGCCCCTGCCGGTGGCCACCCCCGCGCAGCGTGCCCAGGCCGTGGCCCAGCGCAAGACGCACCGGGCCTACGATGGGGCTCCGCCCACCATTCCGCATGAGATTGATCAGCGGGAGGTGCCCGGCTGCCTCGCCTGCCACGGGGAGGGCATGAAGCTGGGCAACCGGGTGGCTCCGAGGATCAGCCACGCGCCGTACCAGAGCTGCACGCAGTGCCACGTGGTGGGGGACTCGCCCCGCCCGTTGGCGCAGTACAAGGACATGCCGAGGAACAGCTTCGTCGGGCTGGCCTCGGCTGGGAATGGCGCGCGGGCCTGGGCGGGAGCACCGCCGACGATGCCGCACCCGACGCTCATGCGGAACGAGTGCGCGAGCTGCCACGGGCCCAAGGGGCCGCCCGGGCTGCGCACCTCGCACCCGGACAGGCAGAACTGCCAGCAGTGCCATGGCTCCTCGGCGCAGCTCGACCAGCGCATGGCGATGGAGGCGAAGCCTTGAGCGCGCAGGCAGGAATCAGCCGCCGGGCGCTCCTCGGGTTCCTCCGCAAGCGGGAGGAGCCCGTGCCGGAGCCCGCGAGTGGCTTCTCGCTCGAAGCGTTCTATTCGGCTCGCGCGCGGTCGGGCGAGGTCCCGGGTGTCATCCGCCCCGGGATGACCGTGCGCGTGCGTCCCCAGCTCTGCCTTGCCTGGCAGGGCTCGTTCTGTAGCACCT
>NZ_DASVWK010000032.1:0-10049 GCF_036389735.1 Archangium sp. | reverse complement strand
CGAGGCCGGCGCCATCGTCCTCAACCACGCCACCGTCCGCGGCCTCCTCCTCGAGGACAACCGCGCCCGCGGCGCCACCGTCGTCGATGACCTCACCGGTCAGCAGCTCTCCGTCCGCGCCCGCGTCCTCGTCAACGCCACCGGGCCCTGGAGCGATGAGATCCGCCGGCTCGATTCGAAGAACGGTGCCAGCCCCAGCGTCCGCGGTTCCAAGGGCGTCCACATCTCCATCCCTCGCGAGCGGCTGCCCGTCGACTCCGCCCTCACCCTGCTGTCCCCCGTCGACGGCCGGGTCATGTTCATCCTCCCCGCCCACACCCACACCATCATCGGCACCACCGAGACCACCACCCAGGCCCACCCCTCCGAGGTGCGCGCCAGCGTCTCCGACCTCGACTACCTCCTGGCCTCCGCCAACGGCTTCTTCCCCGACGTCCACCTCACCCGCGAGGACGTCGTCTGCGCCTGGGCCGGTATCCGCCCCCTCGTCGCCAGTGGCTATGCCGGCTCCGATGGCGCCAACAGCGCCAGCCGCGAGCACGCCATCCACACCAGCCCCACCGGCGTCCTCACCATCTCCGGCGGCAAGCTCACCACCTACCGCGTCATGGCCCGCGACATGGTCGACGCCGTCCAGGACGTCCTCGTCGTCCCCCACACCAAGACGCTCACCGACTCGCTCCCGCTTCCCGGCGGCGACATCCCCTCGTTCGACGCAGAGCTCTCCGCCGCCCGCGCCGAGGTCGCCCGCGAGGACACCGCCCTCCACCTCGTGCGCTGCTACGGCGGCCGCTGGCGCCAGGTGTGGGCCCTCACCCGTGAGCAGCCCCACCTCGCCGAGCCCCTCGTCCCCGGCCTTCCCTACATCCGGGCCGAGGCCGTCCACGGCGTCACCCACGAACTCGTCCACACCCTGTCCGACCTGCTCGTCCGTCGCCTCAAGGTGGCCTTCGAGACGAGAGATCTCGGTCGCTCCGCCGCGCGCCTCGCCGCCTCCGACATCGCCCCCCTCCTCGGGTGGAACCCCGACACCGTCGAGCGCCAGCTCGCCGACTACTCGCGCGACGTGGAGCGTCTGTTCTCCGTCGATTCCACCTCGCGCTGACGTCCACCACCCCGCACCCGCACGGCTCCTTCCGGCGTCCGGGCGCTCGTCCTCCCTACCGCCGAGCAAGCAGACGGCCTACCGTGTGTCATCGGGGAATGGCTATTGGGGCCACACGTTGGCTCTCTCCATTCCTCGGCCCGGTACCGCCACGGCGGTGCGATCCCCTCCGACGGGGTGAAGGAGACGTGACACATGAGGCGATTGGTACTGTTGGGCCTGCTCGGCCTGGGCGTGAGCGCCTGCAAGCCGGAGGAAATCACCCCCCCCGTCGTGGAGGAGCAGGCACTGTGCCCGGATCTCGTCATGCCGTTCAGCGGCGACGCCCACGGGGCCGAGCTCTCCACCTCCACCTCGGCGCTCAGCTCCGCCCCGGCCACTGACGGCCTCCAACGCGTGCTGGTGCGCTTCCGCAAGCCGGGCGTCCTGAACCTCGCCGCCTCCGCCGCCGTGCCCCGCCAGCGCGAGGACAAGGTGCGCCAGCTCGGCGCCCGGGTGAAGTACCACTGGCCCGAGTCCGACACGATGGCCCTCTCCCTCTCCTCCGAGGAGCTGGCCCGGCTCTCCCAGGACCCCGAGGTGCTCTCCATCTCCGAGGACCGCAAGGTGTACGCGCTCGGCACCTCGGCCCTCGCGCCCGTGGCCACCCTGTTCGAGGAGCCCGTGCTGGGCACTCGCCGGCCCCTCAACACCCAGGCCAGCCCCAGCGAGTACACCTGGGCCCTGCGCATGGTGCAGGCCGACAAGGTGTGGGACCTCGATGGCAATGGCGTCATCGAGCCCGGGGCCATCACCGGCCAGGGCATCAAGGTGTGTGTCATCGACAGCGGTATCGATCCCGAGCACCCGGAGATCATGGCCGCGTACGGTGGCGGCTGGGACTACGTCGACAAGGACAACTCGCCGATGGACCGCGACGAGAACGGGTGGGGCGGAGGCCATGGCACCCACGTTGCGGGCACCATCGTCGCCCAGCCCGGCTCCGGCGCCACGGTGGACCCCAACGACAAGAAGCTGAGCCCCCAGGGCATGGTGGGCGTGGCCCCCGGCGCCACCCTCCTCGTGGCCCGCGTGCTCGACAAGAAGGGCGAGGGCAACACCTCGGACGTCATCGCCGCGATCAAGTGGTGCAGGGACCAGGGCGCGAAGATCGCCTCGCTCTCGCTGGGCTCGTCCAGTGAGAACCCGGAGGAGAGGACCGCCTTCGAGGAGGTCTGGGCCGGCGGCATGCTCACCGTCGCCGCCAGCGGCAACGGCGGAGAGATCGCCACCCCGGAGACGAAGACCTATCCGGCCGCCTACGAGACCGTGATCGCGGTGGGCTCGGTGACCGACGAGGAGAAGCGCTCCACCTTCTCCCAGGGCGGGCCCTTCTTGAGCCTGGTGGCCCCCGGTGAGCCCGTGTACTCCACCTATCCCCGTGGCCAGTCGCCCTTCGCGGAGCTGGTGGCCGGCGGCGCCTTCCTCCCGTCGAGCGCCCCCCTGTACGCTCCGACCTCCGGTGGGTACGAGGGCAAGCTCATCGACTGCGGCCTGGGCACGGGCCTGCGCTCCTGCCCCGGCGCCACCTGCGAGGGGTTCGTCGCCTACGTGGACCGCGGGGAGATCACCTTCGCCGAGAAGGTGAAGAACGTGAGGTCGCAGGGTGCCCACGCCGTCATCATCGGCAACAACGACCCCAAGGATGATGAGGTGCTCGGCTTCACCCTCGGCTCGCGCAGCAGCCACTGGCCTCCGGTGACCGCGGTGCCCACCACCGCCATTCCCACCGTCCGCGCCCAGCTCGGCTCCAACGTGAAGCTGACCCTCAAGGGCAGCGACTACGCCTTCAGCTCCGGCACCTCCATGGCCACGCCCCATGTGGCCGGTGTGGCCGCGCTGGTGTGGAGCGCCCGCCCCACCCTCACCAACGCCCAGGTGCGCAGCATCCTCGAGCGCTCCGCCAAGCGCCTCGGCGACCCGAACGACCCGGTCACGTCCGCCGACCAGGACATCGCCTTCGGCTGGGGCCTCGTGCAGGCCAAGGCGGCGGTGGACCTCGCCCTCAGCGAGAGCTCGCAGTAGCCGCTGGCGAGGCGAGCAGGCACGCGCCGAAACGCGCCTCGACGCGTGCCACCGCCTCGATGCTCGGGTCCATGCAGGCTTCCACCGTCGCCACGGACATGAGCCCGTCTCCCCACGTCTCCTCGGCCGAGAAGGCCGGGGGGGCCGAGCGCGGCATCAGGCCGAGCGCCACGAACAGCACCGCCGCCACCGCGCCCAGCGCCATCAGCCCTCGTGGCACCCACGGGCTCCGGCGGGGCACGGGCGCTCGCAGCCGGGCCTCCAGCGCGCCGTAGCTCAGCGCCGGCCGCGAGGGCATGCGCCTGGCCCGCTGCGCCATCCACCCGCGCTCCAGCCTCTGCCACGCCAGCGCGCGCGTGCACGTGGCACACAGGGCCGCATGGGCTCGCACGCGCTCGGCGTCCTCCGCGGACAGCTCTCCGGCCAGCAGCGCGTCCAGCTCCGACTCGCGGCACGGGGGATTGTGCGACGGACTCATGGACGGCCTCCATTGCCCACATGGGCGGCGAGCCGCTCGCGCAGCTGCAGCCGGGCCCGGTGGATTTCGTTCTTCACCTTGGGCAGCGACCAGCCCATCACCTGGGCGATCTCCTCGTACGGCAGCCCGTGGTCGAGCCGCAGCAGCAGCGCCGCCCGCCGCTCCTCGCGCAGCTCCCCGAGCGCCTTCGCCAGCAGTCCCTCCAGCTCGCGGTCCAGCAGCAGGTCCTCCGGCGTGGGCGAGGGCAGCACCGACTCCAGCAGCGGCTCGCTCTCCTCGGAGGCGATGTCCAGGTGCGTGGCCCGGCCCCGGCGCGACTCCAGGTAGACGTGGCGGGCAATCCCCAGCAGCCACGAGGCCAGCCGCGCCTCGTCGCGCAGCGCCCCGAGCTTGCCGTGCGCGCGCACGAAGGTCTCCTGGGTGGCCTCGTCCGCGGCGGCGTCGTCCCGGAAGAGATCCCTCATGAAGCGCCAGACGGCGGGGGAGTGCCGCTCGAAGAGGGCGCGGAAGGCGACCGGATCCCCCCGCCGCGCGCGCGACAGCAGCCGGTGCTCGTCATCCTCCGCGGAGGACGCGTCGCCAGCGAGGGTCAGTCGGACCGCGAAGAGGTGGGCCACGCGCCTGGGTGACATGAAGCGACCGGAAGTTTCACCGCTCCTTCTCTTTCCTGCTGGTTCGTTGCGTTCAACCCGCCTGCCCGCCCCTGGAGCCGCCGAGGAAGCTCGGCGCCGACCCCCTCCGGGTGTGTGCCTTCGAGAACAATTCCCACCTTTCGCCACGGGGAGGGGATGACGAGGAGGACGGCATGCGGAGAGCCATCTGGATGGCGCTGGCCTTGGGGACTGCCCCTCTGGTGGCCCTGGCGCAGCAGAACACGGGAGCCCAGGCTCCCGCCACACAGCAGCCGGCGGGCAGCCCGTCCGGCGCGGCCAGCATCGATCGCGGGCAGGACACGAACGCCATCGATGCGGCGGGAGCGCCCGGACAGCAGTCGGCCGGGACGGTGGGAACAGCCCAGGGGCAGCCGGCCACGGGAGGCGCGGGGACGGGTGGTGGCGGCGCGGGTGGGGGCGGAGTTGGCGCGGGTGGTGGGGGCATGGGCGGGATGACCGGTGGCGGCGCGGGCATGACCGGTGGCCAGACGGGCACGGGCGCGGCTGGCGCGGATACCGCGGGCCCGACCTATCGCGGAACCAGTGACGAGATTCCTCCGCCCGCTGACCGTGCTGGCGGTGGGACCGGAGGCGCGGGGCAGGGTGGGGGCGGTGGCGGCACGGCGGGCGGAGACGTCGGCGCTGGCGGTACGGGTGGTGCCGGTGCACAGGGAGCCGGCGGAAGCGGCGCTGGCGGTGGTGGCGGGAGTGGTGGCGGGCAGGCCTCGGCGCAGGTGCCCATGAGCGGCGATGCGATGCAGCGGGAGATCACCTTCCTGCGCGAGCGCGTGACTCGCCTGGAGCGGCTGGTGGGAGACCAGGGACGGGGCACGGGTGGCGGGGGCACGGGCGGCGGCGACACGGGTGGCGGAGGCACGGGTGGCGGAGGCACGGGTGGCGGGGGCACGACGGACACGTCGAACATCCGTGCGGAGGGGCCCATCGCCGTGGCCACCGTGACGTTCGATGGCACGGTGCGCGCCGTCTCCTCCAATCGCATCCAGGTCGTCGATCCCGAGGACGGCAGCGTCTACAACCTGCGCATCGGCCGGGGGACGCGGGTGGTCGATGACGGGAAGGCCATCAACCCGAGGCAGCTGTCCGAGGGGGCCGCGGTGCGTACCTCGCTCGAGTACATCGATGGCGAGGAGCACGCGCGGGCCATCGTCGTCATCGACGAGCAGCCGCAGCCGAGACAGCAGCAGCAGCGGCAACCGCAACCGCGCCCCGAGGGCATGGGGCCCGGGCAACGGATGATGTTGCCGCAGGCTCCCCCGGCCCAGGGAGAGCAGCCCGGCCCGTCGACCCGATAAGGCTCGGACGCGCTCCAGCAGCGGCACGGACTCGAGGAGGGGCTCGTGGGCACCACCCACGGCTCCTCCCGTTCCTTTTTGCTCGAAGGCTCGGAGAGCAGCCGGCAGGGCCGCCCCTCTCATCTCACGCCGCCCCGGCCCCACGCCGGTTGCCGGTGGACGTCCGCCGCCCAACGTTCTACCGGAAGAAGGGAGCGCGGCGTCGATGAGGAAACGGACCTGGGTGGAGCTGAGCATCGCGGTGTTGGGCCTGTGCCTCGTGTGCGGCGCCGTTCAGGACGTGGCGCAGTCCCAGGACACCGGCTCCGAACCCTCCGGTCTCTCCACGGGAACGACCGGGACGGGGCAGGGGACGAGCGTCGAGGCCGCGCAGCGGCGGGAACTCTCCCTGCTGCGCGCGGAGGTGGAGCGGCTCCAGCAGGAGAACGCGCGGATGCGGGAGCAGCTCGCCAGGACGGGACTCCCCGCGCAGGGCGGGACGGGTGCTGGAACCGGGGGCGCTGGGAACGTGGGTATCGGAGACCCGAACGCCGAGGCTCCAGCGGGACAGGTGGGGCTCGGGGACGCCGCGGGCGAGGGCGTGGGCGGCGGGGGGCGTGCCGGTGGGGCGCAGGCCGCTCGGCCGGATACCGGCAACGAAGGCATCGCCGCCGTCAACGTCATCTACACGGGCCGGGTGCGCTCGGTGTCTCAGCAGCAGCTCGTCCTCGAGGTCGAGGGCATCTCCAATTCCTTGGCCCTCGCGCATGACGTCCGCGTCTTCCGCGGCCGGGAGCAGCTGTCCCTCAAGAATCTCCGTGAGGGCACCGTCGTGCGTGCTTCCGCCGACCTCTACACTCGCGGGAATCCCGTGACGCGGATTGAAGTCCTGCCCCCGTCCTCGCGGAAGACTCCCGAGGAGTGAGGGGACGCCTGGTGATGGGAGCTACTCCGGCAGCTTGATGCCCGAGAGCCGCTGGAACAGCTCCACCGCGAACCCGTCCGTCATCCCGGACACGTAGTCCGTCACGCACAGCAGCCGCTCGTAGGGATTGAGCCGCTCGATGGCCTTGTCCCGGTCCTCCTGGTACGGCCCGGGGCGCTGGAAGAACTCGAGCGGCAGCAACTGCCGCAGCTTCTTCTCCTCACGGTTCGGCGTGTCCGCCAGGACCGCGGGCGCGAACATGTCCAGCAGGCCCCCCAGCGTCCGGAAGCCCGCGGCTTCGATCTGAAGCACGCGCTCGTTCCAGTACCCCTTCTCCTGGGTGATCTTCGTGATGCGCTTGAGCTTCTCGCCCGCCTCCGGCCGTGACGACACCAGCGACTCCTCGAAGCTCCCCGCCTCCATCGCCTTCACGTTCTCCGCGAACGCCGTCACGCACTCCTGGATGAGCGCGAACACCGCTCCCGCCCGGGCCCGCCCCAGCCGCGACTCCCAGTCCACCTTGTCCTTCAGGGGCCGGAAGTTCTTCTGCAACTCCGCCACCTCCTCCATCAAGGTGCAGACGTCCTCCATCGGGATGAGGCCCAGCTTCCCCGAGTCCTCCAGGTCGATGATGGCGTAGCAGATGTCGTCCGCCGCCTCGACGAGGAAGGCCAGCGGGTGGCGGCTGAAGACGTACGGCTCCCGCTCCACCAGCCCGAGCTTGCGGTACACCTCGCGCGCCAGCTGCGCGTCGTCCTGGAAGAACCCGAACTTCTTCTCCGAGATGGGGCCCTTCTTCGTGCGCTGCCGGCCCGGGAGCACCGAGGGCGTCGGGTACTTGCTCATCGCCCCCACCGTCGCCACGGTGTAGCGCAGCCCGCCGTCCCGGTTTCTCGACTGCAAGCGATTGAGGATGCGGAAGCCCTGCGCGTTGCCCTCGAAGCGCGCCAGGTCCTGCCACTGCGCCTCGGTGGCGAAGGGGTGCCGCGCGTCCGTCTTCTCCCCGGGCTCGAAGCGCGGGAAGCTCCGCTCCACCCAGTGCTGGATGGCCGCCTCTCCCGAGTGCCCGAAGGGCGGGTTGCCGATGTCGTGCGCCAGGCACGCCGCCGCCACGATGGTGCCCAGCCGGGGCGCATCCACCTCCACGTCCTGCACCAGCAGGCCGCGCCCCGCGAGCTGCCCCAGCGAGCGCCCCACGCACGAGGCCTCGATGCTGTGCGTCAGGCGCGTGCGCGTGTAGTCGCTCGTCGACAGCGGGAACACCTGCGTCTTGTCGTGCAGGCTCCGGAAGGCGCTGGAGAAGACGATGCGGTCGTAGTCCTTGTCGAACTCGGTCCGCTCGTCCGGGGTGTCCAGGGGGGCCCGGTCCTGCCTGTCCCCGACCCGGTGGAAGGAGAGGAGCTGACGCCACCGGTTGGTTCGTTCCTGGTTCACGGGTACCTCGCGCTGCGCGGTGGGGGAGCCCGCCATCCTGCGTCCGGGTCTGACAAGGGCAAGTTCCCCCACTCCCCGTGCTCCGCCCGTGCCCCCTGGCGATACAGTCAGAGTGGGTTTTTTACGCTCCCCTTGAATTCCGAGAAAGCAAGTGGTTGCTTGGTGCCTCCCCCGCCCAGGAGGCACCATGAAGTCCCTGTTCCGCTCCGTGTTGTTCGCCGCACCGCTCGTCGCGCTGCTCAATCCCGCCAGCGCCTCGGCCCAGACGAAGGTGCTCTTCGAGGCCATGCACGCGCAGACGGCGGGCAACGCGGACTGGGTGATGGATGAGGACTCCTGTGGCGTGGCCCAGCGCTACCCCACCCCCGCGCAGAGCGGCATCACCGCCACCACGCCCGAGACGTACTGGGGCGGCGCCTACTCCGCCTTCGGCGTGGCCCTGGCGAAGAAGGGCTTCGCGGTGGAGAGCCTGCCCACCGGCAGCCGCATCACCTATGGGGACACCACCAACGCGCAGGACCTCAAGAACTACAAGGTCTTCATCCTCCCCGAGCCCAACACCCGCTACACCACCGCGGAGCGCTCGGCCATCCAGGCCTTCGTGAAGAACGGTGGCGGCCTGTTCATGATCGCCGACCACTGGAACTCGGACCGCAACAACGACACCTGGGACTCGCCGGAGATCATGAACGACCTGATGGTTGGCGTCTCCTGGGGCATCCACTTCCAGGTGGATCCCGAGGCGAACAACTGGTTCAACGACAACCCGAACTCGAAGTACACCTCGGACACCAGCTCGCCCATCATCTATACGGGCCCCTATGGCAAGGCCACGGTGGGCAAGGGCCTGGGCCTGTTCGGCTCCACGTCGATGACGCTCAACCCCACGGCCAACCCCAACGCCAAGGGGCACGTGTGGATGACGACGGGCACCGCAGGCTCCAACACGCAGGTGACGTTCGCCACCTCCACGGATGGCACGGGGCGCATCGCGGCCATCGGTGACTCCTCGCCCTCCGAGGACGCGACCAACGGCTGCGGCCACGCCACCCACAACGGCTGGGAGAACACCACCTACGACAACGCCCTCATCCACCTCAACGCGGTGGCCTGGCTGGCGGGCGCGGGCGGCACCGGCGGCGGCACCACGGACACCACCGCGCCCACCGCGCCGAGCAACTTGAGCGCCTCGGCGGCCTCCGCCAGCCAGGTGAACCTGGCCTGGACGGGCTCCACCGACAACGTGGGCGTGGCCAGCTACAACGTCTACCGCAGCCCCGACAACGCCACCTTCTCGCCCGTGGCGAGCGTCAGCGGCACGAGCCACGCGGACACGGGCCTGGCCGCCAGCACCACCTATTACTACCGCGTGACGGCTGATGACGCGGCCAACAACGAGTCCGCCAGCAGCAACACCGCCTCGGCCACCACGACGACCGCCACCTCTCCGGCCCGGGTCATCATCAACGAGATCCTCGCCAACGAGCCCCTCTCCGACGTCACCAAGGAGTTCGTCGAGCTGGTGAACGTGGGTGGCTCCTCCATCGACATCAGCGGCTGGAGCATCTGGGACAGCACCGCCAGGCGGCACACCTTCGCCACGGGCACGGTGCTCGGCGCGGGCAAGGCCCTGGTGGTGTTCGGTTCCTCGGCCGGCGTTCCCACGGGGCTCACCAACGCCGTGGGCGCCTCCACGGGGGCGCTGGGTCTGGCCAACAGCGGCGACACCGTCACGGTGAAGAACGCGGGCAGCACCAACGTGGACACGTACACCTACTCGAGCACGCTGTCCGGCACCGACGGCGTGTCCGCCAACCGCAGCCCCGATGTCAGCACCGGCGGCTTCGTGCTGCACACGTCCGTCTCGACGCTGGGCTCCTCTCCGGGCACCCGCGCCAGCGGCGCCGCCTTCTGAGCCACCCGTAACGGTTCTTCGTTGAAAGGGACGGGCCGCTCTTCCGGAAGGAGGGGCGGCCTTTCTCATGTCCCCCCGGTTTGGGGCACTTCCGCCACCCGTGCCAGAATGGGCCGGGTCTCGCCCCCTTCCATTCACCCGGAGTTCCTCGGTGAAGTGTACCGCCCTGCTGCCCGTGCTGTG
>NZ_DASVWK010000031.1:0-9384 GCF_036389735.1 Archangium sp. | reverse complement strand
CCGGCGCCCAGGAAGAGGCACGCCTTGAAGAAGGCGTGGGTGACGAGGTGCAGCGCGGCCGCCCAGAAGACGCCCATGCCCACGCCCATGAACATGATGCCCAGCTGCGACACCGTGGAGTAGGCGAGCACCTTCTTGATGTCGTCCTGCGCGAAGGCGATGAGCGCGGCGACCAGCGAGGTGAAGGCACCGATGATGGCCACCGTCACCATGGCGGTGGGGCTCATCACCAGCAGGAAGCTCATGCGGCTGAAGAGGTAGACGCCCGCGGTCACCATCGTCGCCGCGTGGATGAGGGCGGAGACGGGAGTCGGACCGGCCATGGCGTCCGGCAGCCAGACGTAGAGCGGGAACTGGGCGCTCTTGCCCGCCGCGCCCAGCAGGAACAGCAGCAGCGCCACCGTCAGCACGCCCCCGAAGGTGCGGCCCGCGAGCGGCCCCTCGGAGATGGTGCTCTGCAGGGTGACGCCCGCCTGGGTGGTCTCCGCGCCGCTCGGCAGCGCGTTGGCCATGACCTCCAGGCCCTGGAAGGACAGGGGGCCCTTGGCCTGGAGACCCTCGCGGAAGCGCACCTGGGCGGCCTCGGCATTGCCGCTCACCTGGGCGAAGTTGCCCACGTTGGCCTGGGTGTTGAAGGCGCTCACCAGGATGACCACGAGGAAGGAGCCGATGAGGAAGGCGAAGTCACCGATGCGGTTGGTGACGAAGGCCTTGCGGCCCGCCCACGCCTTGGCCGTGTCCGAGTACCAGAAGCCGATGAGCAGGTAGCTGGCCATACCGACGCCCTCCCAGCCCACGAAGAGCAGGACGAGGTTGTCGGCGAGCACCAGCGTGAGCATCGCGGCCACGAAGAGGTTGAGGTACGCGAAGTACCTCCAGTAGGCCTCGTCGTGCTCCATGTAGCTGGTGGAGTACAGGTGGATGAGGAAGCCCACGCCGGTGATGACCAGCAGGAGCGTCCCCGACAGGTGGTCCACCATCAGGCCGTAGTTCACCCGGAAGGTGCCGGCGCTGAACCAGGTGCCGTAGTCGGCGCCGATGGCGTAGCGGATGAGGCTCGTCGAGAAGGCGTTCTCGGTGGACACCGGCACGCCTCCCTGCACGTGGCTGACCGACCAGAAGGCCAGCACGGACAGGACGAAGGAGCCGGCCACCGTCGCGCACGCGATGAGGTGCACGTTGGCGCGGCCGAGCATCTTGCCGAACACGCCGCAGATGAACGCGCCCACCAACGGTAGGAGGATGATGAGCCAGAGCGACTGCGCGAAGATGGCGGGGTCCACCGGCGCGGTCATGAGGAATTGCTTGAGGGCATCCATGGAGGGGCTCTCTTGGCGGAAATGAGGGGCCGGTGCGTCAGTGTTTCATCGTCCGCATGTCGTCGATGTTCACGGTGCCGCGGCTGCGGAACACCGCGATGACGATGGCCAGACCGATGGAGGCCTCGGCCGCGGCGACCGCGATCACGAAGAAGGCGGACACGTGGCCGGTGAAGTCGCCGTTCTGCTTGGCGAAGGCGAGGAACGTCAGGTTCGCCGCGTTGAGCATCAGCTCCACGCACATGAAGACCACCAGCGCGTTGCGGCGGATGAGCACGCCGAACATGCCGAGGCAGAACAGCGCGGCGGCGAGGATGAGGTAGTAGGAGATCGGGACCATGGCCGTGTGAAGGGCGAGCGCGGCCCGCCTTCTAGCAGAGGGTTGGAGAAGACGGGCTCAAATCCGCGACTTGGCCACCACCACCGCGCCCACCATGCCCACCAGCAGCAGGAGGCTGACGGCCTCGAAGGGCAGCAGCCACTTGGTGAAGATGGTCTGGCCGATGACCGCCAGCGTGCCGAAGCCGCTGGCGATGGCCTGCTGTCCCGTGAAGGCATCGGTGCGCACCGGCATCTTCCAGATGGAGATCACCAGCACCACCAGCAGCCCCGCGGCCGCCGCTCCGCCGGCGATGCGCGAGAGTGTCAGCCGGGGCCCGGTCGAGGTCGACTCGCCCAGGTTGAGCAGCATGATGACGAAGAGGAAGAGCACCATGATGGCGCCCGCGTAGACCAGCACCTGCAGGATCGCCACGGTGTGGGCCCACAGCAGCACGTAGATGCCGGCCAGGAAGAAGAACGTGGCCACCAGCGCCATGGCGGAGCTGATGGGATTCTTCGCGAAGATGACCAGACCGGCGGAAAGCAGCGTCAGGAGCGCGAAGGCTCCGAAGAGGACCAGCTCGACGTTCACGACCAGTCTCCGAACGCGCCCCAGGGCTTGTCGCCGAACGGGCAGCGGTGCTCGCGGATGTGCGCCTCGAATTCGTCGCGGAAGCGCATGAGGAAGGAATGGGTCGGCAGCGCCGCGGCATCGCCGAGCGCGCAGATGGTGTTACCCAGGCCGATGGGCGGGTAGGGCGCGATGGAGGACGCCACGTTGCTGAGGATCTGCACGTCCCCCGGCTCGCCGCGGCCCTCTTCGATCTTGCGCAGCAGACGGGTCTGCCACGGGGTGCCCTCGCGGCAGGGGGTGCACTGGCCGCAGGACTCCTCGGCGTAGAAGCGCGCCACGCGCCACAGGCTGCGCACCATGCAGGTGGTGTCATCCATCACGATGACGCCGCCGGAGCCGGCCATGGTCTGCTTCACCTTGACGGCCTCGAACTCCATGGCGATGTCGAGCTCGTCCGGGCTGAGGATGGGCGCCGAGGAGCCACCGGGGATGACGGCCTTCACCTTGCGGCCCGGGGGCAGGCCCCGGCCGTACTTGTCGTCGAAGATGAGCTGGGTGAAGGTGGTGTCCAGCGACACCTCGTAGACGCCCGGGCGGTTCACCGTGCCCGAGAGGCACACCAGGCGGGTGCCGCCCGACTTGTCGGTGCCCAGGCCGGCGTACCAGGCCGAGCCGCGGGTGAAGACATGGGGCACGCTGGCGAGCGTCTCCACGTTGTTCACCACCGTGGGGCTGCCGAACAGGCCCACCACCGCGGGGAACGGGGGCTTGAGGCGGGGCCAGCCCTTCTTGCCCTCGAGGCTCTCCAGCAGCGCCGTCTCCTCGCCGCAGATGTAGGCGCCCGCGCCGCGCACCACGTAGCAGTCCAGCTGGAAGTCCTTGCCCATCATCTTCTTGCCGAAGATGCCCGCGGCGTAGGCCTCGCGGATGGCCGCGTTGGTGCGCTCGGCCTGGAGCTTGAACTCGCCGCGCAGGTACACGTAGCAGGTGTGCACGCCCAGCGCGTAGGACGCGATGGCGATGCCCTCCAGCATCATGTGCGGGTCGCTCTCGAGGATGTAGCGGTCCTTGAAGGTGCCCGGCTCGGACTCGTCGCCGTTGACGGCCAGGTACTTGGGCTTGGGGCTGTCCTTGGGGACGAAGCTCCACTTGAGGCCCGTGGGGAAGCCCGCGCCGCCGCGCCCGCGGAGGTTGGACTTCTTCACTTCGTCGATGATCTGCGCCGGGGCCAGCTCCAGGGCCTTCTCCAGACCCTTGTAGCCGCCACGCTTCCTGTACTCATCCAGGGTCCAGGAGTTGGGCTTGCCCCAGGCGGCCGAGATGAGCGGTTCGAATGCCGTTGTCGCCATGGAATCAGGTTCCTTGCTGGGAGGTGTCAGGAGAGCTTTTCGAAGAGCGCGTCGAGCTTCGCCTTCGTCAGGCTCTCGTGGTGGTCCTCGTTGATTTGCAAGCAGGGCGCGGTGCCGCAAGAGGCGAGGCACTCCGTCTCGCGCAGGGTGAAGCGCTCGTTCGACTCCCCGGCCTTCAGCCCGAGCTTCTGCTCCAGGTAGGCCAGCATCTTCTCCGCGCCCCACAGGGAGCACGAGAGGTTGGTGCAGACGTCGACGACGTACTTGCCCGGCTTCTTCAGGTGGTACATCACGTAGAAGCTCGCCACCTCATAGGCGCGCTCCGGGGTGACTCCCAGCCGGCTCGCCACCAGCTTGAGTCCCTCGGGGGGCAACCAACCCTTCAGCTCCTGAAGGAGCCGAAGTGCGGGGAGCATCGCTGCGCTCTTCCGATCCGCGGGGTAGTGCGAGAGGATCTCCGCGATCTCCGCGTCGAACTTCTTCTGCTCTTCGGGGGTGAACAGGGGCTCCGCCATGGCGGGCGCTTCGTAAGGCTCGAATGGCAGCGTTGTCAACATAAACCCTCGACGCTACACTCCGTCCCATCAGCGAAATGCCGAGCGATTTCAAGCCCTTGTTATGAATCGGGGATCAGACGACCAGCGACAGGATCCCCGACGGCCCCTCGTGCTTCGGGTGGACTACCCGGATCAGGACCGGCGACGGGACTTCACGGAGAACCTCTCGAAGGGAGGAATCTTCGTGCAGACCGAACGGCCATTCGTGGTCGGCCAGGAGGTCATGCTGGCACTTTCTTTCCCGGGACTGCTGAATCCGGTACAAGTCGTGGGGACGGTGACCCGGGTCCGGCCCGCGTCACCCGCGGCGCCGGCGGGTGTCGGCATCCGGGTGGCGGGGGAGCAGGACCGGCAGCGATTGGGTGAACTCTTGAGTGCGCCAGGACAGACCCGCGCGTCGGACCCGGCGGCCCTCCCCGCGGCGGGGTATCGCGTCCTCATCGTCGAGGACAACCCGCATATCGTCGAGATGTACAGCTACGTGCTCAAGAAGCTGGCGAGCGGCGAGCTGGCGGGCAAGGTTCCCCTGGAGGTGCACTTCTCTCCGGACGGGCACCACGCGCTGCAGATGCTGATGGGCGGCGGCGGGCGCTTCAGCCTGGTGATGACGGACCTGTACATGCCGGTGATGGACGGCTTCGCGCTCATCGAGCGCATCCGCGCCGAGGAGGCGCTCAAGTCCATTCCCGTGGTCGCCATCTCGGCGGGCGGGCCCGAGGCGCGCGAGCGCGCCATGCAGCTGGGAGTGGACATCTACCTGCGCAAGCCGGTGCGTTTCCAGGAAGTGCTGGAGACGGTGAAGCAACTGCTTCACATTCCCTGACAGCAGGCAGGCAGGCCACGTTGAGGCAGGGCGCCGGGACGGCGTAGAGTCGGGCCCACATGTCCAAGCCCGCCATCCACCGCGACACCGTCTGCGGCGAGGCGCTGTTCATCCTCCAGAGTCTGAGGGAGAACGGCCGTCTGGGACGCTCGAGCAAGTTGGCCGATGTGAAGGCCGCGCTGGAGCCGTCCGTCTCGCTGGAGTTCGACAGCTACTACCTCTTCCTCCGCAAGTACCACTACATCGCCCTGGACCACCGGGAGGCCCAGCTGCGGCTCACCGAGCAGGGCGAGCGCATGGTGGACGGCGAGCTTCAGGAGAAGTTCGTCCTGGAGGTGGAGGAGTTCTTCGCCGAACAGCTACGCGGGGACGAAGCCCCCCCGGTGGCCACCGAGGAGTCCGACTCCCCGCCGCCGCCGCCCCCGCCGGACATCCTCCTCGATGAGAACGAGGTGCTGCCGCCCGTGGAGCAGCCGCCCGCGCTGCCTCGGGCCCGCACGTCCCTCCACGGGCTGGAGACGGTGCACACCCCGCCCGTGCAGGTGCCGCCCCCGGTGGCCAGCATGCGCAACGAGGCCGTCCCCCCGCCGCCCTCCGTGGCCGCCGCTCCGCTGACGACGAGCGTCCTTCCCCTCCCCGCGTCCGCGCCCATGCCCGTTCCCGTGCCCTCGTCGGCGCCCTCCGCCCCCAAGGCGGCGGAGCTGTTGGACCAGCGCTACCAGAAGCTGGACTCCATCGGCTCCGGGCCGCTCGGCACCGCCCACAAGGGTCGCTTCCTGGCGCTCGGGCTGGACGTCTGCCTCAAGGAGCTCAAGGACATCTTCGGCTACTTCTCCTTCCTCCAGCGCGGCGAGGTGCTCAAGCGGCTGAAGAAGGAGCTGTGCGCCCAGGCCCAGGTGCGCCACCCGGGCATCGTCCAGGTGATGGACCAGAACACGGAGACGGCCCGGCCCTACTACGTGCTGGAGCTGCTCCAGGACAGCCTCAAGGACAAGCTGGAGGAGGGCGGGGGCAAGGGCGTGCCGGTGCCCGTCGCCATGCGCTGCTTCCTTCAGCTCGCCTACGCGCTGCGCGCCGCGCACGCCGTGGGCCTCACCCACCACAACCTCAAGCCGGAGAACGTCCTCTTCGACATTTGTGGCAACGCGAAGCTGGGTGACTTCGGCTTGAGCCGCGTGGTGGAGCAGGACGCCTCCAAGGGCCTGCCCCAGGTCTTCGTGGGCGCCAGCGGCATGGTGTACCTGGCCCCCGAGCTCATCCAGCCCCAGCGCATGAAGGACGCCGGTCCCGCCTCCGACGTGTACGGCCTGGGCATCCTCCTCTACGAGATGCTCACCGGGCAGATTCCCGGCCGTCGCTCGCCGCTGCCCTCCGAGGTCAACCCCGAGGCCCCCGCCGGCCTGGACTCCATCTTCGACAAGATGACCCAGGACAAGGTGGAGCAGCGCTACCCGGACATCGATGCGATGCTGGAGGACTTCTACAAGTCCTTCACCGAGGCGGAGTTCCTCGCCAAGGGCGACCTCATCCTCTCCTCGGAGCCGCAGTAGCCTCCCGAGCGCGGGCCCGGTGCGGTGCCGGGCCCGCCTCCGTGTGACGAGTGCTCGCGACGGGCGGGCCGGGCTGTCAGACTCGCTCCACCATGAGCGACAGTCAGAGCCCCCAGGACACCGTGCTCGTCACCGTCACCGGGAAGGACAGTCCCGGCATCACCGCCCGCCTGACCGGCATCCTCGCCGAGGTGGGCGCGACGCTGCTCGACATCGAGCAGGTGGTGGTGCAGGGGCAGCTCACGTTGTGCCTGCTGGTGCGCCTGCCCGAGACGCGAGGCGTCCTCAAGGAGCTGCTCTTCGCGGCCCGTGAGCTGGGCGTGTCCCTGGACTTCCAGCCGGTGGACGCCCCCCGGGCTCCGGCCGCCCCGGCCCCCAGCCGCCATGTCGTCACCGTGGTGGGGCGCTCCCTGGGCGCGCGAGAGCTGCACGCCGTGACCGAGCGCCTGGCGCGCCACGGGGCCAACATCGAGCGCGTCCACCGTCTGTCCGAGGCGGAGCCCGGCGCCGTGGAAATCCACATCGCCCTGCCGGTGGAGCGGGACCCGGAGGAACTCAAGCGCACGCTGCTGGAGCTGGCCATGTCCACCAACTCCTTCGACGTAGCGCTCCAGCGCGAGAGCCTCTACCGGCGCGGCAAGCGGCTGGTGGTGATGGACATGGACTCCACGCTCATCCGCATCGAGGTCATCGCCGAGCTGGCGCGGGCGTACGGGGTGGGGGAGCAGGTGGCCCGCATCACCGAGCGCGCCATGCACGGGGAGATGGACTACGACGAGTCCCTGCGCCAACGCGTGGGGCTGCTCAAGGGGCTGGACGAGAAGGTGCTGCGGGACATCGCCGCCAACCTGCCGCTCACCGAGGGCGTGGAGACGCTCATCCGCGTGCTCAAGCGGCTGGGCTACCGCACCGCCATCCTCAGCGGGGGCTTCTCCGTGGCGGCCGAGGCCCTCATGGCGCGGCTGGGCATCGACCAGGCCCACTCCAACGTGCTGGAGGTGGTGGACGGCAAGCTCACCGGGCGCACGCTGGGGCCCATCGTCAACGCGCGCCGCAAGGCGGAGCTGCTGGAGAGCATCGCCCAGTCGGAGGGCATCCTGCTCGACCAGGTCATCGCCGTGGGCGATGGGGCGAATGACCTGCTGATGCTGGAGCGCGCGGGCCTGGGCGTCGCCTTCCGGGCCAAGCCCAAGCTGCGTCAGGCGGCCGATACCTCCATCACCGCCGGGGGCCTGGACGCCATCCTCTTCCTCCTGGGGCTCAGCACGCGCGAGCTCCAGGAGGTGCTGGGGTAGGGCGGTTCAGGAGCGCATCCGCGACGCCAGCTCCTTCTGCTGGAGCGTGCCCTTCTCCAGCAGCAACTCGAGCAGGGCGCGCAGGATCTTGGAACTCTTCTCCTGGTTGACCTGCACCGCCTGGAGCCGCTGCATCTCCTCGGGGGAGAACACCTCGGCCGGGGACGGGGAGGTGCTGAGGATTTCGTCGAGCAGGTCCGCGGCGCTCCCCGCACCGGCGCGAGCGGAAGCAGCGGCGGCCTGCCGGGCGTTCTCCGCGGCCATGCGCGGGGCGATGTCGCCGATGTGCTTCACGACCGTCTTCCCGCTCATGTCGACGATCTTGAACTCGTTGGTCTCACCCGGGATGCTGCTGCTCCTGCGCGTGCTCTGGTCGCCAGGGGCATGGGTGGCGACGACCGGATCCTGGTTGCGGTAGTGGCGCAGGATGGCGTGCTGAATCTCCTGATCGCCGGCCACCACGGGGATGACGCGCGTGCGGCTGCGGGCGGCCACCTGGTCGATGGTCTGCAGGTCGGTCGGGTCCGCCATGGCGAGCATGAGCGTCTTGCCGTTGTCGCGCAGGGACACGGGGAAGACGCCCTTCTGCTCGGCGAAGCCCACCTCCATCCTGGCGAGGGCGCCCACGTCCTTGGTGACGGTGCTCAGCTGGACACGCTGAACGCCCAACCCCTGGCTGATGGCCTGGGTGAGGGTGTCCTCCGTGGCCAGACCCATGTCGCTGATGATGCGCGTGAGGCGTCCGCCCCACTGGTCGTGCTGGGCGAGCGCGCTGCGCAGCTGCATCTCGTCGATGACGCGGGCCTTGACGAGGATGTCTCCGATACGGTTGCGAGGTGCGGCCATGGTCGCCAGTCTACGGAGGAAGGAGCCCGGAGTCGCGTTCGATGCCACGTGGATTCGAGAACTGCCTGGCCGATGGGGTGGCGCTCTTCAACGCCGGGCATTTCTTCGAGGCCCACGAGGCCTGGGAGGAGGCCTGGCAACATGAGAGCGGCGCGCGCCGGCTGCTGCTCCAGGGCCTCATCCTGGTGGCGGCGGGCTGGCTGAAGTGGGACGCCGGCAACACCCGGGGCGCGTGGACGCTCTTCTCACGCGCCCTGGAGCGGCTCGAGCCCCTGCCGCCTGGATGTGAAGGCCTGGATGTGGGCGGCCTGCGCCCCCAGGTGGCCCGGTGGCGCGCGGGAGAGGGCTCCGCCCGGCCGGTGCTCGTCTGGCAGGCCGCCCACCAGGAAGGAGAGCCTTGATGCAGCCCTTCGCGGACGAGCAGTCGCTCCTGTGTCCCTACTGCGGCGAGCCGGTGGAGGTGGAGGTGGACCCCGTGGGGGCTCCGGCGGAGACGTACGTGGAAGACTGCCCGGTGTGCTGCCGACCGTGGGTGGTGCACGTCTCGAGAGAAGGGGAGGACGTCTCCGTCTACCTGGGGCGCGAGGACGACTGAGCCGGCCCGGAAGGGCTCGCGGCGGGGTCGCCTTGACACGTTCCAAAGCATGGTTCTCTTGAAGCTGTGAGAGGCGCCGGGCCCCGGAGAGAGAGGGCACGGCGCGGGCAGACAACCATTCACTTCAAACACAACCAGCGCGCCGCGCTCCGCGA
>NZ_DASVWK010000030.1:0-23640 GCF_036389735.1 Archangium sp. | reverse complement strand
CGCCGCGCCCGTCGCCATTACGAGCCCACCGGATCTCCCGGCCCACATGCGTCGCCTCGACCTCCTCCAGGACGCTCTGGATGAGCTTGTGAAGGTCCATCGCCCGGCGCTCGATGCGGAGCCCCCCCGCCAGGCGCGCCTGGGTGAAGTCGAGCAGGTCTCGAATCATCCGGTTGGCGCGCTCGGCCGAGGACTGGATGCGCACCACGCTCTTCGTCTGTCGCTCGCTCAGCTCCTCTCCGCGCAGGAGGCCGGTGACGCCGAGGAGGATGGCGCTCACGGGCGTGCGCAGGTCGTGGCTGACGATGCCGATGAGCTGCTGCTCGAAGTCGGCGCGGTGGCGCAGCGCCTCGGCGAGCGCCTCGGCATGCTGCTTGGCCTGGGCCGTCCTCACCGTGCCCTCGACGCGGGCCACCAACTCACGGGCGCTGAAGGGCTTCACCAGGTAATCATCCGCCCCCGCCGCGAGTCCCTCGACCGTCGCCTCCTCGCCCGCGCGCGCCGAGAGGAGGATGACGGGCACGGCGGCCGTCTTCGGATCTTCCTTGAGCTTGCGGAGAAGGCCGAAGCCGTCCAGGCCCGGCATCATCACGTCGGAGAGGACGAGGTCTGGTGGCCGGGCACGCGCGGCCTCCAGCGCCCGGGTGCCATTCTCCACCGCCTCCACCGTGTAGGAGCCCTCGAGGAGCCGGCGCACGTACTCGCGCATGTCGGCGTTGTCGTCCGCGAGCAGGATGTGGCCTCGGGGGGCCACCGGGGAGCCGCCCGGCCGCGCTCGGCCAGAACGGTGGGCGGCTGGGGGCGCCTCTGGCCCCGGGACCTGCCCCAGCCACCCTCGCGCTTCTTGGACGTAGGCCGCTGCGTCGGTGGCGGTGGATGCGAGGCGGGACGCGCCCTCCAAGCGCTCCTGGGGCAGGTGCGCGTTCCCGAAGGGCAAGGAGACGGTGAAGACGCTCCCCTTTCCCACCGCGCTCTCTACCCGCACCTCCCCCCCGTGCAGCCGCACCAGCTCCTGCACCAACGCCAGGCCGATGCCGCTCCCCTCGTAGCTTCTCCCCTTGGCACCCTTGACCCGGTGGAAGCGCTCGAAGATGCGCGGGAGTTCCTCCTTGGGAATGCCCGTGCCGGTGTCCCGGACCGAGAGTTCCGCCCGCCCGTCCTTCGCCCGCAGGGCCACGGCAATCTCCCCCTCGAAGGTGAACTTGAAGGCATTGGAGAGGAGGTTGAGGACAACCTTCTCCCACATCTCCCGGTCCACCCACACGGCTTCCGGGAGGGGGGCGCACTCGACCCTCAGCCAGATGCCGGCCTTCTCGATGGCGGAGCGGAAGGCGCTGGCCAGGTCCGTGGTGAGGCTGGCGAGGTCGGTCGGTACATAGGAGGCCTGCACCCGGCCCGCCTCGATGCGGCTGAAGTCCAACAGCGTGTTGACGAGCTTCAACAGCCGCAGGCAGCTCCGGTGAGCGAGCTCCTGGCGCTCGCGGTGCACCGGAGGCAGCGGGTGGTCCTGGTCCGCCAGACCGTCTTCCAGCGGCCCGAGCATCAACGTCAGGGGCGTGCGGAACTCATGGCTCACGTTGCTGAAGAACGCCGTCTTCGCGCGGTCAATCTCCGCGAGGGCCTCGGCACGCTTCTTCTCCTCCTCGTAAGCCTTCGCCGTGGAGATGGCCGTCGCCAGTTGTCCGGCAACGAGGCCCAGGAAGCCGCGGTAGCTCTCATCGAGCGCGAGGTGAGGGCTCGGGCCGACGACGAGGACGCCCGCCGCGCCCTCCTGACCCGGTGAGGCGATGGGAAGGACCAGGGCGCGCTCGGGAGGGAGCTTTCCGCGGGGCACCTCGACCGTCGCGGGCTCTCCTCGCTCGAGGACCCGGAACAAGACGCCGTCGAAAAGCCCTCCTGCCGAGGCGGCGGGCACCTCTTTCGGAGCGGAGAAGTGCTCCACGGCCTGCCCACTCGTGCCACTGAGCAGCAGTCGTTTCTTGTCGCCGAGATAATAGATGAGCGCGAAGGGCACATCCCTCGGATTCCTCGACAGCACGTCCGCCGTGACCCTGGCGGTGTCCTTCACTCCGCGCACATGGGAGACCTCACTGCCGAGCTCCCGCAGCGTTCGCAGGCGGCGCTCGCCGAGGACCCTCGTGGTGGTCTCGCTGACGGCGGTGAAGACGCCGTCGACGCTTCCACGCTCACCGCGAATGGGGCTGTACGAGAAGGTCCAGTACGTCTCCTCGGAGAAGCCGTTCCGGTCCATCAGGAGGAATTGGTCCTCCGACCAGGTGGGAATTCCCGACTCGATGACCTGCATCATCATCGGGCCGAGGAGATGCCAGGCCTCGGGCCAGAGCGTCGCCGCCGGAGCACCCAACACGCGCGGATGCTTGGCCCCGAACGAGGGCCGGTACGCATCATTGTAGAGGGTGATGAGGCTCGGTCCCCAGAACACCACCATGGCGAATCGAGAGTTGAGGCAGACGTCCACCGCCGTCAGGAGACTCTGAGGCCACGTCTCGATGGGACCGAGTTCCGTCCTGCTCCAGTCGTGCGCGCGAACGAGCGCGCCCATCTCCCCCCCGCCCACGAGGAGATCTGCGGCGTCACGCCCTGGGCTGTTCACTCCGGTCTCCATTCATGGCCTCGCCACCTCATGAACTCCTTGCTTGCTCGGCAAGTCGCCTACCAGGGGGGGCGAGTGCCCTTACCTGCCGCTCGGTGATCTCAACAGTGCGCACCTCTCGCCCACGGTGCTTGTTGCTGGCCAGGGTGGGTACCCAGCGCCTCCCTCCGCCTGCCGAAAAGCCTTGAAGACATGCCTGCCTGGCAACTGTTCCGGCGTGCTGACATAGGCTGGGAACGTGGTTCCTCTGAAGACCTGGGTCCTCGTGGCGGTACTCCTGGGCGCGTTCACGGGGCTCGCCCTTCCGCACGGCTCCGGCGCGAAGGAGTCTCCGGCGCTCCAGAAGCAGGGCCCCTCGGTCGTCGTCCACGGCGCGCACGTCGTGCACCTGTCCCAGGACGGGAAGGTGCATGCCTGGCGCACCAAGGACCTGGGCGCCGACCCGGAGTACGCCCGGGTGCTCGCGAGCCAACCGCTGCGGTTGCTCGCCACGGGCAGAGGCCAACTCTGGGGCACGGACCTCGCGCGCGTGTATCGATGGTCCGAGGAGTCGCGCACGTGGAAGCCCGAGTTCCAGCTCCCCGCGAGCACGGAGCCCGCGATCGCTCTGGCGGTCGTGGGGGGGACAGTCCGGTGGTCGTGTACACGTCACGCGTGGTGGAGGCCCGGACGGGCAAGGTCCATCCGCCTTCCACGTTGAAGGACGCGGCCGTCAAGGTGTTCCCCACCCTGGCCGTCCAGGCCTCGGGGACGCATGTCTGGGTGGGGACGGGCTACGGGGAATGGGGCGGCGCCCGGATGCCACCGTCGAGCGGGCGTATCCGAAGCTCGACTCGAAATACCTCCAGACGGTCGCCTGGGACGATGGGCCCCCTCTCCTGGACTCACGGCTCGACGACTACCAGAACTTCACCTTCTTGATGGCCTTCTTGGTGGTCTTCTGGGCGGTCTTGCCCACGTCCTTGGCGACGTTCTCGACGGCCTTGGTCGCCTGGTTCACGCCCTTGTTCATGCTGTTGGCGAGGTCCGCGGCTTCCTTCGCGCTCTTGCCGTAGACGTCCCGGAACACCTTGGAGGTGTCGTTGACCCCGTCCACGATGCCGTCCTTGACGGCGTTGGCCCACCGGGTCGAGTCCTTGAACACCTCGCGCAGCGCCTCCTCGACCTTCTTGGCCATGATGTCGGGCAGCTTCGTGAACACGTCGGGCTTCACGTCGACCTTGAACTTGCCAAGGTTCACGTGCTGGCCCGCGAAGTCGAAGCTGGACTCCAGCTCGATGCTGGCGCCACCCGCGTCGACGACGGTGGTCCACTTCGTATTGCCCGCGCCGTCGTGGAGGGCGAAGTTGCCGTTGCCCTCGAGCTGGAGCTTCGTGACGCCCTGGCCGTTGGTGTTGGTGGCCCAGATCGGGCCGTTGGGGGTGTAGATCACGAGGTTCCCGTCACTCTGGAAGCTCACCGAGCTGCCGCCCCGACCCGCGGTGTTGGAGGCCCACAGCGGCTCCCAGCTCGTACCGGTCGTCTTGTAGAGCACCAGGTTGCCGTCGCTCTGGAAGACGAGCGTGGCGAGCTCGTTCGAGAGCAGCGTCTCACCCCCGCGCCAGGACTTGCCCGTCCCGACGCTCACGCTCCTGGCCGGGTTGCTGATGTCGATGTCGACCTCGACCTCGAGCTGGGTGTTGACCTTCACCTTGCCGAGCGCGCCGAGGTCGACGCTGCCGACGCCCACCTTGACCCGGCCGTTGGCGCCAATGCCGCTCATGCCGAAGCGCGCGTCGAGGTCGAAGTGCACGCCCGGCACGAGCTGCCCGACGAGCTCGAAGTCGATTCCCTGCTCCGTCAGGCTGGCGTAGAGACCCTGCTTGACGCCGAGCATCGTGAGGGTGCCGTTGACGTAGACGTGCGGGTTGCGCAACTGCTCCACCGCGTTGTCGGGCTGCTGGAACGTCGACATCGAGAGCTTCGGCCCTCCGCCACCTTGCAGCGCCGAGATCGAGAACACCTTCTCGTCGAGGATGACGATCTTGTCCATCTGCCCCTGGACGGAGATGCCCTTGTTCGCGGCGATATCGATCGTCGCCGCGGCACGAAAGCCGAAGAACTCGACGGCGCCGTTCAGGTAGTAGCCCTGCGGGAAGGGGATGGAGCCGATCATCGTGCGCTGCGGCGCGAAGTAGAACTGCGCCTCCACTGACACCTCGATGTCGTTCCCCCTCTTGACGAGCGAGTAATGGCGCATCTTCGTCAGATCCGTCAGGTGCCAGACGGCGCCGGGCTTGTTGGTGCAGAGGAGCACCTGCTCGGACGAACCCGGGAGCCGCACCTTGCCGGACGAGGCGAAGGCCTCGGAGATCTTCGCGATGTCTCGGTTGTCGAGCTCGTCGGTGAGGTCACCCGGGAGCTTGAATTGATGTGTTCCCTTGACGTTGACGGTCTTGAGGACGTTGTCGACGCTCGAGGGAACGAGGCCTCCGAGCAGCGTATCCGCCACGTCTTTCAGCGACAGCGCGCTGACGGAGCCGGCGACCAGGCTCTTCGAGGGATTGGTGCTATCGAAGAAGACCGCGACGGAGGACTGGAACTTCTTCACGTCGAGGGTGGCGGCGATGCCGAGGCTCGGAAGGCCACCCCAGTTGATGCCGATCGCGAGGGCGAGGTTCGACAGCTTGAAGACCTTCAGATCGACGGGCGCCGAGCCCTTCAGGGTGCCCGAGACGAACGCGCCCGTGGGGACGAACGCCATCGTCGTGTCGAAGGTCTGCGGCTGACCTTGGATGTCGAGCTTCATGCTGCCCGCCAGGAACCAGCTCGGCGTGGGAGTCGTGGTGGTCCCGTACGAGGTCATCAAGCCGAACTCGCAGGACATCGGCTGTCCCAGGATCTTGGCGTCCCGCCGGACGAACAGCCGGATCTTGTCCGTGCCGACCTGAAGCGTCGTTCCCAGCGTGCCACCATCGAGCCCCAGGAACTTCGCGAGCAGGTTCTGCGTCTTGTCCCGGGTGTCGATGCGCCACTGGGCGAAGAGATTGAGCCCGGCGCGGAGCCCCCCCGCTTGTGAGGGCAGGGCGACATTGCCCGTGTTGAGCACGGGGTTCTGGAACTTCGCGACGTCCGGGAACTGGAACTTCGCGTTGTCGTAGCTCGCCACGATCAGCGTGAGCTTCTCGAGGTTGACCAGCTTCTCGACGGCCGCGAGCGCTCCGAGCCCCGGCAACGCGGAGGCCCTGGCCGCGCCGAGATCCATGCCCGCCGCGAAGCCCCACGTGCCGGCGCCGACGTTCTGGGCCTCGAAGGCGAAGGTACCCAGGCCGTCGACCCGGGTCGCGAGCTGGAAGCGCAGGCTCCCGTTCTGCTCCTCGATGAGGATGTCCGAGCTCGGCAGCGTGAGGTCGAAGCCGGCCGGGAGCTGGAGCTCCTGGTTCGTGAGGGTGGTGCGCAACTGGCTGAGCGAGAGCTTGTCGGTGGTCGCCCGGATGACGAAGCTGCCAGGAATGGCATACGCCATCGCGAGCTTCACATCCTTGCCGAAGCCGATGTTGCCGCGGAACATGCCCTGGACCGGACCGGAGCCGGGCACCAGGAAGTCGAACAGGAGCTCACTGATCTCGAGCTTCCCGGGCCCGAGGGCGAGCTTCCAGCTCGCGGGTCTCTGCGCCAGGGCACCGGACAGCTGGAGTCCCGCCGGGTCGATCGAGACGCGGAGATCGTCGACCGTCAGGTCCGAGGGCGGAGGGACCGAGGGCAGATAGGTCTTCATGAGCTGCTTGAGCGGCAGGGTCTCCTGGTTCTTCAGCTTGCCGGCCAGGAAGAAGCCACTGGAGTTCTTGGTGGCCTTGACCTCGACAGGCACACCTTCGATCTCGGCCGTGCCGAAGACGTCGGCGGAGAAGCTCGGGCGGCCCCCGATCCCCAGGGGATTGACCACGTTGAATCGGAGGCCGATGTCCGTGGCTTCCACATGATCTCCCCAGATGCGCCAGCGGCAGCCGGGCACGCCAATGGTCATACTCGCCCAGGAGAGGTAGAGCCCTTGCGTCCCGGCGGACAGCGAGAATGCGAGATCCTGGAGCGAGAGCTTGTTCAGGGCCTTCAGGGTGCTCGTCAGGGAATCGGGCAGGTCCGACGAGAGTTCGTGGGCGCCCGTGAGATCGGCGAGCTGCGCGAGGTTGCCGATCGAGAACCCCTTGCAACGGGCCTCGATGAACGCGGAGGCCTCCGCGCGGCGCGCCTTGTCCTGCACGAGCGTCTGCGTGGTGCCGATCACCTCGACGGAGAGGCCGGCGCTGGGAATGTCGAGGGTACCCGTGAGGGCCGTGAGCGGATCGAAAACCTCGTCGACCGCCTGCCACTCGGAGGAGAGGGGGCTGAAGATCCGGTACTTCGTGTCCTGGAGCTTCAGCTTGCCGAGAGAGAACGCGACGCCGAGGGGCGCCTGCAAGGAGATGCCAGGCAGGGCGGCCTCGACCTCCCAGGGGTAGGTCCGCGTCGTGCCGAGATTCTTGGCGAGGCTCGGCACGGGCATGTCCGTCTCATCCACCGGAACCCGGATGCTCCCGTAGAGAGGGAGGGTGGGCATTCCTCCGACCACGCCATCGAGCACGCCGATGAGCCCGGTGGGACTCATCTGCCCGACGAAGGAGAGCCCTGCCTCGAGTCCTGCCTGGGTGGTCGCGTCCGTGTGCGCGTGGCTGGCCACGACGAGGTAGGCCTCGAGGAGTGTGAGCGTGTCCAGGTGCGGGGGAATGTCCGGGAACGACGTGGAGAACTTCCACGCGCTCATCGAGCCGGAGCGGTCCCTCAGGGTGTAGGTGATGATCGCGTGGGCATTCCCCCGCGCGTCGAGCGAGAACACGGCCCTCACGGGCAGGTTTGGCACCGAGAAGTAATCCGCCCGCCCGGCGATCTGGATGACGCCGTTCTTCCCGTCCGTCATCACCTCCGCGTTGTTGATCTGGAGTTGCTTGCCCTGCTGGAGGTAATACCGACTGATGAAGTCGGCGAAGCTCCCGGACAATGTCCGCGTGCCGATCGTGACCAGCGTCCCCGTGGGAGTGAGAGCGTTCTCGAGGTCTTGGAAGTTCATGTTCGTTCTCAGTTCTGGGGGAAGTCCACGAACGGCGAGACGTTCTGGGAGGGAAGAGCCTCGTAGTTCTTCGCGAACTCACCGGGATCGACGCGGTCACACATGAGCACGAGCAGCTTGTTGATGCTCATGCTGCGGTAGTGCGGGTTCTCCGGTACGCCGGTCAGCGCCGAGTAGTCCGCACTGGGAAGCTCCCCGTTCAGCATTTCCTTGAGGGGCGTGAGCACGTACTGCTCGAACTCACTCCAGATGAGCGCACGGCCTCCTCCGAGATTCCTGGTCACCTCGTCGAAGCTCGTCACGCCCCGAGCAATGTCCGACTGGCGCTTTTCCTGCGCTTGAAGCTTCGTACTTTTGTACTGGAACTTGCGGCCTTTGAGGGGCTTGATCATCTCGAAGTACGAGTCCAGGTTGAGCTTCAGGTAGCTGTTTTCATCTCCGGCGGTTCGCAGGAAATCGGAGAGCCGGTAGACGCTCTCGTACGCCTGGTAGACCCGGAACCGTGGGAGGTTCGTCCCTTTCGAGTTCTGGTCGCGGACATCGGTGAGCGGGACCCGCTCGACGGCGAACGTGTGCACGCCCTTCACCGGGAAGAACTTGAATTGCACCACGCCGTTGCCGGGAAGCTGGCACCAATCGATCATCGCCTGCTCGAACTGAGCGCCGGCGTTCCTCCTGAAGCACCAGGCGCGGTCCCTGCCCCCGGCGGCCGCGCTCTCGTACGCCTGTCCCGTGCTCACCGCCGCCTTCATGGCCTCGATGCGCGTGATGCCCGCGGCGATCATCATCACGACGCACGCATTGAGGTCGCAGATCGTGTTGGCCTGGTCCAGCCGCTGCTCCTGGGGCAGCTCGTTGGCCTTCAGGCGGTAGAGCTGTTCATAGACCTTGAACGTCTTGGCGCTCTCGAGCGGGGCGCTTGCCAGCTTCTTGGCAAGGGGCAGCAGACCATTGAAACGCATGGCGAATCCCTTCTTCCTTCCAACGGAAGATGAGACCCGCGACGGGTGCTGCTCGGGCAAGGCGCGAATAAAAAAGGAAAAGGGTGCTCGCGGCCTCTCGGACGCGGCACCCTCTCCTGGACTCCCTCCCGGTGGGGGAGGGGGGCTACTGCTCGACGATGTTGAACTCGGTGCGGCGGTTGTCCGCGCGCCCCTTCGCCGTCGCGTTGTTGCCGATCGGCTTCTCCTCACCGAAGCCCACGGCCTCCATCCGGCCCGGGTCGATGCCGCGCTTGAGCAGCTGTGCCATCACCGAGTCCGCCCGCGCCTGCGACAGCCTCAGGTTCGCCAGATCCTTGCCCAGCGAGTCCGTGTGGCCCTCGATGCGAATCTTCTTGATCATCGGCATGTCGCGCAGCACCTGCGCCACGTCATCGAGGATGGCGAAGCTCTCCTTGCCGATGATCTTCGCCGAGCCGGACCCGAACTTGATCTGCTTCTTGATCTCGATCTTGTCCTTCTTGACGACGACCATCTTGTACTTCTTGGCGCACCCGCGCTCGTCCTTGACGCCGGGCTCCTCGGGGCACACGTCCACGCGGTCCGGGATGCCGTCGTTGTCCTTGTCCGGATCCGGGCAGCCGCGCATCTCCTTGGGGCCGGCCTGCTCCGGGCACACGTCCTGCCGGTCCACGAGGCCATCGCCGTCCTTGTCCGTGTCCGGGCAGCCGCGCGTCTCGTTGGGGCCGGCCTGCTGCGGGCACAGGTCGAGCCGGTCGACGAGGCCGTCGCTGTCCGTGTCCGGGTCGGGGCAGCCGCGCATCTCCTTGGGGCCGGGCTGGTCCGGGCACACGTCCTGCCGGTCCATCGTGCCGTCGCCGTCCTTGTCATCGTCCGGGCAGCCCGCGTTCTCCAGCGGACCGGCCTTCAGCCCGCAGCGGTCGAGGCCATCGGGCACGCCGTCGGCGTCGTTGTCGAGGTCCGGGCAGCCGTCCTCGTCCTGGAAGCCGTCCTTGTCCTCGGGCTCCTCGGTGCACTTGTCCTGCGAGTCCTCGACGTTGTCCCCGTCCTTGTCGGTGCGGGGGCAGCCCAGGTTGGGGATGGGGCCCGAGGCGTCGGGGCACTTGTCCGCGCTGTCGATGAGGCCGTCCTGGTCGTTGTCGGCCTCGGGGCAGCCGTCCGAGTCCTCGAAGCCGTCCTTGTCCTCGGCCACGTCGCGGCACTTGTCCTGCCCATCGAAGATGCCGTCGCTGTCGGTGTCGCGGGGCGCCTCCTCCGGGCAGCCCTGGTTGGACAGCGGGCCCTGCGTCAGCGGGCACTTGTCATTGCCGTCCAGCACCCCGTCCCGGTCGTTGTCCGGCTCGGGGCAGCCGTCCGAGTCCTCGAAGCCGTCGCGGTCCTCGGAGCGGTCCGGGCACGGGTCGTCCTTGTCGGAGATGCTGTCGCCGTCGGAGTCCTTCTCCTCGATCCGCACCACCACCTGCTGGGGCGGCTTGGGGGTGGTGTCCCCCGGCGTGGTGGGCTGCTGGGTGGTGGGCGAGGTGGGGCGGGTCGGCGTCTCCTTCACCGTCACCCGCGGGGGCGCGCAGTTCTTGGAGAGCTCCAGCGCCTGCTTGATGGCGGTCTCCGCGGTGCGGATGTGCTCGGAGGCGCGGTAGCTGGTGCCCTGGCTGAGCTCACCGCGGGCGAAGTCGAGGTGGGCCTCGGCGGTGGCGAGCTCCACCGGGGCGCAGCGCAGGGCGCCACTGCGGTGGGCGCGCTCGATGTCGGCCTTGATGACGTCGGAGGACGCGCGGACCTTGTTGCCGCTCACACAGGCGGTACACACCAGGAGCAGCGAGGAGGCGATGAGAAGACGTCGCATCGGTAGGGGGTTCTCGCGGGTCAAGGGTTGGGGGCGGGGGTGGCGGGGCCAGCCGCTTCGTCGACGGTGGCGTTGGCGTTGGCCATGGCTTCTTCACGGGCCTTGGTGGCGGAGCGGGAGGCCTTCTCCGCGAAGTCCACACCGGCCTGGTAGTCGGAGTAGCTGACCTCCTCGCGGGCCTTGCGGATGTAGAGGTTGGCCTTCGTCCACTCGTAGGGCGCGAGCTTTTCGGCGCCGGCCGTGCGGGCGGCTTGAATCTGCACCTCGGCGTCCAGGAGGTGCGAGGTGGACCTCACGGGGCCGCATCCGGCGAGCACTCCCGCCGCAGCCACCAGTGCCAGGAGTCGCTTCATGGGAGGGGCCTCGGGATAAGGGCTGGAATACACTGGGACTGGTCGTATCAATCGCCTCGGGGAGGGTCAAGAATCGGGCACTCCCACATCCGCGAGGGAGGGAGCGGGCCTGGGCGGGGTTTTTGACAGCCTCGTGGCGGGCTTGTCATCGTGCCGGCCCGTGCGCACCCTGCCCGCCTGCCTGCTACTCGTTCTCGCACTGTCCACCCAGGCCACCCAGGCCGCCCCGCCCTCCGTGCAGAAGCGCCTGTCGCGGCGCGCGGAGACGGGCCAGCTCGTGGAGCAGATTCTGGAGGGGAGCCTGCCGGTGCCCACCGCCCTCTCGCGTCTGCGCCTGCTCCGGGATGAGGCCCATGCGGCGGGGGCCCTCATCCGGGCCCTGCCCGACCTGACGGACCCGCGGCGGCTACGGGACGTGACGGCGGTGCTGGCCGGGCTGGAGACGCGCTCGGCCGAGCCTGCCCTGGTGGAGCTGGCCGGGCACCCGGACGGGGCGGTGCGAATGTACGCGGTGCAGGGCCTGGGTCGGCTGCGCAGCCACCGTGTGGAGGTGCTGCTGCCGTTGCTGGGGGACAAGTCCGTGGGGGTGCGTCGGGAGGTGGCCCGAGCCCTGGGCGCCTCGCGCAACCCCAAGGTGGGCAAGGCGCTGCTCGACGCGGCGCGCACGGAGGGGGACCCGCAGGCGCGCGTGCTGCTGCTGGAGGCGGTGGGCGCCTCGGGTGACAAGAAGCAGGCGCCGGCCCTCAAGACCTTCCTCGATGACAGCTCGGAGAGCTCCCGCTTCGCCGCCGCGCGCGGGCTGTGCCTGCTGGGCGCTGCCGAGGGCTTCGCCTTCGCGCGCAAGCTGCTGGCCTCGGAGGACAAGCACGTGCGCCGCCAGGGCGTGGCCCTCTACGAGGGGCTGCCCGTGAAGCTGTCCCAGGCCGCGCTCCGCCCGCTGCTGGAGGACAAGGATCGCACCCTCGCGGCCAGCGCGGCCCGCATCCTCTACCAGGGGGGCGACAAGACGATGCTCTCGTGGCTGGTGCTGGCCTCGTGGAACGCCCAGGGCGAGGAGAAGCTCACCTATGAGAAGGAACTGGAGACGCTCCAGCTCGCGGACGACGAGCGCAAGGCGCTGCTGCGCAAGGCGGGGATGGTGAAATGAAGGCGCTCGTCCTGGTCACGGCGCTGCTGGCCCACGCGCCCGCCACCGCAACCCCACAGGCCACGGCCACGCCCGCCGTGGCGACGCGCAAGACGGCGGCGCCGGTGGTGTGGGCCTCGCTCTCCGCGCAGGAGCGTGCCGCCTTCATCTCCGGGGAGGCCGCTCTTCCCCTGCGCGACAGGTTGTTGCGCGTGAGCGAGCGGTTCCTGGGTACCCCCTACATCCACTCTCCGCTGGGGGAGGGGAGCGGGGTGGATCCGGATCCCACCTTCCGGTTGGACGCCGTGGACTGCCTCACCGTCGTGGAGCAGGCGCTGGCCATGAGCATGGCCACCTCCGACGCCGAGGTGCCGGGGTTGCTCAACCGCCTGCGCTACGCGAGCACCCCCACGTACGAGGACCGCAACCACCTGATGGAAGCCCAGTGGCTGCCCAACAACCAGCGCAAGGGCTTCCTGGTGGACGTGACGCGGCACTACGGCGGGGAGGACACGGTGCGCGTGCAGAAGACGCTCACCCCGGTGACGTGGACCTCTCGCTCCTCGCTGGCGCTGGGGCTGCCCAAGGCGCGCCAGCCGCGGGGCACCTACGGGCTGAACATGATTCCGCTGGACCGGGTGCTGACGCATGCGCGCAAGGTGCCCTCGGGCACCATCCTCGTGGTGCTCCGGGACGACCTGCCGCTCAAGGCCACGCGGGTGACGCACCTGGGCTTCGTGGTGCAGAAGGGCCGGCGCACCTGGCTGCGGCACGCCCGGCGCGGCGCCGACAACAACGGCCGGGTGGTGGATGAGGATCTGGAGACCTTCCTCGCGCGCAACGCGAAGTACGACAAGTGGAAGGTCTCCGGCGTGAGCCTCTACGAGCCTCGCCACCCCGACGCGGGCGGTGGCGAGCTGGTGCGTTCTCCTTGAGCGCCTCACTCGTCGTCGACTACGAGTGGCCCTACCTTCAGACGTCCGGAGCCCCCTAAAGGGCGCTGTGGGGCGGGGCGGTGGCCTCCGTCTCGAGCTCTTCCTCCTCGGCGGCTCGGGCGGCCTCGTCGGAGGTGTCGTCCAGTTGGGCCTTCTCCTGGGCCAGCAGCTCAATGGCTCGTCCCAGGTGCTCCTCGCCGACCATGATCTCCCACCAGGGCTCCAGTGCCCCCGTGGTGAGCACGTCCACCGAGCCCGTGCGGCGTGGCCGGCAGAAGACGGGAATCCGTTCCTTCTCCAACAGCGCCACGAAGTCATCCGCGGTGAGCGGATCCTCCGCGGTGGCCGCTCGGACGAACTTCCGGGTGTCCTGCTCTCCGGACACGGCGATGTGACGTTGGCGCAGGGCCTCGGCGTCCACCAGCATGCTGCCCGGGCAGTCCGCACACTCCCTCACACCCTCCTGGTACTCGGAACCGCACTGCAAGCAGTACCTCATCGTGCCTCCCTCCAGGACAACACCCTGGCAACCAGGCCCGAAATTAGCACGCGCCGTCTCAGTGCCTGGCTGCTTCCCCGAGGCTTCCGACCGCGGCTGACAACCGTTCGACATCAATGGGCTTGCGCAGCACCACGTCGCACCAGTCCGAGTCCACGTTGGTGTAGCCGGAGACGAGGATGACCCCGGCCTTGGGCTGGCGGGTCTTCACCTCGTGGGCGAGTTCGGTGCCGCACATTCCGGGTAGCGACTCGTCGGTGATGACCACGTCGGGGTGGTCATCCTCGAAGGCCCTCAACCCGGTGAGACCGTCTGGCGCCGTGATGACGTCGAAGTCCACCTCGAGGATTTCCGCGAGGAGTTCCCGGCTGTCGCCGTCGTCCTCGACCAGCAACACCTTGATTCGCTCTCCCATGCGACATGTTGAACGCGGGAGTCCCGCGGAAACATCCGGGGCGGCTGGGCGCTCCGCTCCAAGCCTGGAGGGCTGGCGAGGAGGCATGGAGGAAGAGCCGCTACCGAACGCTTCAGGGCTGAGCATCTTCGAGAAGCCAAGGGAGGTGACGCCATGAAGGTGTTGATGCGAGGAGTCCACCTGGATTTGAACGACGCGTTGCGTGACTACGCCAACCAGCATCTGGTGGAGCCCATCGCGAAATACATCGACGACGAGGCGACCGAAGTCGACATCGCGCTGGTGGATATCAATGGGCCGAAGGGCGGCGTGGACCAGGAGTGCCGGGTGACCGTGCGGATGCCGGGTTTCTCGGGTATTCACATCACGGAGACGGCGGAGACGATGTTCCAGGCGATCGACGCGACGCGCGACCGGCTGGAGAAGACCATCACGAGGACCGTGGAGAAGCGTCGGGAGGCAAGCAGCCAGGGCCTTCCCGAAGACGTGCGCTTCTAGCGCGCAAGCGGAGCCCGGACCCCTCGCCTGGTGTCCGGGCTCCCAGGCGGTGCTCTCCCGATTCTTGCTGGCCCCGAGCGGTGGACGCTATAAGCGGAGACCCCTCACCCCCGGGCTAAAGGACGGCGATGGTCCGCCTCAAGTTCTTCCTCTTCGCACTCCTGGTCCTCGGACTTGGACTGGCTCATCTCCCCCTGGTCTCGGGACCGCTGAGTGCCCGCGCCACGGAAGGCGCTCCCGCACAGACGTTGGCGGCCATCTCCGAGGTGGCCCGGGCGCTGGAGTCCCGTCGGCCCATCGTGCAGGCCCTGGCGCTGAAACTGGCGGCGAGCGCCGACGTGGCCGCCGCGGTGCAACCCGTGGTGGTGCCGCTGCCCAAGGGCAAGGGCATCCGCATCGAGGAGCCGCCTCTCGGCGATCGCTTCGCCGGCCTGCGCGCCGCCAGCAAGGAACTGGTGCCCGAGGCCCTGCGGGGCTCCGTCGTCCTCGCGCTGGCCACCCAGGACGGGGCGTCGCTGTACGCGCGCGCCGAGGGCGAGCCCGTGTCGGACGCGACGCTCGATGTGCAGGCGCTGCTGAAGGCCGGTGGCGACGGCCTGGTGGTGGACGCCTTCGACGTGCCTCACGTCTTCTTCTCCGTGCCCGTGCTGTGGAACCCCGAGGGCGGCCGCTCGCAGGTGGCCGTGACGCTGGTGGTGGGTGCCCCGCTGGAGCTGGACGCTCGGGCCCTGGAGTCCGCGGCCATGTCCTCCGGCGTCGCCGCGCTCGCGCTGCTCAAGGGCGACAAGGTGCTGGCCAGCGCCGGCCCGCAGCAGGAGCTCGTCGCCGAGGCCCTCCAGGCCGTGCCGGTGGGCCAGACCGGGCGCATGGTGCAGCGCGGCAGCGTGGGCGGGCTGCTCGCCCAGCTGCCCCAGGTGAAGCTGCCGCTGCTCACCCACCCGGAGGACCGCCTGGGCGGTGATGCGCCGCTCGCGCTGGGCTCGCGCCGGGCGCTGGAGGGTGGCTATGAGGTGGTGGCTGTCGCCAGCGTGCGGCCCTTCATGGTCGCGCTGGCGGACTACCAGCGGAAGGCCCTCTTCGGGCTGGTGGGCCTGCTGGGCGTCTCCCTGGTGTGGACGCTGGTGATGGGCTCGGGCAAGGCCGCCGCGGCCGGGGCCCCCGCCAAGGCCAAGGAGGAGAAGAAGGATAAGAAGGGCAAGAAGGGTCAGGAGGACGAGGCCCAGGCCTCGGTGCCCGCCGCCCCGGCTTCGCTCCCGCTCTCCGCCCAGCCCCTGCCGGAGCCGCCCGTGCCGGGCCCGGACGACTTCCCCTTCCCGGCGTCTCCCGCCCCCCCACAGTCCACCCCTCCGCTCGAGGAGGCCTTCCCGTTCCCGCCCGCCCCGGCGGCGGACCCCTTCACGGCGGCTCCGGCTCCGGGCTCGGGCCCCTTCTCGTTCCCCCCGGCGGACCCGTACGGCTCGCCCACGGTGCCGGGCAAGGATCCGTTCGCCGGGCTGAGCGCGGATGCCCTCCCGTTCCCCCCGCTGCCCGCCTCGGAGCCCTTCCCGCCCCGGGGTCCGAACGTGGCGTCGGCGGCCCAGCGTGGCGCGTTCGACTTCGAGGATCACCCCACGGCGGCCTACTCGCTCCAGCAGGCGGCGGATCCGTTCGCCGCGGCCTCCGCGCAGGCGGCCCCGCGGACCCCGGAGTTCGGCGCCGAGGACTCCGCGCCCGAGACGACCCGCGTGGCGGCCATCCCGCAGGAGCTGCTCGCGCGCTCGCTGCGTCCGACGACGACCGAGGTGCCCCTGCCGGGCTCGCGCCCGCCCGGGTACCCCGGCGTGGCCGCGCCCTCCTCGGTGCCCACGCCCGTCATGGGCACGGCGATGCCGGGCCTGGGCCTGCCTCCGCCTCCGCCTCCGCCCACGGGCAACCACGCGGTGGCCTTCTCCGAGGAGCATCACTTCCAGGAGGTCTTCCGCGAGTTCGCCGCCACGCGCAATGAGTGCGGTGAGCCCAACGACGGCCTGACGTACGACAAGTTCGTGGCCAAGCTGCGCAAGAACAAGGAGCAGCTCGTCCAGAAGTACGCCTGCAAGACGGTGCGCTTCCAGGTGTACGTGAAGGAGGGCAAGGCCGCCCTCAAGGCCACGCCCGTCAAGGACTGACGCGCGGCGCGGACGATTGTTGTCCAGAGGGCTCCAGGTCTCCGGACCTGGGGCCCTCGTCGTTTCCGCCTGCTAGCTCTGGGCCTCGCTTTCAAGGAGGCGCATATGAAGGTGGGCTTCATCGGTCTGGGGAACATGGGCCAGCCCATGGCGCGCAACCTGCGCGCGGCGGGGCACGAGCTCTCGGTCTACAACCGCTCACGTGACAAGGCCGAGCCGCTGCGCCAGCAGGGCGCTCGGGTCGCCGACTCGCCGGCGGACGCGGCGCGCGGTGCCGAGGTCGTCTTCACCATGCTCTCGGACGACCCCGCGGTGGAGGGCGTCGTCTTCGGGGAGTCGGGCCTGCTCGCCGGATTGGAGCAGGGGGCGCTCCACGTCTCGGGGAGCACCATTTCGGTGGGGCTCTCGGATCGGCTGGCCGAGGCGCACGCGAAGGCCGGGCAGCGGTATGTGTCGGCGCCGGTGTTCGGCAGGCCCGAGGCGGCCGAGGCGAAGCAACTCTGGGTGGTGGCCGCTGGCCCCCAGGCCGACGTGGCGCGGTGCCGGCCGCTGCTGGAGGCGCTCGGGCGCGGGCTCTCGGTGCTCGGGGAGAAGGCCTCCGAGGCGAACGTGGTGAAGCTCACGGGCAACTTCCTGATCGCCTCGATGATGGAGGCGCTCGGGGAGGCGTTCGCGCTCACGCGCAAGTCGGGCATCGAGCCCGCGGTGTTCCTGGAGCTGTTCCAGTCGGTGTTCGCGCGCTCGCCCATCTTCGAGCGCTACGCGGTGCTGATAGCGGGCGCGCGGTACGACCCGGCGGGCTTCAAGCTGCGGCTGGGGCTCAAGGACGTGCGGCTGGCGCTGGAGGCCGCCGGGGCGGCCGAGGTGCCGATGCCCCTGGCCAGCCTCCTGCAAGACCACTTCCTCGGCGGGGTGGCGCGGGGGATGGGCGAGCGCGACTGGTCGGCGCTCGGGGCGCTGGCGGCGGAGCGGGCCGGGCTCGACGAGAAGTGAGCCGGAGGAGCGCGCTCAGTCGGGCTCGGGCTCGGGTTCAGGTGGGCCTCGCGTGCCGGGGCGCTTGCGCGCGAGCGGTGTGAGTTCCGGGCCCACGCCCAGGACGAAGGTGTGGCCGGACGAGGTGCCCGCGCCCTCGAGCGTCTGGAGCATGCGCAGGTTCAGCAGCGACGGGTTCTGCTCCACCATCCTCGCCGCGTTGGCCAGGTGGCGCAGGGACGCCGACTCGCCGCGCGCCTTCTCCAGCCTGCCCTGGGCCTCCTTCCTGGCCTTGAGGGCCTCGGAGAACGCGCGCCGCAGGTCCGCCGGCAGCATCACGTCCTTGACCTCCACCGCCTCCACCGAGAGCCCGAACGCGCGCGCCTGCTCGGCCACCCGCTCGCGCATCCGCTGCCCCAGGTCGAGCCGCCCCGACACCAGCTCCTCCAGCGGGTGGCGGGCCACCTCCTCGCGCAGCGCGAGCTGCACCGTCAGGTAGAGCGCGTCCGTGTAGCTCTGCACGCGGTGCAGGGCCTGCTCGGGAGCCACCACGGTGAAGCGTGCCGCGACGCTCACCTTGAGGCCCACCTGCTCCTGGCTGAGCACCTCCTGGCCGGGCACGGTGAGGGAGCGCTGGCGCACGTCCACCTCCTGCGTGGTGTGTCCCCGTCGCCAGAACCAGTAGGCCCCGGGCGTCAGCACGCGCACGAAGCGGCCCTGACGGTAGAGCAGGGTGGCGAAGCCCTCGGGGACGATCACCTCGCGCACGAGCAGCTTGAAGGCCACCCAGCCCAGGGCACTCACCACCACCAGGAGGGGGAAGAAGCGGAGCAGGTCCATCGGAGGCACCTCGTTCACGAAAGACGTCCACCCCGGGGGCCCCGGCGGCACGGCGGGGGCTCCTCGCCCGCATGGCCGTTCCGCACGGTGCGTCTCGAAGACGCTGGCCCCCAGGGCAGCCGTTGGGGAGTCGAACCCCGGCCCTTACGGGCTTCCCAAGAGGGAGACCCCCACCCCAGGACACCCCCGGACCGATGTCCGCGGGCGCTGGAGAGGCCTCCCACGGGGCACGGACGCCCCCCGCCTGGTGGACCTGACAACGGGCGTCATTGGGTGAAGTGGGAGGCAGTGGGGCTCAGCTGGGAGTGCTCGGCAGGGCGGGCTGTGGTAGCCCCATGCCGTGAGCGACACCTTTGACCAGCTCGGCCTGTCTCCCGAGGCCCTCGACGCCGTGCGTCGTGCGCGCTTCTCGCGGCCTACCCCCATCCAGGCGCAGGCCATTCCCCCGGCGCTCCAAGGCCGGGACGTCATCGGCTGCGCCGCCACCGGCACGGGCAAGACGGCCGCGTACGTACTGCCCCTGGTGGAGCGCTTCGCCGGCCGCGAGGGGCCGCTGGGGCTGGTGCTGGCGCCCACGCGCGAGCTGGTGCAGCAGATCGCCGGGCCGGTGGGCTTCTTCGGGGAGTCGCGCGGCGTCACGCACGCGGTGGTCATCGGCGGCGAGGACATGGCGGCGCAGGCGGAGGCGCTCAAGCGCAAGCCCACGCTGGTGCTGGCCACACCGGGGCGGCTGGTGGACCTGCTGGACTCGGGCGTGGCGGCGTTTCCCCGCCTGGAGGCACTGGTGCTCGACGAGGCGGACCGGATGCTGGACATGGGCTTCCTGCCGCAGCTCGAGCGCATCCTCAAGGCACTGCCTCGTCGGCGGCAGACGCTGCTGTTCTCCGCGACGCTGGGCCCGGACGTGAGCCGCTTCGCCCGCGAGGAGCTGAACCGGCCGGTGCGCGTGGAGGTGACCCGGAGCGGCACTCCGGCCGAGCGCGCCGAGCAACGGCTGTATGTGGTGAAGCCGGAGGAGAAGTCCGCGCTGCTGCTCACGCTGCTGGCGCGGGACGAGGCGACGGCGCTCATCTTCACCCGGACGAAGGAGCGGGCGGACAAGGTGTACCAGGCGGTGGAGCGGGCGGGGTACCGGTGCACGGTGCTGCACGCGGACCGGACGCAGAACCAGCGCAACCAGGCGATGGAGGGCTTCCGGAAGGGCACGTATCGGTGCCTGGTGGCCACGGACATCGCGGCGCGAGGGCTGGACGTGGAGGACGTGGGCCACGTCATCAACTACGACCTGCCGCATGCGCCGGAGGACTACGTGCACCGCATCGGCCGCACGGCGCGCGCCAGTGCGAGCGGCGTGGCCTCGACGTTCGTCACATCGAAGGACCGGCAGATGACCGAGCGCATCGAGAAGATCATGCGGGGCGGCATACCCCGGGTGTCGGTGCCTCGCGAGGACCCCGTCTTCCGGGCCGAGGTGGAGCGACTTCAGGCCGCCCAGCGCGACCCGGGCCCACCGCAGAAGGACCAGGGCGCCCCCAAGAAGGAGCCAGGGCAGACGCCAGGGCGGCACGCGCGGTCTCACGGGAAGGGCCCGCGCTCGGGTCCGACGAAAGAGTGACGCTCGAGTTCCGGCTGCTTCTCCTCCCACGTGCAAAAGCTTCGGGAGCGTTTCGCCGATACCTGTCTGGTGACCCGTTGCAGGCTTTCGGATCTGCTCGAAGCGGCGCACATCTCTCCCTATCGAGGCGAGAAGGACAACCATCCCTCGAATTTTGGAATCACGCTGGAGGACGTTCCGAGCGGGCTTGCAGCGCCTCAGCGCTCGCGGGGCAGGGAGAGCGTGAAACAGGCGCCCTGGCCCAATTCACCACCCACGTCCAGCTTGCCGCCGTGCTCCTGGAGGATGCGTGCGGCAATCGCCAGCCCCAGGCCCGTGCCGCCTTCCTTCGTCGTGAAGTAGGGCTCGAAGACGCGGGCGCGGTGCTCGGGGGGAATGCCCGGGCCGCTGTCCTGCACCTCCACCACCGCCTCCCGCTCCGTGCCTCGCACGCGCACCCGCAGGTCCCCGCCTCCCCTGGCCATCGCCTCCTCGGCGTTCTTCACCAGGTTCACCAGCACCTGCGTCAATTGGTCCCGGTCCGCCTTCGCCACCACGCCCGGCTGTAGCTCCGAGTGGATGCGGATTCCCTCCGGTGGCGACGCGTAGAGCGACAGCACGTTCTGCGTGAGCTCGCCCAGGTCCACTGCCTCCAACTGCGGCTTGGGCAGGCGCGCGAACTGGCTGAACTCGTCGACAATCCGCCGCAGCCGGTCCACTTCCTCCAGCACCACCCCCGCGCTCTCGCGGAACAGCTCGGGGAAGCGCGAGTCCTTCGCGTCCTGCACCGCGATCAACGTCTCCAGCGACATACGGATGGGCGTCAGCGGGTTCTTGATTTCATGCGCCAGCCGCCTCGCCACCTCCTGCCACGCCGCCACGCGCTCGCTCGCCACCAGCCGCTCGGTGGTGGAGCGCAGCTCTGTCGTCATGTCGTTGAACGTCTTCACCAGCTCGCCCACCTCGCCCGTGGCCCGCACCTGCACTTGCACGTCCAGCGCGCCCTCGCCCACGCGCCTCGCGCCCGACGTCAGTGCCTCCACCGGCTGGGTGATGCGCCGGGCCATCAACAGCCCCAGCAGCACCGCGAGGCTCAGCCCCAGCCCCGCCAGCAGGAGGAAGGAGCGGAACACGCCCAGCGTGGCCTCGCGCTCGGCCGCCCGGCTGAAGACGAGCCGCACCGTGGCGGCCTCGCCCAGCGGCAGCACGCGCGCCACCGTGGGCGGTCGCACCTCGCCGGCCTTCGCCACCACATTGCCTTCGGACAGCAGCGACACCTCCGCCCCGGTGAGCCGTGACAGGTGCGCCGCCAGCCCCTGGTCCAGCAGAACCCCACCCACCGCCCACAGCCGCGAGTCCCCGTAGTCCACCGGCCTCGCCGTCACCAGCGCGGGCACCTCGCGCAGGCCCTCGTCCCCACGCACCGCCACCTTCACCGGCACGGGCTTGGGTGACTTCTCCCGGGTGACGGAGAAGAGCGCCGGGTCCGGGTCTCCCCGGCGCGCGGGCAGGTGCCCGGAGGACAGCGTCGTGCCCTTGCGGTCGAAGAGGGACAGCACCGTCAGGCCCCGGCTCTTCATCAGCGCCTGCGCCGTGTCCGCTCGGATGGCCCGGGCGGGGGACTCGCGGGCCTCGCGCGCCAGGTCCTCCAGGGCGGGGCTCTCCACCAGTTCCTCCACCGCCCGGCGCGCGTTGGCCGCGGCGCGCTCCAGGGCCTCCTGCGCGGAGGCGGTGGCGGCGTCCATGCGCGCGTCCAGCCCTCTTGAGAGGTTGGCGCGCAGCTGCGTCAGGGTGAAGGGCACCATCACCGCCAACGGCACCAGCGCCAGCAGGGCGAAGGCGAGCGCCAGTCGCGTCCTCAGCCTCATCTCCGGGCTCCCGGGACTCCCGTCACCGCTGCCTGGAGCCACGTGCCATCCAGCAGGGGCAGTCCCTGGGCATCGAAGGTGAGGCCCCCCACCTCCGGCGCCGAGCGCAGCGCGAGCCCCTGTGCGTAGAGGGGCAGCATCGGCACGGATGGCGCGAGCGCCAGGGCTCGCTCGCGCGCCTTCGCGTCCCTCGCCGCCGGATCCAACAGGGTGCCGATGCGCGGCAGCTCCACCCCCAGCAGGTCCTTCCGGCCCGCCGCGTCCAGCACCACGGCGAGCGCCGGGCCCGGCACGGGCGGCAGCAGCAGCGAGTGGAGCATCAGCTCGTAGTCGCCTCTCGCCCAGCGGGCGCGGAGCTCGGCGCGCGACAGCGGCTCCAGCGCCACGGCGTAGCCGCGCTCGTACAGCTTCACCTGGAGGCGCTCGGCCACTGCGCGCTGGTCCTCACTGCCCGTGTCATAGAGGAGCGTCACCTTGCGCCCGGCCTGGGCCGGAGGCGGCACGGGGCGCGCGCCCTGCGGCTGGGGCAGCAGCGCCGGAGGCAGCAGGTACGGCATGGGCACGGCTGGCCCTCGCACGAAGAGGCGCGTGAGGTCCTCCCGGTCGATGGCGCTCTCCACCGCCTGGCGGAAGTCCGACGGCACGCGTCTCGGCGACCACGCGAGATAGGTGGCGTACAGCGCCGCGCCGGAGGTGGTGCCCGCGTCGGGGAGGACGCCGAGCGCCACCTGCACCTCTTGCGAGGACCACAGGCGCGAGAGGCCGCGCTCATCGGTGGCGGTGAGGCGCAGCCGGTCCAGGTAGGGCCGGCCCTCGGTCCAGCCGAGCCGCGCCTCCACGGCGGTGGGTCCGGCGGGGGAGAAGGGGCCGAGCACGGCGGGGGAGGTGCGCGGCGGGGCGAGCGCGGGGTGGCACAGCGCGCGCTCCAGGTCCGGCCACGGGAAGGCGAGCACCAGCTCCAGGGAGTCCCCGGTGGCGGAGAGCTGCCGGCCCTCGGCGCGCAGCGGGAAGAGGAGGGCGCGGTAGGGCGAGGGCGCTTCGGGGCCGGTGAGCCGCGTCCATGCGCGGGTGAGTGCGTTGGCCTGCGCGGGCGAGGGCAGGGTGAGCCGCACCACTTGAGGGGAGGGGCGCGCCAGCTCCCGGGCGAGCGCGGGCAACGGATTTCCGTCCGGTGCCAGCCGGCAGACGGGCCGGGAGACGAGGCCGAGGAGGGTGGCCTCGGTGGGGGTGTCGGCGAGGGCCGGCTCTCCGGGCTCGGCGGGTCCGGTGTGCGCGAGGCGCAGTTCGCCTCCGTAGGGGAAGCGGCCAGCGGCGAGCGACGGTGCGGCGCCGAGGAGGAGGAGGCTGGCGAGGGCGAGGCGAAGCGTCATGGCGCACCCTGGCGCAGGAGGAAGAGTTCGCCGGTGCCGTCCGGTTTCGTGAGGCCCACCACCACCTCGCGGTACCTGTCCCCGTCCAGGTTGGCCGTCACCACCTGGAGGGCGCGACCGGCGGGGAGGGGCCCCTGCCAGAGGAGTTCGTGGATGGTGGGGTCGCTCCCGTTGGTCTTGAAGACGCGCAGGGCCTCCGGCGACGGTTGGAACTCGGGCGATGTGGTGAGCAGCTCCGGCGTCCCGTCCCCGTCCAGGTCCCCGAGCGCGCTGCCAGCGCCGAGGCCGGAGAGAGGCACGGGCGCCACCGAGGGGCGCGGGAAGAAGGAGGCGGTGCCATCCGGGTGGACGAGCAGGACGCGGGAGTGGGCGGAGCTGAAGGTGACGAAGCGGGCCGGCACGCCGGGCAGTACGGTGCCGCCGAGCCGCACCTCGGAGGTGAACGCCGTCTGTCCCGGCACGAAGCCACCGCGCGCCTCCGGGCCCAGGGGCACGGCATCGAGCCGGGCCACGGCGCGCAG
>NZ_DASVWK010000029.1:0-13750 GCF_036389735.1 Archangium sp. | reverse complement strand
ATCCCCGCCGAGCCTGATGTTCACGAGGTATTCAACGAGCAGTACCCCGCCTGCTACGACGGCAAATCCCCCTGGAATACAGTGGGCCCCGACCTGCCCTACACGGACAACTGACGATGGCCACGCCCCTTGGCAGCTTGCTCGAAGAGGTCTCCCGTGCGCACTTCCCCCATCCCCCCGCCACACCCGAGGAGATCGAGGAGTTCGAGCAGCGGGTGGGCTGGCGGCTGGACCCGGACCTCCGGGCCTTCTACCTGCATTGCAACGGGGCGGAGCTGATTAAACGACTGCCGGATGCCCCCTACCGCATCCTTCCCCTGTCGCAGATCGTCCGGGCGCGGGTCGCCATCTTCGGGAAGAAGAACGATGACGACGCCCACGGCCCTGCCTCGATGTGGGCCATCTGCGACGTGCAAGATGGCAACTACTTGCTGGTGGATGTGGCCCAGCAGGAGAATGGTCGCTACCCCGTCATCGACGGCTGGCACGAGGCGTGGCCGGACCCGAAGTATTGCGATCAGATCGCCACCTCTTTCTCGGACTTCATGGAGCGCGCCCTGCGTGATGGCCAAGCCTACTGGCTGAACGAATGAGACGATGCCCTCGCCCATGAGCCTCCTGCTCGAAGAGGTCTCCCGCGACCACTTCCCGTACCCAACCCGCTACGCCCGAGGAGATCGCGGAGTTCGAGCAACGGGTGGGCTGGCGGCTGGACCCGGATCTCCGGCCCTTCTACCTGCACTGCAACGGGACGGATCTGATTGAACGGTTGCCGGACACCCCCTACCGCATCCTTCCCCTGTCTAAGGGCACCCCTCGTCCACGGGTTCAAGTCCCGTACTCCTCGCCAACTCACTAGCGCGCGGCGGCCACGCCCACGGGGCAACTCACGCCGGTGCCACCCAGGCCGCAGTACCCGTTCGGGTTCTTCGACAGGTACTGCTGGTGGTAGTCCTCGGCGTAATAGAACTCGGGCGCCGGGCCCAACTCCGTGGTGATGGCCTCGTGGCCCGCGGCGAGCAGCACCCTGTTGTAGGCGGAGCGCGAGTCCTCGGCCGCCTTCCGCTGCTCCTCCGTATACCAATAGAGGGCCGAGCGGTACTGGGTGCCCACGTCGTTGCCCTGGCGCATGCCCTGGGTCGGGTCGTGGCTCTCCCAGAAGACCTTCAGGAGCGTCTCGAAGGAGACCTTCTTCGGGTCGTACACCACGCGCACCACCTCGGTGTGGCCGGTGCGGCCGGAGCACACCTCCTCATAGGTGGGGTTGGGCGTGTAGCCGCCGGCGTAGCCCACCGAGGTGGAGTACACGCCGGGCGTCTGCCAGAACTTGCGCTCGGCGCCCCAGAAGCAGCCCAGGCCGAAGACGACCTGCTCCAGGCCTTCCGGGAAGGGCGGCTCCAACGGCGCGCCGTTGACATGGTGCTTCTGGGGGACGGGAATCCGCGTGGAGCGGCCCGGCAGGGCCTCCTCCGCGGAAGGCATCTTCAGCTTGAAGGGATTGATGAGCCGCCACATGTGCCGAGCGTAACGCGGCTCCCGGGAGCGCGCCGGGAATGCGACGCGCTCCGTGTCGGGTAGGCGGCGGAGGGGGAGCATGCCGGGTGGCGCTCCCACCCCCGCCGAGGCTCCTAGCGGAGCTGCTTGCCGGTGCCAGAGAAGACGCCGGGGACGCCCTCGAACCGCACCTGGGCCTTGCTCATGACGTAGCGCACGGCCATCACCTGCGTGGCCGCGTTGCGGATGCCCTCGGCCGTGGCGGGGTTGGCCAGCGCGCCGCGCGCCTCCTCCAGCGACAGGCCGGCCGGGGCCACGGCCTCCTCCAGCACCTCGTCCAGCTTCTCCGGGGTGAGCTGGAGCTTGTCGCGCTCGATGATGGCCTTCAGTCCGAAGGCGATGCGCAGGCGGCGCTCGGCCTCCAGCCGGGTGTTGGGATCCTCCAGCCAGCCGTCGAGCGACTCCTGGAGCTCGTCCGGAGCGAAGTCCTTGGCGGCCAGCAGGCGGGCCTCGCTGGCGCTCCAGGCCTGGCGGATCTCCTCGTCCACCAGCTCCACGGTGAGGTCCACCTCGGTGCGGCGCACGATCTCGTCCAGCACGCGCTCCTGGGCCTCCAGCCACAGGTCATCGGCGCGCTCGTCGGCGATCTCGTCCGCGATGGACTCCATCACCGCCTCGAGCGTGTTGCCGCGGCCGAGCGTGCGCAGGAAGGCGTCGCTCTCGGCGTCCGGCATCTTCACCTCCTGGGCGGCCACCACGTCCACCAGGAAGGTGGCGCGCACCCCGCGCAGGCTCTCCACCGGGTAGGTCTCCGGCAGCGTCACCTCCACCTCCTGGCCACTGCCCACGGCCGTGCCCACCAGGCCCTCGCACAGGCCGGGCATCAGGTCCGATGGCGCCATCTCCAGCTCCAGGCCGCCCCGGGCGCTGAAGGGGATGAGGCGGCCCTCGGCATAGCCGAGCGTGTCCAGGATGACGTTGTCGCCCATCTGCACGGGCTCGCCGGGTGCCCGGTCCCGCGTGGTCGCGCGCGAGCGGACGATCTCATGGAAGCGCATGAGCAGCTCCTCCTGGGAGATGGCCGAGTCCTGGGGGACGGAGACCTGGATGCCGTCCAGGGAGGGTGCCTTCGCCGTCGGCAGCTTCAGCTCCCTGGGCTGGTTCGCGGTGGGCGCGCGCGTCGAGGCCACCGGGCCGCCGGAGGCAGGGGGGCCCTTCAACGTCGGGCGCTGGCCCTGGGTGGTGGCGCCCCCATTGAGCTCGGCCATCCGGCGGATGCGATCTCCCTCGATGGAGCCGGTGCTGCCGCGACCGGATCCCGCGCCCTTGCCATCGTTACGATTGGACACCGTGACTCCTTGAGGCTCGTGTCGAGCCTCGTGTTGAAACAACCGAGGCGACGGTGCCTCGTGTGCACCGTCGCCTGGGTCCTACCGGGACTTCATCCTACTTCTACTTGAACCAACCGCCGACGACGCTGGACACCAGCGAGACACCGGCGCCCACCTGGCTGACGACGGGGATGTTGGTGGCGGCGGCGATGGAGCCCAGGGCGGTGACGCCGCTGGTGATCTTGGCGCCGACGCTGGCCTTCGGGTCGCGCAGCGTCTTGACAAACGAGGCCGAGTCCGCCACGGCGATGGCGACGTTGACGCCCGGCGCGAAGCGGCCCGCGGCCTTGCCCAGCGCCTTGGTGCCCGCCTTGGCGACGGCGTTACCGGCGACCTTCTGGGCCACCTTGGCGGCCACCTTGCCACCGGCCGAGGCCGCCACCTTGGACGCCGCGCCAGCGACGCGGGCGGACACCTTCGGGGCCATGCGCTGGGCCACCTTGCCCAGCACGCGCAGCGACTGGCGCGCCTGGGGAGCGGCCTCGGCGATGTCCTTGGCCGAGCTGAGCACCTCCTTGGAGGAGGAGAACGCCTTCTCGATGTCCTCGGTCGAGCGCGTCTTGAGGGCCTGGCGGATGTCCCGGAGGGCGCCCGGCGCCTTGGTGAACACGCCGTGGACGCCCTGGCCCAGCTGGACGAGGGGAGCGCCGGCCGCGCCGAGCTCCTTGGCGTTCTTCTGGAGGCGCTGGAGGGCCTGGCCCGCGGGCGACTGCGTCGCGCGCGAGATGAGCTTGCTGGCCGCGTTCTTCACGCGCTCGCCGCCGAGGCGATTGGCCACGTTGGCCGCCGCGCCCGCGGCCTTCTTGTACTGCGCGCCCAGGCGCCCCGCGGTCTTCGGGAAGGTCTTCGCGAAGTCGTTCTTGATGCTGCGCAGGGCCTCGCGCGCCTCGCTGGACGAGGTGACCACGTCCTTGGCGGACTTGACGGCCTCCCAGGAGGACTTGAGCGCCGTGCCCGCGTCCTTGAGGCTGCGGTTCTTGATGGCCTGGCGGATGTCGCTCGCGGCGGTGTGCGTCTTGCCGGCGAGATCCTTCACCTTGCCACCGAACTCCACCAGCGTGTGGGCGCTACCCAGGGTGCGCTGGGTAAATCCAGCGGTGCGCCGGAAGGCCTGGGCGGCGGGGTTGTTGGCAACGCGCGTGGTCAGCTTCTTGGCGGCGGTGGCAACGCGGTCGAGGCCGATGCGATCCGCCACGTTGGCGGCCACACCCGCGGCCTTCTTGTACTGGTTGGCGAGGCGCGTCGCGGTCTTCGGGAAGGTCTTCCTGAAGTCGTTCTTGATGTTGCGCAGACCCTCGCGCGCCTGGGTGGCCTGGGCGGCGACCTCTCCGGCCGACTTGACGGTGTCGGTGACGGACTTGAAGGCCGTGCCAACGTCCCGCAGGCTGCGCGTCTTGACGGCCTGGCGCACGTCCTTGACGGTGGTGTGGGCCTTCTCGGCCAGACCCTTGAGACCCTCACCGAACTTGATGCCGCTCTCGGCGTGGCCGATGGTGCGCTTGGCGAAGCTGGCGGTGCGCGTGGCGGCCCGGGCGACGGGGTGGGCGTTGACGCGGGTGGCCACCCTGCTGGCCACGTTCCGGGCCCGGTGCACCTGCTGCTCGGCGGCGTGATGCACCTGCCGCGAGGCGTGACGCACCGTGTGGCTCGCGTTGCTCACGGCCCGGGTGGTCCGGCGCACGGAAGCGCCAGCGGCACCAGCCAGGGTCCGGACGGTCGAGGAGGCCCTCCGGGCGACCGTCGTCCTGGCCGCGCTCGTGGCCCTCGCGGCATGGCGCACGGTGGCCGACGCGGTCCTGCCCACCGCCCTGCGCGCGGTGTTCGCCGCGGCGGTGAAGGTGCTCCGAGCCGAGTGGACCGCGCGCGAGGCGACATTGTTCGCCCGCTGGACCACCCTCTGGGGGGCGACATGCGCCAGCGTGCGCTGGATGCTCTTGATCGGATTGCGAATCTTGATGAAACCCATGGAAATTCCTTGAGAAAAGAAGTGCGCTCTCATTATCGGAGAAATCGGTGTGCAGGTGCGTCCTACATGCACATCGGTCGCTCCGTCCCGATGGAGAGCAGGAGTTTCAAGGGGTTACGCTTGGCCCCCTGGGAGCTGCTCGGCCGGCTGCGTCATGGGGGGACGATAGAGCGGCCATGGGTGTCTCCACCAGCCGACGTTCCTGGGAGCATGAGGCCTTCGAGGGGGTTTTCTTCATGATGATGAGTCGACTGATCGCCTCCGGCGCACTGCTGATGATGCTGGGAGGGTGCCGCGAGGAGACGAAGCCCGAGGGGCCTCCGCTGGACCCGGGTCCCTTCCTGTCGGATACGCCGCTGTGGAAGCTGGAGGCGCCCGAGTCGCTCCGGCAGTCGTGCTTCGGCAGCTCCATCGCGCTCGGGGACGTGAACGGGGATAGGAACCAGGACCTGGTGGTGGCGGCGCCCCCGTGCGCGTTCCTGCCGGGCAAGGGCCATGTGGTCCTCTACGCCGGTAACGGGACGTCCTTCTCCTCCGAGCCTCTCATCACCCAGATGGATTGGGGGAGCGGCACGGTGAACGGGCGCAACATCGCGGTGTCCATCGGGAACGCGAACGGGGATCGCTTCGCCGACATCCTCATCCGCTCCCAGTCCGCGGGCATGGTCGTCTTCGCGGGCGGGGAGAACCTCGGGACGGTGCTCCAGCGACCCCTGTTCCGCCTGCCGCTCAACACCTCCTACCGGGCCGGCTTCTTCACGGACCTGGATGGAGACGGGCTCGATGACCTGATCGCCCAACAGGGCCTGATGGCCATCCTCTATCGCGCCACCCCCGGGGGGCCGGCTCCCTTCACCCAGGTGAGGGAGTTCCCGCCGTACGTGTCGCGCATCGTCCGGGCGGGCGACACCAATGGCGATGGGCTCTCGGATGTGCTGATCCGCAACGCGGAGGGCTCCTTGCTCTTCCTCGGGTGCCAAAGGGATGCGCCGGGTGTCTGCGAGGGCGGCATCTCGGCCGCTCCCGTCTGGAGGTCCGACGCCGAGGTGTTGGGGTTCTTCCCGGATCAGAACGGGGACGGGCGCTCGGAGGTGGTGCTCGGCGTGACGGGGCAGGTCGCGGTGCACCTCTTCCAGCCGGCGGGTGACATCTCCCCGAGTCCCATCTGGAGGATGCTCGGGGACGCGGCCTACCCGGGCTTTGGCACCCCAGCCTGGTTCGTGGGGGACCTGAACAAGGACAACGAGGACACGGAGTTCCTGCTGTCGGCGGCGGGGCGCCTGTACGCATTCTTCCCGAGGCAGGAGGTCTCCGCGGAGCTGCGCCCGTCCTGGGCCTGGCCGAGGAGCGACTCGGTGGGGTCCGAGTTCCAGGGCTACCTGCGCTACACGGTGGCCCGGACGGGAGACCTCAACGGGGACGGCTACGCCGACTTCATCGCCGGCCTGTCCCGGCCGTATGACGCCCTGGCGCCCACGAACGTCACGAAGCCGGGGCAGGTGGTGGCCTTCGGCGGAGGCAAGGTGTCTCCCCGGTCAACCGAGCCCTTCCTGAAGGCGCCCACCGCGTGCGGCCTGACGGCGAGCAGCGGAGGCAAGCCGGACGTGACGGTGGACGCGGACGTCATCTCCCGCACGCTGTACGTGGAGCGACGCCACTTCCCCGAAACGGCCTGCGAGGTGACGGAGCGCTGCGTGGGGGCTCCAGGGGATCGGCGCCTGCTGCGCTTCAGCGTCTCCATTCCCAACCTGGGCTCGGGCGCGGTGCGCATCGCGGCTCCCGAGCAGCGGCCGGATCTCTACGAGGAGGACCTCTGCCACGGCCACCATCACCTCACCGGGTTCGCCAGCTACGAGCTGGTCGGTGCGGAGAGCGCGGTGGTGGCGGTGGGGCGCAAGCAGGGCTTCTTCCTGGTCGATCTCCAGGCTTACTGCGGCGACGCGGGGCCGCAGACGATCCACGACGACAACTCCCAGGGCATCTCGCCGGGCTGGGCGGACGTGTACGCCGGGGACTACTCGTGCCAGTGGCTGGACATCACGGACGTGGCGGACGGCACGTACACGCTGCGCATTGGCGTGGACAAGCAGGACATCATCGACGAGCAGGACGTGCACCCCAACTCCGTCGACGTGAAGGTGAAGATCGTCGGTGAGTCGGTGCAGGTCGTCCCGTAGGCGGGCCCGTGCTCCGGGGCTCGTCAACCCCGGAGCACACGAGGCCGGCGCGAGCACTACCGCGGCGCGGGCTCGCAGCCGCAGCCGCACTCGTCGGAGAACGGCACCGTGTTGGGGTCCTCGCAGAAGAACCGGATGACCGCGCACTGCTCGGGATCCCTCGAGACGTAGGTGCGCGCCGGGTCGTCGCAGCCGGGCTTCTTGTTCTTCTGGCAGACGCCACCGCAGTCGGCTCCGCCCTGGGCCGGATCGCAATCATCCGAGGGATCGTCCACACAGACGTAGCCCTCGGCGCAGGCGATGCCGGCGAAGCCTCCGCAGAACGCGCCCTTGCTCTGTTCCTCCACCAACGTGTTGGCCTGCTGGGAAGCCTCGGCGGTGGGACCGCAGGACGTCCCGAAGAGCGCGGCCCCCAGGACGAGTGCGCCGCAGCACAGTAGACGAATGGACATGAACCCCTCCTTTGGGGAAAAGGATTCAGGCGCGGCGGACAGATTCGGAAGGAGACGGGCGAGCGGACGAGCCCCCTTGGGGCGACTCGGAGAGCTTCTCCCAGGGGCTCGGGCGACGAATTTTCCTCGCTGAGAAGTTCGATGTAGATGTGACACCTACATGAGCAGTCGGGCGATCAAGTTGAAGACGGGCAACACCGGCAAGGTGAAGACGGGCGCCAGCGGCAAGGCGAAGACAGGCGCCACGGGCAAGACGAAGCAGCTCGGGAAGGGTTCCGGGGGCGGCGGGGGGCTCGTGCGCCGGTTGTTGATGGTGGCGTTCCTGGGGCTGGTGGTGTTCGTGACGTACGAGTACGTGCGACTGCCGCAGGCGGAGCCGCTGCTGAAGCAGAACCCGAAGACGACGGCGCTGATGGAGCAGCGGGCGGCGGAAGCGCGGGAGGCGGGCCACAAGCCGAGGCGGGCGCAGTCGTGGGTGGGGCTGTCGAGCGTGTCGAAGCACGCGATCGACGCGGTGCTGCTGTCGGAGGACGCGAGCTTCTACCTGCACGAGGGCGTGGACACGAAGGAGCTGGAGAACGCCCTGGAAGACGCGGTGCGCAAGGGGAAGCTGGGACGAGGGGCGTCGACCATCACCCAGCAGCTGGCGAAGAACCTGTGGCTGTCGACGGACCGGAGCCTGCTGCGCAAGGGCAAGGAGCTGCTGCTGGCGCACCGGTTGGAGACGGCGCTGCCGAAGAACCGGATCCTCACGCTGTACCTGAACGTGGTGGAGTGGGGGAACGGGGTGTACGGCATCGAAGCGGGGGCGCGGGAGCACTTCGGCATCTCGGCCGCCAAGCTGACGCCAGCGCAGGGGGCCATCCTCGCGGCGATGCTGCCGGCGCCGCGCAAGCGGTCTCCGACGTCGGGCTCGAAGGCGCTGAAGAAGCGGGCGCACTGGGTGATCGAGCAGATGGAGGCGGTGAAGCGGCTCAACGCGGAGCAGGCGCGCGTGGCGCACGCGGAGGTGGATGACATCCTCTCGGGCAAGAAGGTGGACGAGACCGGGGAGGAAGAAGAAGGGTCCTGAGGGGCCCCACATGCGCGGGAGAAGCAGCCCTGATAGTGCGCCGCGTCGAGATCCACGAGGGTGGGGCGATGCCCTCCCGCGAGGGCTATGATCGACCCCCAAATCAAGGAGCGGATCGTGAACGTGAAGAAGATGGGAACGACCTTGCTGGCGTTGCTCGTGGGCTCCTCCGCGTGGGCGGCGGCGCCGAAGTCCACGCCGGCGCTGGTGGAGAAGGGCAAGACGTCGTACGCGCGCAACTGCCTCGCCTGCCACGGTGAGACGGGCGATGGAAATGGCCCCACGGGGAGGTTCCTGAATCCCAAGCCCCGCGACTTCAAGGGGCCGTTCAAGAAGGGCAACAAGCCCGAGGAGATCTTCAACACCATCTCCACCGGCCTGCCCGGCTCGGCGATGGTGCCCTTCGCCGGCCTGCCCGAGGAGGAGCGCTGGGCGCTCACCTACTACGTCCTCTCCTTCCAGCCGGCGCAGGGCAAGGGCACCAAGAAGGACGCGCCCCCGAAGGGCAAGAAGTAGCACCGGAGGAGCGGGGCCCGCGTTGACGCCTGGCGGACGGGTGTGGTCGATTGCCCGCCAGGATGAGAGTCAAGGCAGGCACCGAGGCCCGCGAGGGGGAGCTGACGCAATCATCCGCGACCGGCCCCCGGGGTCGCATCCAGTCGGCGGCCGAGCAGGTCCTCACACCCGTGGAGCTGTCCCGTCGCAAGTTCTTCGGAAAGGCGCTGGTCGCGATTGGCGCCGCCGCCGCGGCGGGCACGGCGACGGTGAGCGCGGCCGAGACCGCGAAGCAGGCGGTGCGGGAGGCACTCGACAAGAACCTCCCGCCCGCGGTGCCCGAGTGGAACAGGATCCTCGGGGCGCCCATCCTCACGCAGCCGTACGGCCTGCCTTCGGCGTACGAGAAGAACATCCGCCGCCGTGAGAGCCCGGGTCTGACGCGGACCCCGCACGCCTCGGTCTCGTTCACGCCGCTCCAGAACCTCTTCGGCATCATCACGCCGAGCGGGCTCCACTTCGAGCGCCACCACGCCGGAATGCCGGGCGTGGATCCGCACCAGCACCGGCTGATGATCCACGGCCTCGTCGAGCGGCCGCTGCTGCTCTCGATGGAGGATCTGCTGCGCTTGCCCTCGGTGTCGCGCATCCACTTCATCGAGTGCGGTGCGAACACGGGCATGGAGTGGGCGAACGTCGCCGTGCCGACGGTGCAGTACACCCACGGCATGCTCGCGTGCAGCGAGTGGACTGGCGTGCCGCTCGCGGTGCTGCTGGAGGAGGCCGGCTACGACGCGCGCAAGGCCCGCTTCATCCTCGCCGAGGGCAGTGACGGCGCGGGACTGACGCGCACGATTCCCATCGAGCTGGCCCTCGACGACGTGCTGGTCGCCTACGGCCAGAACGGTGAGATGCTGCGGCCCGAGAACGGCTACCCGCTGCGGCTCCTCGTTCCAGGCGTGCAGGGAGTGTCCAGCGTGAAGTGGCTGCGCCGGCTCGAGGTGGGCGATCAGCCGTGGAACACGCGCGAGGAGTCGCTCCACTACGTGGACCTGCTGCCCGATGGCCTGCACCGCCAGTACACGTGGATTCAGGAGGCCAAGTCCGTCATCACCTCGCCCTCGGGGGGCCAGGTGCTGCTCGACAAGGGCTACTACGAGATCACCGGGCTGGCCTGGTCGGGTCGCGGCAGGGTGAAGCGCGTGGACGTGTCCACCGATGGTGGCCGCAACTGGCGCACGGCCCGGCTCCAGGAGCCGGTGTTGCCCAAGGCGCTGACTCGCTTCCGCATCGACTGGCGGTGGGAAGGCTCGCCAGCGCTCCTGCAATCGCGCGTGATGGACGAGACCGGGTACGTGCAGCCGAAGCTCGCCCAGCTCCGCGCCGTGCGAGGCGGGAAGTCCATCTACCACAACAATGGGATCCAGACCTGGCGGGTCGCCGAGTCCGGGGATGTGAGCAATGTCCAGGTCGACTGAGCCGCGCCTGGTGAAGCGCCTCGCCCTCCGCGCCGCCGTCGCGCTGTGCCTCCTGCCCTGGCTGTCGTTCGCGGCCGAGCCCCGGTATGGGCTGGGCCGACTCGCCACGCCCCAGGAGATCGCCGGCTGGGACATCGACGTGCGACCGGACGGGCAGGGGTTGCCGAAGGGCTCGGGCTCGGTGGCGCGAGGGCAGGAACTCTACGACGCCCAGTGCGCGAGCTGCCATGGCACCTTCGGTGAGGACAACCAGTACATGGCCATCGCCGGAGGCGTGCAGCGGGGCGACGTCGAGCGGGGCCGCGCGGCGAGCCTCTCGACCGATCCGCCCATCCGCACGGTGGGCACCAAGCTCAACCACGCGACGACGCTGTGGGACTACATCCACCGGGCGATGCCCTTCGCCCGCTCGAAGACGCTCACGCCCGATGAGGTCTACGCGCTGACGGCGTACGTCCTCCACCTCAACGACATCCTCCCCGCGGACGCCACGCTCGATGAGAAGTCCCTCCTCGCGGTGCGGATGCCGAACCGGAACGGCTTCACGACCGAGCACGGCTTCATGAAGAAGACGGGCAGGCCGGACGTGCGCAACACCGCGTGCATGAGCAACTGCGCCGCCCACGTCACCGTCACCTCGGAGCTGCCGGTGCACGCGAGGGACTCGCACGGGGACCTGTCCGAGCAGGTGCGGACTTTCGCGCCGATTCGCGGCGTCAGGCTGGGTGAGGCCCCCGCGAAGCCCTCCGGGGCCAGTGCCCCCAGTCCCGGGTACGAGTTGGCGAAACGGGCCGCCTGCATCGCCTGCCATGGCCTCGACCACAAGGTGGTGGGCCCGGGCTTCCGAGAGATCAGCTCGAAGTACAAGGGCGAGGGCGACGCGGAGTCGCGCCTCATCGCCAAGCTCAAGGCCGGCGGCTCCGGCGTCTGGGGCCCCATCCCCATGCCAGCGCAGGCCCACCTGTCCGATGAGGACATGAAGACCCTCATCCAATGGATACTGGCCGGCTCGCCGACCCAGTAGCCGAATCCCTTCCTTCCATTTCCCCAGGAGTCCCTCATGAATGAACAGCGTCGTCTCGTACTCAAGGCGGGTGGCGGTCTGGGCGTGCTCGCGCTGGCGTATGCGGCCGGACTGATCCAGCCCGAGGCCGCCGTCGCAGCCGATTGGAACCAGACTGCCTTCGCGGGCAAGAACCTCGAGGAGGTGCTGGCGGCGTTCGGCGGCTCGGTCCCCACGGAGAGCAAGGACATCGACATCACCGCGCCCGACATCGCCGAGAACGGCGCCGTGGTCCCCATCACCATCGAGTCGAAGATCGCCAAGACCCAGGAGATCGCGCTGCTGGTCGAGAAGAACCCGAACGCGCTCTCGTCGCGGTTCGAGCTCCCCGAGGGCACCGATCCTTACGTGATGACCCGCGTGAAGATGGGGCAGACCTCGCACGTGGTGGCGCTGGTCAAGGCCGATGGGAAGTACTTCTTCGCCCGCCGGGAGATCAAGGTCACCCTCGGCGGCTGTGGCGGCTGAGCCTCCAACACCTCTTTCGATTTCAGGGAGCACCCCATGGCAGATCCAATGAAGATCCGGGCCGCCCTCCAGCCCGATGGCAAGGTCCTCGTGAAGGTCCTGATGAGCCACACGATGGAGACGGGCCAGCGCAAGGACGCGACCGGCAAGACGATCCCCGCCCACTTCATCCAGACCGTCACCGTCACCCACAAGGACAAGACGCTCCTGTCCGCCCAGTGGGGGCCGGCCATCTCGAAGAACCCGTTCCTCGGCTTCCGGTTCTCGGGCGGGCAGAAGGGCGAGAAGGTTTCCGTGAAGTGGGTGGACAACAAGGGTGAGGAGCGCTCGGACGAGGCCGACATCACCTGACGCGCCACAGGAGCACCCGGCCCATGCATATCCACCGTTCCCTGTTCGCCGTCCTGGCCCTGCTCGTGGCGTTCCACGCTTCCGCCGCGAGTCCCGCCAGCAGCCCGATCAAGACCGTCTACCACCTCAGTGAGGGACTGGAGCAGGCGACCCACGCGCTGCGCTACATCCGCAACCACCTCATCGGGGACCCCAAGGCGAAGATCGTCGTCGTCGCCCACGCCGCCGGGGCCGACTTCCTGCTCGAAGGCGCCGAGGACAAGAACAAGAACCCGTACAACGTCGCGGTGGAAGACCTGTCCATGCAGGGCGTCGAGTTCCGCGTATGCGAGCTCACGTTGCGGTCCCGGGGCATCGACAAGGCGAAGCTCCTGCCCGAAGTGAAGCTCGTCCCCTCGGGCGTGGCGGAACTCGCCCGCCTTCAGGCCCGCGAGGGCTACGCGTACATCCGTCCCTAGTCTCGTCCGCCACAAGAAGGAGGACACAGTGATTCACCGCACATGCGCCGTGCTGCTCGCCGCCGGGTTGGCCCTGGTCACGACGGAGGGACTCGCCCAGGACTCGACCACGGAGGGGATCGCGAAGTACCGGGAGATGCTCGAGGACGACAACCCGGCCGACCTGTGGATGCTCCGTGGCGCCGAGCTGTGGAAGACGAAGCGGGGACCGAAGGACGCCTCGCTGGAGCGGTGCGACCTGGGCCTCGGCCCGGGCGTCGTGAAGGGCGTGTACGCCCAGCTTCCCAGGTACTTCGCCGATAGCGGCAAGGTGCAGGACCTGGAGTCGCGTCTCGTCACCTGCGCGGTGACGCTCCAGGGCTTCTCCCTCGAGGAGGTGACGAAGCGCCCGTTCGGCAACGGCTCCGAGGAGAAGTCCGACATGGAGGCGCTCGTCGCGTGGATCGTGTCGGAGTCTCGCGGGATGAAGCTCAAGGTCCCGACCGCGCATCCGAAGGAGAAGGAGGCCTATGAGATTGGCCGGCGGATCTTCTCCTACCGCGCCGGCCCCCACGACTTCGCCTGTGCCACCTGTCACTCCCTGGAGGGACGGCGCATCCGCCTCCAGGAGCTGCCCAACCTGACCACTCCCGAGGGCGCTCGCAAGGCCTTCGTCTCGTGGCCGGCCTACCGCGTCTCGCAGGGTGAGCTCCGGACGATGCAGCACCGGCTGTACGACTGCTTCCGCCAGCAGCGCTTCCCCGAGCCCCGGTATGCCTCGGACGTCATCACCGCGCTCACCATGTACCTGGCGGTCAGTGCCAACGGCGGCGAGCTCCAGGCTCCCACCATCAAGCGGTAGGCGGAGGATGAGGACCATGCACCAGCGAAGAGTGAGCCGGCCCG
>NZ_DASVWK010000028.1:0-2699 GCF_036389735.1 Archangium sp. | reverse complement strand
ACCACTCGACGGATTTCATTTCCCCCACGCGCAGGCCGAGCGTGCCAGTCATGGTCTCCACGGCCCCGGCGGGGCACGGCTGGGGAAGCGGTGCCGGGCGCACGGGCGGCACCTGCTGTGCGCCCACGCAGGCCTGCAACGCGGCACCCGTGAGGCCGAGACACAGGGCGCGCATGGCGGCCCCTCGGTTGTTGGGGCGCGCTTCCCGCTGGGGGCCAGACGTCTGCTGTTGCTTCTTCTCCACGGGGGCACTGTCCTTTTCAGGCGCCGCGGGCGAGGCGGCGGCCGCGGGGGTGGGCGCCTGGGGCGGCGCGGCCACGGCCCGTGCAGATTCTGGCGACGGCCCCGGGGGCGCCATTTCCTGACCAGAGGTGAGCCACCATGCCCCCAACGCCAGGGCCAACCCCGCGCCCATCCCCGCGAGCACCCGCGCCCCTCGTGCCCGCGGTTTCTTGGCGGCAGGCGGTGTTCCTCCGTGCAGCGGCACCGTCCAGGTCGCGTCGGCCCGGGTTTTCACCTCTTCCAGCGCCTCGTACAGTGCCACGGCGCTCGGGTAGCGCTCCTCGGGTGTCTTCGCCAGCAGCCGCAGGCACACCGCCTCCACGTCCCGGGGCACGCGCGGGTTGACGAGGTGCGGAGGCAGGGGCGCCCGGTGCAGTACCGCGTCCACATCCACGCCCCCCTCGTCGGTGAGCCGGAAGGGGAAGCGCCCCGTCAACAGTCGGTAGAGCACCACCCCCAGCGCGAACAGGTCGTCCCCGGCCCTGGCCCGGTAGTGCGCGCCCGGCACGTCCGCGTGCGCGCGGCCGAAGGCCCAGGCCTCGGGGGCTCGGTAGCGGAGCGTGCCCGGGGGGAAAAGGTCCTTCGTCAGCGTGGGGTCTCCCTCGTGGTAGCCCACCCCGAAGTCCACCAGCACCGCCTGCCCCGTACTCTGGCGCACCAGGATGTTGGCCTCCTTCACGTCCCGGTGCACCACCCGGGCCTCGTGCACCACCGCCAGCGCGCGTGCCACCTCCAGCACCCGCTCCACCAGCTCGCTCGTGGTGCGCCCGGGCCGCAGCCCCCACTGCTCGAGCGTGGGGCCCTCTATCAGCTCCAGCCTTATCCACAGGAAGCGGGGCCTGGCGTGGGGCCACTGGCCCACGCCCAGCTGGCGCACGAGGTTGGGGTGGTGCAGGCGCGTGCCCAGCGACACCTCGCGCCAGGCACGCTCGGCTCGTTCAGGGCCCTCGTCCAGCGGCAGCAGCTTGAGGGCGGAGCGGTAGCCATCCGGGCCCCGCACCCGGTACACGGTGCCGAAGCCTCCGGAGCCCAGCACGGCCTCCACCACGTCCCCGTCAATGCGGGTGCCAGGCGGCAGCGGCGGCGTGTCGAGCGGATTCATGGCGCCCTCGGAACGGGAGGCGGGCACTACCTCCCAGGACCTCAACGTATCAGGTCGAGCGCCGGGGCTGGGGCCGTCGAAGCCGCGTCAGCCGCCCGGCCTGTCGCGCCCGACTCCGTCCGAGCCAGTTGCCCCCCTCTTCAGTCGGAGTCGGCGACCAGGCCGGTTTGGGGCCCGGCAGGAACCCCCATCGAAAAACGGCTCGGAGGTCGCTTCGCTTGTAGACGTCTACAAGCAATGTCGTGTTTTGTCGTGCAATGGCGCACATCGCTTGTAGACGTCTACAAGCGAGCGCCGCTGGTCGTCGAAAACGAGCGTGAGGTCATGAGCGCCGTTGAGGTGACCGGCGCTGTTTTCCTAGCTCCGCCGCGCGCTCTGGCTCGCGGCGCGGGCGCGCAGCCGGGCGAAGTTTTCCGGCGGGGTGGTGGAATCCCCCGGGCGCTTGCCCGGCGTCACCTGCTCCCCGTGGAAGTCGCTGCCCCCGGTGGGCACCAGCTCGAACTCCTTGGCGAACTTCTGGTACTTCTCCATCACGCTCGGGTTGTGGTCCGAGTGCAGGGACTCCATCCCGTCCAGGCCCGCCTGGACCAGCATGCGGATTTCATGGCGCTCCACCTTCGAGCTGCCCGGGTGCGCCAGCGTGGCCGCGCCCCCCGCCCGGTGGATGAGCGCGATGGCGTCCTCCCCGTCCAGCTTGAAGCGCTCCACCCACGCCGGCTTGCCCGCGCCCAGGAACCTGTCGAAGGCCTCTTTCACGTCCAGGCACCAGCCCCGCTCCACCAGGAAGCGCGCCAGGTGCGGCCTGCCGAGCTGCGCGTTGCCCGCGATGGCCCGCACGTCCTCCATCCGCACCGGGAAGCCCAGCTTGCGCATCTGCTCCACCATCTGCTCCATCCGCTGCTCGCGCTCCACCCGCAGTCGCGCGTCGTAGCTGGCCAGCTCCGGGTAGTCCGGCCTCACGAAGTGCCCCAGGATGTGCACTTCGCGCTTGAGCACGAACGCCGACAGCTCGATGCCCGGCACCAGCTCCACCCCGTGCGCCTTCGCCGCCTCCGCCGCCTCGCCCAGCCCCGCCACCGTGTCGTGGTCCGTCACCGCCAGCGCCGTCACCCCCGCGCTCGCCGCCAGGGACAGCAGCTCGGCGGGCGAGTGTTGGCCATCACTCGCCGTGGTGTGGGAATGCAAGTCGATCACCAATCACTCCAGGGGCCTCGGGTTGTTCACACCACCTACCATCCATAGGATGTGGGATACCCCTTGGATTCGCCAGCCTGTGAGTCCCCCCGGCCGGTAGGAGGAACGTCATGGCCAAGGA
>NZ_DASVWK010000027.1:0-8549 GCF_036389735.1 Archangium sp. | reverse complement strand
CGCACGGACATCGTCACGGACCTGGAGCGGCTCGCGGCCCGCGGGCTCATCGAGCGCCCGGTGCGGGTCACCCCGGTGCGCCCGCCCGCCCTCGGCCCTCCTCCGGGTGCCGCCCCCAAGGCGGCGCCTCCCTCGGCCCGGGCTCCCGCGCTGTCGCGCGAGGTGCGCTCGAGCGCCGGCCCGGAGTCCCTGGCCCGGCGTGCCGCGTCTTCCCAGGCGGTGGCGAGCGTGCGGAGGGATCCCATCGCCGAGCGCGAGGCTCGCCGGGCGGGTTTCAGTCAAGGTGCTGGGGGTCGCCAGGAGGAGGCGCGGGAGCCCTCGCGGGTGGCCCGGGGCGCCTCACGCAACGTGCGGGAGGACCCGGCCGTCGCGCCGGATCCCACCGGGGCCCGGATCGGACCGAAGCCGTCGCGGGGCCCCAGCCGATCCCGCGTCGATGAGCCGGTTGCCTCCTCGGAGGGCTCGCGCATCATTCGCCCACCGCTGGCGCGCACGCACAGTCGGAGTGCCGTACCCCGTGGCGAGCCCGAGGAGGGTGAGTCCGAGCGTCCACCCCGGGTGGTGGGCACCAATACTTCCCAGCCGGCGGTGTCGGGGGAGGGGTCCCAGGTCCAGCAGCGCTCCCGGTCAGGCGTGCAGCCACGCTCGGGTGGGCGTGGACCTCGGGGCGGAACGCGCTAGCATCCGGCTGACAAGGAGCTTTCGATGGCAATCGGCAAGGTGATCAAGGGCGATTCGGCGGGCGAGCCGTTGGCCAGCTCGGAGCGGCCCGTGTTGCGACCTCCGCCGCGCGCGGGCGTGATGAACGCCGAGGTCTTCGACGCCCGGCAGTCGGCCCAGGGCATCATCGAGGAGGCCCACAGGGAGAAGGAGCGCATCCTCGCGGAGGCCCAGAAGGAGCGCGAGGACGTGCTGGCCAAGGCCCGCGACCAGGGCAAGCAGGAGGGGATGGCCCAGGCCACGGAGCTCGTCCTGCGCGCGAAGATGCAGGCCGGGGACATCCTCGCCCGGCAGGAGCGGGACGTGGTGGCGCTGGCGTGCAAGATCGCCGAGAAGATCATCGCCCGCGACATCGAGCGCGACCCCACGCTCCTGGTGGACATCTGCGCCAAGGCCGTCGAGGAGCTGCGCAACGCTCGCGCGGTGGTGCTCCGGGTGAATCCCAAGTCGGCGGCGGTGCTGCGCGCTCGCAAGGCGGAGCTGATGGAGCTCATCGGCCGGGCGGTGGACGTGGCCATCCGCGAGGACCCGGACGTGGCTCCGGTGGGCTGCATCGTGCAGACGGAGTTCGGCACGGTGGATGCGCAGCTGCCCACCCAGTTCGAGATGCTCCAGAACGTGCTCTTCCCGGATCAGGGCAAGAAAGAGGGCCCTCCGTAGCCATGGCGATCGATCTCTCGCGCTACTCCACGTTGATCAAGGAAGCGCCGCTGTACCGGGTGCGCGGCCGCGTCACCGAGCTGACGGGTCTGGTCATCAAGGCGAGCGTGCCCGGCGTACGCGTGGGCGAGCTGGTCATCATCAAGGGCCACGGCGGTCGTTCCTCGGTGAAGGCCGAGGTGGTGGGTTTCCAGGGCGACGAGGTCATGCTCATGCCCCTGGGCGAGCTGCTCGGCATCGGTCCGTCCAGTGAGGTCATCCCCACCGGCAGGCCCCTCTCCATCAAGTGCGGAGAAGGGCTGCTGGGCCGCGTCCTCAACGGCATCGGCGAGCCCATGGACGGCAAGCCGCTGCCGGAGGGTCTGCTCGACTGGTCGGTGGACCGGGACTGCCCGGATCCCTTCAAACGCCAGCGCATCGAGCACCCGCTGCCGCTGGGCGTGCGCTGCATCGACGGCCTGCTCACCGTGGGAGAGGGCCAGCGCGTGGGCCTCTTCGCCGGCTCCGGCGTCGGTAAGTCCACGCTGATGGGGCAGATCGCCCGCAACACCCAGGCGGACCTGTGCGTGGTGGCGCTGATCGGCGAGCGTGGTCGCGAAGTTCGCGAGTTCATCGAGGACGCCATGGGCGAGGAGGGCATGAAGCGCTCCGTGCTGGTGTGCGCCACCTCGGACCAGCCCAGCCTCGTGCGTCTGCGCGCCGCCTACGTGGCCACGGCCATCGCCGAGTACTTCCGCGAGCGCGGCGGCAACGTGCTCTTCATGCTCGACACCGTGACGCGTCTGGCCCGTGCCCAGCGTGAAATCGGCCTCGCCATCGGTGAGCCTCCGGCGCGCCAGGGCTACCCGCCCAGCGTGTTCTCCATGCTGCCGCGCATCCTGGAGCGCACGGGCAACTCGGAGAAGGGCAAGTGCACCGCCATCTACACCTGCCTCGTGGCCGGCGGTGACATGGAGGAGCCCATCGCCGACGAAGTCCGCGGTATTCTCGACGGCCACTTCATCCTCAACCGTGCCCTGGGCGAGCGCAACCAGTGGCCCGCCATGGACGTGCTGGCCAGCCTCTCCCGCGTGATGAGCGGCATCGTCACCAAGGAGCACAAGAAGGCGGCCGGCAAGCTGCGCGAGACGCTCGCCACGTACGAGAAGCAGCGCGACCTCATCCTCCTGGGCGCCTACCAGTACGGCACGGACCCCCGGACGGACTACGCCATCGACAAGTACGACGCCATCATCGACTTCCTCAAGCAGGACACCCACTCCAACAGTGCTTTCGAGGAGACGGTCGAGCAACTCATCGCCCTCTTCGCGGACTGACGCGTCGGGGCGTGACGGGGAGGGGTGGTTCCGGGCTAGGATGGGGCCATGCCCCCCTACCGGTTGCAGGTCCTGCTCGAGATGCGCGAGCGCGCGAAGGAGGAGGCCGAGCAGGCCTTCTCCAATGCCGTCAAGGCCCTGGAGAAGGAGAAGGCCGAGCAGAAGCGCCTCGAGGACGACCTCGCGAAGCGTAAGGCCGAGCGCAAGCAGAAGGTGCTCGCCTACTCCCAGCAGGTGATGGCCAAGGGCGCCGGCATCAACGGCCTCACCATGATGAACCGCTACGAGGAGCGCCTCAAGGACGAGGAGGCCCAGGTAGCGCTGGAGATCGAGCGCCAGAAGGAGGCCGTCAAGGTCGCCGAGCGGCTGGTGGAGCAGCGGCGCCGGGAGATGGCCGAGGCCGCCAAGGAGCTCAAGGCCATCGAGAAGAACAAGGAGAACTTCCAGAAGCAGGTCCGCGCCGAGCGCCAGGCGAGGGAGGAGCTGAATCAGGAGGAAATCGGGAACACCTTGTTCCTGATGCGCCAGCGCAAGTAACCTTGGAGTCCCTCTCAGGCGGTGTGACGCAATGAGCCGAGTCGAAGACGATCGTCAGGCACAGAAGGCTGCGGAGCGGCTCGTTCAGGAGAAGCGTCTCCAGGAGTCCAAGGCCCAGCAGCGTACGCAGGGCGAGACCGCCTTCTCCAAGCTGTTCAAGGAGCAGAAGGCCCAGCAGACCCAGCAGCAGGCGAAGTCGCCGCAGGCCCAGCAGCAGCAGGGGCTCGGCAAGTCGGTGCTGGCGCGCCTCCAGCAGGACGCGAAGACGGAGCAGCGCGGGGATGCCCAGCGCACCCAGTCCCGTCAGACGGGCAAGTCCCAGGAGGAGCGCGTGCAGCTCTCCGAGGGCCGGCAGTCGGACTCGGCCCAGACGAGCCAGGCGGCCCAGGGCCGGCAGAACGACCAGGGCGTGGCGCAGACGCGCGCCGAATCGCGGCTGGCGGACGCGAAGACCACCGACGACGCCCTCAACGAGCGTGGCGACGCGCTGTCCAAGGGCAGCGATAACGCGGCGGCCGGCGCGCAGGCCGGGCGGAGCAAGGGCTCCCTCAAGGCGGACGCGGACGGCGGCGGCAAGGGTGGGGACGGCAAGGACAAGAAGGATGGCGCGCCGGAGATGGGCGCGGGCTTCCGCTTCAATCCCGCGCTGATGGCGCCCGTGCCGGTGGCCCAGCCCAAGTCGACGGCGACCTCGGAGCGGCTGCGCGCCCTGGCCAACGAGATCGCCCAGAAGATCGTCGAGCGGGCGCGCGTGGGCACCAACGCCGCGGGCCACGCGGAGTTCCAGATCGACCTGCGCGGCGACGTGCTCAGCGGTCTGTCCATCAAGCTCACCGCGAAGAACGGGAAGATCCAGGCCGTCTTCAGCGGCAAGGATCGTGAAGTGCTGAAGATGCTGGAGGAGCAGCGCGAGGGTCTCAAGAACGCGCTGGCCGGACGTGGCCTCACCCTCGAGGACATGCGCGTCGAGGCGAAGTCATGAGTCGACGCAGGGACGAGGGCCCCAGCGAGCACGAGCGCACCATGGTGGTGGATGCGCGGACGCTGAAGCGCTCGGGCCCTCCGTCTCCGCCGCCGCCGGTGGTCCCTTCGAAGCCCTGGCGTCCCTTCACCTTCTCCAGGCTGGAGAAGGTGTCGAGCCACGAGTCCCGGCTCACCGGGCGGCTGAAGTGGGTGACGCCGAAGGCCGAGGCCGTCGAGGCGCTGTGCGCCCGGCTCAAGGCCATCTTCGATGCGCAGGCCGGCTTCACGCTCGAGGCGCTGCGGGTGCTCGGTCCGGGCGAGCTGCGCCGGCACCTGGCGGAGCCCACCTTCCTGGCCTTCCTGGTACCCGGCCCGCATCGCGGTCGCGCGGTGCTGGAGATCGAGCTGGCCCTGGCGCATGCGGTGGTGGACATGCTGCTGGGCGGCGCGGGCGAGACGGTTGGCCTGCGACCCCTGACGGACATCGAGGAAGGCGTGGTGAGCTTCGTCCTCCTCGAGGCGCTCAAGGCGCTCGTCCCGGGCATGGATCCGGGGCAGCCCAAGCCGCGGATGGAGGGCGTGGCGCGCGGGGTGGATGAGGCGGCATCCCGACTGGGCGAGGAGGGGCCGGTGCTGGTGGTGCAGCTCCGGGCCCGGCTCGGCGCGCAGGAGGGCATGGTACGCCTCTTCGTGCCCTCGGGCGTGCTGGAGGTGATGGAGCCGGCGCAGGTGGCCGACCAGCGCCGGGCGGTGCTGCGCGACGAGGTGCAGGCGCACCTGGGTCGCCTGTCCTCGGCGCGTGCCTGGCTGCGGGCGGAGATCGGCTACGCGGAGATCTCCAGCCAGGATCTGTCGGGCCTCCGGGTGAAGGACGTGGTGCTGGTGGACTCGCTCTCGGCCCGGCCGGACCGGGGCGAGAACGGCACCGCGCGGCTGCGCCTGGGGTTGGGGCGTGTGGGCAGCCTGAACGCCGAGGTGTTCCTCGAGAACGACCAGTATCAGGCGCGGATCACCGAGGTGGTGCTCGGCGAGCAGTCCTTCCAGCGGCGTGGGCCCTCCGAGTCGGACGAGGCCGCGGAAGAGCAGTTCTCCAACCCCGAGATGAACAGCCGGGAGAGTGGTGCCGTGGACGACAGAATGGATGCAGGTGACCTGCTGGGTGACATCCCGCTTCAGATCTCCGTGGAGCTGGCCCGGGTGCCGGTGACGGCGGACCAGGTGGTGTCCATGCGGGTGGGGCAGATCGTCGAGCTGAACAAGGCGCCAGGCGAGCCGGTGGACCTGTCGGTGAACGGCAAGGTCGTGGCCCGGGGCGAGCTGGTCGAGGTGGAGGGGCACCTGGGCGTCCGGATCCTCTCGCTCGCGGGCTGAGGCTGGTTGCTCGTGTGCGTGGGAGCCAGCGTGGCATCGCGAAGAGGAAACCAGGGCATGCCACGGTGGGAGAACCCAGGCAGGCGAGCAAAGGAGCGGGGCAGGGCGGGGCTGGCCCGTGGCGGTCTCCCGCCCGATGCACTAGCCTCCCGCCCCACCATGGCAGTGTCCTTCGTCTCCCTCTCCCGTCCGGCCTTGCTGGCGTGTGCGTGCATGCTGCTCGCGCCGCTGGCCCGGGCCGAGGCTCCCGCCGCCGCCCAGGCTCCCGCCGCCGTCCAGGCCCCCACCGCTGAACCGACGACCGCGCCGCTGGCCCCGGCTCCTTCCGCCGCGCTTGATGAGGACCTGAACGCCCCCCTGCCGCTCGGCATGGAGAAGGAGCCCGAGAGCTTGAGCTGGATGCTGCTGCGCACGCTGCTGGTGTTCGGCGCGGTGCTGGCCTCCATCTACCTGACGCTCAACGTGGGCCTGCGCAAGCTGATGGGGCTCCAGGGTGTGCCCGTGGGGCGCCCCTCGGTGGTCTCGGTGGTGGAGCGGGTGCCGTTGGATCAGCGCCGCTCGCTCTTCGTGCTGAAGGCCGCGGACGAGTACTTGCTGGTGGGCGGTGCCGAGAACGGCCTCCAGTTGCTGTCGAAGCTGGACACCGCGGCGGTGGAGCGCATCCGCTCCGAGCGCCCGCAGACCAGTGTGATTCACCTTTCCCCCTTCCTCCAGAAGCTCCTCGCCCGCCGCAACGCCACCGCATCGGGCGCTACCCCTTCGAGCGGCTCCGCGCCGCCAAGCGCCTGAAGAGACGACCTGTGAGACTCACGCCCAACGTTCGCCTCCCCGCCTTCCGCGTCGTGCCCTGGCTGTTCGCCCTGGCGATCGCGCTGAACCCCTTCATCGCCTTCGCCAAGCGCGGCGGCGCCGCCAGCGCCGAGGCCTCCGTGCCCGTCGAGTCGGTGAGCCCCGACTCCTTCGCCTCGCGGCCGCTGGTGCTGATGCTGGCGCTGGCCGCGCTGTCGCTCGTCCCCTTCGTGCTGATGATGGTGACGAGCTTCGTGAAGATCTCCGTGGTGCTCTCCATCGTGCGCTCGGCACTGGGCACCCAGCAGATTCCTCCCACCCAGGTCATCACCGGCCTGGGCATCATCCTCACCGTCTACATCATGGCGCCGGTGGGGCAGGCCATGTACCGGGCCTCGGAGATGGACATCCTGGCCAAGGGTCCCAGCCTGTTGTCCTCGGAGTCGGTGGGCAACCTGCTGGAGGCGGCCAACAAGTCCAAGGAGCCGCTGCGCGACTTCCTCAACAAGAAGATCACCGCGAAGGACCGCGCGCTCTTCTTCAACCTGGCCAAGAAGATGCGCGCCCCGGAGGACCGCAAGGACCTCACCGAGCGGGACTTCATGATCATCGTCCCCGCCTTCGTGGTGTCCGAACTCAAGGAGGCCTTCCAGATCGGCTTCCTGCTCTTCGTGCCCTTCATCGTCATCGACATGGTGGTGGCCAACATCCTGCTGGCGCTAGGCATGCAGATGCTCTCGCCCACCACCATCTCCATGCCCTTCAAGCTGCTCCTCTTCGTCGTCGTCGATGGTTGGTACCTCATCGCCAAGGGCCTGGTCATCGGCTACCTGTGAGTCTCCCATGCACCAGCTGAACTCCATCCTCCAGCAGGCCCTCTACCTGGTCATCCTCGTCTCGGTCCCGCCGGTGCTCATGGCCCTGGTGGTGGGTCTGCTCGTCGCCGTCTTCCAGGCCACCACGCAGCTGCAGGAGCAGACGCTCTCGTTCGCGCCCAAGCTCGTCGCCGTGTTCGGCATCCTGGCGCTCGCCGGTCCCTGGATTGGCAGCCAGTTGGTTCGCTTCACGTTCCACGTGTTCGACCAGTTCCCGGCCATGATCCGATGAACGTCTCCGAGGTCCTCACCAGGCTGACGGAGCAGGCCAACCTCTCGCTCGTCATCTTCACCATGGGCCTGCTGCTGTGCCGGATCATGCCGGTGCTGGTGCTCTCGCCATTCCTTGGGGGCGAGGTGGTGCCCACGGAGATCAAGATGGGCGTGGGCGTCACGCTCTCCGCGGTGCTCTTCCCGGCGGTGAGCGCGCGCATGGGCGCCATTCCCACCACCGCGCTGCCCTACATCGGGCTGCTGCTCAAGGAGATCTTCATCGGCGTGGCGCTGGCGACGATCGTGAGCATGGTCTTCGAGGCGGCGCGCGTGGCCGGCAACGTGGCCGACACCATGTCGGGCAGCAACAACGCGCAGCTCTTCGTGCCGCAGCTCGGTCAGCAGGTGACGCTCTTCTCCAACCTCAAGGTGCAGCTGGCCGTGGTGATGTTCCTCACCCTCAACGGCCACCACCTGATCATCGAGGCGCTCGCCGACAGCCTCGTCATCGTGCCCCTGGACAGCTTCCCGCGCTTCAGCTCGGGGTCTTGGCCCTTCTTCGAGCTCTTCATCCGCTCCTTCGCGGACTTGTTGAAGATCGCCCTCGCGCTCGCCGCGCCCACCACGCTGGCCTCCTTCCTCACGGACCTGGCGCTGGGAGCCGTCAACCGCCTGGCCCCCCAGGTCCAGGTGTTCTTCATCTCCATGTCCATCAAGCCGCTGGTGACGGTCATCGTCGTCACCATGTCCATGGGCCTCATCATGGGCCGCATGCAGGCGGAGTTCGCCGCCATGCTGGCCCTGCTGCGCCATGCGGTGCGCCTGCTCGGCTGACCCGGGTCCCCCTCCATGTCCGAGAAGACGGAAGAACCCACACAAAAGAAGCTCGACGACTCACGCAAGAAGGGTCAGGTCTGGAAGAGCAAGGACCTGACGGGCGTGTTCGGCCTGGCCGTGGGCCTGGGCGTGGTCAAGGCGACCTGGTCCAACGTGGAGACGAAGATCACCGAGCTGTTCCGCTTCAGCTTCGATCACCTCGCCCACCCCGAGGACATCGCCACCGCCACCTCCCATTTGATGACGATGGGGCTGGCCACCGTCATCT
>NZ_DASVWK010000026.1:0-1658 GCF_036389735.1 Archangium sp. | reverse complement strand
CTACTGCTAGGTGGGCTGGCCTCCGCACCGCTGCTCGCCGCCTCCCGCGCCCTCGCGCAGGCAGGCTACCCGGACAAGCCGGTCAAGCTGCTGGTGCCGTTCGCGCCCGGGGGTACCACCGACATCGTCGCCCGCGTGGTGGCGGGCGGCGTGCCCCCGCACTTCAACAACCAACCGCTGGTGGTGGAGAACAAGGGCGGCGGCGGCGGCGCGATCGGCGCCGCCGAGACGGCGCGGGCCAGGCCCGACGGCTACTCGCTCGGGATCGCCACGGTCTCCACGGTGGCCACCGTGCCGGCGATCCAGCCCTCGACGCCTTACGACCCGCTCACCGCCTTCACGCCGATCACCAACATCGCGGCGACCCCGAACGTGGTGGCCGTGCACCCCTCCTTCCCTGCCAAGACCTTCCAGGCTTGGGCCGAAGAGGTGAAGAAGAACCCGGGCAAGTACTCCTACGCCACCTCGGGCACGGGCAGCATCCTCCATCTCCAGATGGAGCTCTACAAGAGCCTCACGGGCGCGGACATGACCCACATCCCGTACCGCGGCTCGGGCCCGGCGCTCAACGACGCGGTGGGCGGGCAGGTGCTGGTCATCATCGACAACCTGCCCTCGGCGCTGCCCTTCCTCCAATCGGGGCGGCTCGTGCCCATGGTGGTGGCCTCGCCCCAGCGATCCGCCTCGCTGCCGGATGTGCCCACCTTCAAGGAGGTCGGTCTGGAGCCCGTGAACCGCACCGCCTTCTACGGCATCGTGGGACCGAAGGGGCTGCCGCGCCCGATCGTGGACCGGGTGCGCGACGCCGTGCTGAAGACGCTCGCCGAGCCGAACGTGCGCGCGCGCATCGAGGAGACCGGTTCCTTCATCGTGGGCAACACGCCGGAGGAGTTCGCGGCCGAGATCAGGACCGAGTACGAGGTCTACAAGAAGGTGGTGCAGGAGCGGAAGTTGCAGCCGGAGTAGGGACCGCAAAGGTTGCGATGCGGCCCTGGTAGCCTCTGATGCAAGGAGGGCTCTATGCGGACTCGTTTGCTCAACTGTCTTGCGATCGGTCTCGTGGCGCTTCCGGCGCTCTCGCGCGACGCGCACGCAGAGCTCGCTGTGATGATCTCGGGCGGCTTCGCTCTCGCGTATCAGGAGTTGTTGCCCGAGTTCGAGCGCACAACGGGCATCAAAGTCGTGACAACGTCCGGTGCGTCTCAGGGCACAGGCCCGACCACCATCAAGGCCCAGCTCGAACGCGGGGCACGCCCGGATGTGGTGATCCTGTCGAAGGAGGGACTGGAGGAGTTGATCGCGGCGAACCGGATCGTCGACGGGACAGAGGTCGGGTTGGCGAGCAGCCCGCTTGGCGCGGCGGTCCGTGCCGGGAGCCCGAGGCCGGACGTCGCCACCGTCGCCGCACTCAGGGAGAGCCTGTTGAAGGCGCGTCTGATCACGATGCCGGGCAGCACGAGCGGCATGTTCATCGAGGATGACGTGCTTCCCAGATTACGCATCGCCGACAGGGTGTCTTTGAAGGTGACGGCCCCAGGCGTGGAGTCCACTAGAGCGGTTCCTCGCTGGGTGGAATCGCGGAAAGAGCTTTGAGCGACGCGGGCCGGTGTGATTCCTGAGGTTCCGGCGGAAGTCGGAGGCGGTGATGGCGTGGCGTC
>NZ_DASVWK010000025.1:0-1763 GCF_036389735.1 Archangium sp. | reverse complement strand
GCGCCCGTCGCCCTCTCCTGAGCATGCAGCACAAACACGAAGGCCCTGGCCCCATGAGGACCAGGGCCCGCGTGTAGAAGACAGTGCCTACCGGTTGAAGTGCGAGGCGATGACGCTGGCCACGCAGCAGGTGAGCCGCTTGCCGGTGGGGATGTGCAGGTACTCGTTGGGCCCGTGGGCGTTGCTGTTGGGGCCGAGCACGCCGGTGATGAGGAACTGGGCCTCGGGGAAGCGCTTGCCGAGCATCTCCATGAAGGGGATGGTGCCGCCCTCGCCCATGGCCATGAAGGGCCGGCCGAAGTAGGCGCGCGAGGCCTCGTGGGTGGCCTCCTCCAGCCACTTCTCCAACGGCGGCGCGTCCCAACCCGCGCTGGCCTTCTCCCCCTCGAAGCTCACCTTGGCGCCGTAGGGCGGATCCGCCTCCAGCGTCTGCTTGAGGGCCTGGATGGCGGCCTTCGGCTCCAGCCGCGGAGGAATCCGCATGGACAGCTTCACCGAGGTGAAGGGGCGCAGCACGTTGCCCGCGCTGCCCAGGGTGGGCATGCCGTCCACGCCCGTCACGGAGAGCGCCGGGCGCCAGGTGCGGTTGAGGATCTGCTCCACGCGGTCCACCGTCATCGGACGCGAGCCGGGCACCCAGGGGAACTTCGAGTACACCTCCTCGCCAATCACCTCGGCCACGGCGGCGGCCTGCTCGCGGCGGGCCTTGGGGATGTGGACGTGCAGGCCCTCGACGCGGACGCGGCCGGTCTGCTCGTCCTCCACGCGCGAGAGGATCTGCCGCAGGATCCGGAAGGACGAGGGCACGATGCCGCTGGCATCCCCCGAGTGCACGCCCTCGGAGAGGATGTCCACGCGCAGGTTGCCGGAGACGAGCCCGCGCAGTGAGGTGGTCATCCACAGCTGCTCGTAGTTGGCGCAGCCGGAGTCGAGGCACACCACGAGCGAGGCCTTGCCGATGCGCGGCGCCAGGTGCTCGATGTAGGCCGGGAGGTCGTAGCTGCCGCTCTCCTCGCAGGCCTCGATGAGGACCACGCAGCGCGCGTGGGGCACGCCCTGCTCGCGCAGCAGGCGGATGGCGGCCAGCGAGCCGAAGGCCGAGTAGCCGTCATCGGCGCCGCCGCGGCCATAGAGCTTGTCGCCCTCGCGCACCGGCTCCCAGGGCGAGAGGCCCGAGCGCCAGCCCGTCATCTCCGGCTGCTTGTCCAGGTGGCCATAGAGGACGACGGTGTCGTCCCCGGTGCCCGGAATCTCCATGTAGATGACGGGGGTGCGCTCCTCGCCCTTCTCGTTCTTGAGCGACACCACCTCCACCTTCAGGCCGGGGATGTGCTTCGCCTGGGACTCGCACCAGCCGGCGATGAGCTTCACCGCCCGGTCCATGTGCCCCTTCTTGGCCCAGTCCGACTCGAAGGCGGGCGACTTGTTGGGGATGCGGATGTAGTCGTTCAGCTTGGGGAGGATCTCCTCCTCCCAGATGCGCTCGGACGAGGCGGCGGCGGTGGTGGGGTTCAGCCGGGGGCTGGTGCTCATGAAATGGCTCCGGGTTCGGAAGGACTCCAGCCCCCATCTACACCACCCCGGGCCCCAATGGGCACGCCACGAGCGGTGGCCGTGGGAGACTCCTCGAGAACCATGCTCAAGGTGCTCACGCTGAACATCGCGCACGGCGTGCCGTCTCTACCCGTGCCCCTGCCCTTCCTGCTCCCGCGCTCCCGGCTGCTGGGCCACCTGGACCGGATGGCCGAGCTGCTCGCGCGCGA
>NZ_DASVWK010000024.1:0-14269 GCF_036389735.1 Archangium sp. | reverse complement strand
CGGTGGGCGTGTTCTTCGCGCGCTCGTGGTTCGGTGGGGCCTCGGGCGTGGCGGGGGACGTGGTGGACGCCGCCTACCTCCCCATCCCCGACTGGCAGCGCATCATCTTCGGCCGGGGCAAGATGGCCAACCCGCTCTTCTACAGCGCGCTCTTCCCCCTGCTGCTGTCATTCCTGGCCATCAAGTACCAGGGGCTCCGGGCCGCCATCGGTGGGCTCTCGCTGGGCTTCGCCGGCTTCCTCGCCTACGCCGCCTGGGCCAAGGCTCCCGCCCTGGCGTGGATGCCCTTCACGTTCCTCGCCGTACCCTGGCTCGTGGTCAACACGTTCATCTGCCTCATCATCGCGCGCGCCATGCTGCGCAAGGAGACGGCGGTATGAAGTTGACCGGGCGCGTGGTGTTCCGCGACATCGAGACGGGTGTCTGGGTGCTGGAGGGCGATGACGGCCGCACCTACCAGCTCGCCGGCGGAGATCGGAAGCTCAAGAAGGACGGTCAGCGCGTGGAGGTCGAGGGCGATGTGGCCCGCGACATGCTGACCGCCGCCATGGTGGGCCCCGTGCTCAACGTGGCCTCCTACCGCTTCATTTGAAGCAGGGGGGCGCTCAAGGGGGGCGCACCATCCGCTGCAGCAGGTGCTCGAGGGCCTTCGCCGGGTCCTCGCACAGGCCCGAGTGCACCGGGCCCGTCTGGATCATCGTGCTGCGCGGCGCCACCAGCCAGTGGAAGCGCTCCTTCTGCGGCAGTTGCCCGATGGGCCCCGCTGTCTTGCCTCCCAGGCACAGGCGCGGGATGGACTCCAGGTGGCTCCGGAGGAGCTCCACGTCGGCGTCCGGCGCGAGCGCCCGGAGACGCTGTTCGTCCAACTCGACCCGCGCCTCCAGGTAGCGGCGCGTGAGGCAGTAGAGGATGACGCCCGCGTTGATGAACTCCTCGCGATCCACGCGGGGGACCACGCGCACGATGGCGTAATCAAACGAGCTGGGCGCGGGCACGCTGGGCCTCCTCGATGAATGCTGGCACCGCTTCCAGGCGCTTGTGCAAGTACGCGGTGTAGGCCGCCCGGTGCTCCGCCGCCGTGGTGAAGCGCGGCTCCGTCGCCGCTCCCAGCCAGGCGTCCGGAACGCACTCGAGCACCCGCTGGATGACGTCCGCCGTCACCCGCTGGCGCAGGTGGGCTTCCGCCTCGGGCAGCTCCGACGCCCAGGGCAACAGCACATGATCCTTGATCGCCGGGAAGCGGCTCTGGCTGCGCTCCAGGTAGTCGTCCCACGCGTGGTGGAAGTACAGGGACGCGCCGTGGTCGATGAGCCACAGGTCCTTGTGCCAGCTCAGCAGGTTCGGGTTCTTCGGCGTGCGGTCCACGTTCGTCACGTAGGCGTCGAAGCACACGATGGCCGAGGCCTCCGCCCCCCGCGGCGCCGGGCCCACCATCGGATCGAACGTCATCGAGCCCGGCAGGTAGTCCATGCCCAGGTTGATCCCCGCGCTCGCCTTGAGCAGATCGCGGATCTCCCCGTCCGGCTCGGCGCGGCCCAGCACGGGATCCAGCTCCACCAGCACCAGCTCCGGCACCCTCAGGCCCAGTGCCCGTGCCAGCTCGCCCGAGATGATCTCGGCCACGAGCGCCTTCGTTCCCTGGCCCGCTCCCCGGAACTTCAGGACGTACAGGCCCGAATCCTCCGCCTCGATGATGGCGGGCAGCGAGCCGCCCTCTCGCAGCGGCGTCACGTAACGTGTCGCGGTGATTGTTCTCAAGGGAGCCTCTTCTGTTTGGACTGCCGCACCCGCTCCTGCATGTACGCCTCGAGCGGTATGTCGCCCCGGCGGGCACGAATCCGGAGCTCGTAGAGGGCCTCGCGCTCGGCGTGCAGCGCATCCGGCGCGTCCTGGGGTACGGAGCGCAGCGGGTAGTCGCGGTCGAACGCGCTGAGCTCGATGCCGCGAGGATCCAGGGCCACGTAGCTCCCCAGGGACAGTGCCGCGGCGAACATCCAGGGGCTCGCCAGTCGCAGGAGCTTCGCCATGGGCTCCAGGTGAACCGGTCCCTCCGGGGCCTCGTCCGGACGGACAGGGCCGCCCAGCAGGCGCGGGAAGCGGTTCGCGGCGGTCATCAACCCCGCGAGCACGCCGCTGCCCAGCACCACGAACACCAGGATGCTCAGCAGCTCCTCTCGGGGGGTGGACTCGCGCGGGGACTCGAACTGTTTCGCGGCGAAGAACAGCACCGTGGACACGAGGTTGTTGGCCGAGTGCGCGAGGATGCCCGGCCACAGCGAGCCGGTGCGCAGGAACAGCCAGCCAAACAGCACCCCCAGCTCCACGCGGGCGAGGAAGCCCACGGGATCCAGGTGGAACGCGCTGAAGACGACCGCCGAGATGAGGATGGCGCGCGAGGCCGGGTTCCCAGCCGTGCGCCCCGGCACCTTGAGGCCCTGGAGCAGGATGCCCCGGAAGAAGAACTCCTCGCACACCGGGGCCGCGACGCTCACGCTCGCCACGATGAAGGCCAGCTCCACCGCCGTCTGTCCCTGGAAGATGCCCGCCATGTCGTAGATCTCCCGCCACGACTTGGGCATCAGCAGCTGGGAGATGTACTGGATGGGAGCGACGACGGCGAAGAAGTTGACCGTGCCCAGGAGGAACCCGAAGACCGCGGGCGCCAGGTCCGGGAAGGACAGGCCGGTGTAGCGCCCCGGGTTCCTCCCCGTGGCGCGCAGCACGAACCAGCCCAGGCCGAGGAAGACGAAGATCTCCGTGAACCAGATGCCGAAGGCGATGTTGAGGGGCTGGACCATCAGCCCCGCGACCAGGAAGGCCACGAACACGAGCATCGTGGCGACCACCGCCACGGAGCGTGGATCGACCCCGGGGGACGAGGGTGGCTGCGGGGGGCTGGGGGTGACGTCTTCCACCGGGTTGCTCCGGCTGATGAGGGGGGCGCTCGAAACACGAGGCGCGGGGATGGGGCGCTCCTATAATGCCCGGACTTTGATGCGCATCCCGCGACGAACGCCGAGATGGTTGGGCCGTGCGGGCCCGGTGATGGCGCTGCTGGCGGCGGGGACGGCGTCCGCGTCCGCGTTCCAGCTCGAGGCGCGTACCGAGGCGCAGGTGTACCAGATCCGAGCCTGGAGGGGCTCGTCTCCCGAGGAGCCGGTGCTGCTGCCGCGCCGGCGCATCGCCCAGTACCTGGGGCTCACGGGGTACGAACTCGTCACCGGGCAGGACCTGGGTTTCGAGTCCAGCCTGCGTGTCTTCTCGGACTTCGGGCTGCCGCGGGGCGAGGCCGCCCGGATCGACGGGGTGCGCTCGGAGGACGCGGACCTGCTCTACGCCTTCGTGCGCTATGGCACGGGCGGCTTCGAGGGCCGGCTGGGGCGGCAGCTCTACGTGGATGTAGCGGACATCCTGGCCTTCGATGGCCTGCGGGTGCGCTACGTGAGCCCACTGGGGCTCGGGGCCGAGGTGTACGGGGGGCTGTGGGTGAAGGGGGCGGGGTTCCTGGCCTCGTCGGTGTACCAGCCCGAGGGGACGCGTGAGAGCGACGCGAGGCGGCTGGAGCAGGGCGTGCCCGGCGCGGACCCGACGTTGACGGCCCCCGAGCCGGTGTACGGTGCGAAGCTGCTGCTGGAGGACCTCGAGGGCGTGTCCGCCTCGTTGGGCTACCGCCGGGCGCTGGTGGAGGGGAAGACGGACCTCGAGCGCGCGACGGCGGAGGCGCGGTACGGGCGGGGGCTCGGGGTGAGCGCGGTGGCGGGGTTGGACTTCGATCTGCTGCGGCCGCGGCTCGCGCAGGCGCGGGCGCAGGTGCGCTGGGATGGCGAGCGGCTGGCGGTGAGTGGCGAGGCGCTGCGCCTCTCGCCCGTCTTCTCCGCGGACTCCATCTGGTACTGGTTCGCCTTCGCCCCGAGGGACGAGGCGCGGGTGCGCGTGGACTTCTTCCCGCGAGGCCCGCTGCGCTACTACGTGCAGGGCGTGGGGAGCCTGTACCACACGGAGCTCAACAGCGGCCTGCGGCTGGCCGAGGTGGCTCGGGAGTCCGGGGCGCCCCCGTCCTATACGGCGGGAGGCTCGGCGGGCGCGACGCTGCGGCTGGGCCGCTTCCGCTCGGCGCTGGACGTGGCGTACCGGAGGGGCTTTGGGGGCTCGCAGCTCTGGACGGACCTCACCGCCGGCTACGGCTTCGGCGAGGGGCCCTTCACCCTGGACGGGCGGCTGTCCGGGGCGCGCATCCAGGATGGCTTCAACCCGCTGCTGGCGGGCAACTTCCTTGGCGCACAGGTGTGGGCCAGCCAGGCGCTGACCCGCGCGGCGCGCGTGTCCCTGGTGCTGGAGCAGAACGTGAATCCGTTCACCCGCTGGGACTCCAAGGTGTTCTTCCTCTTCGACCTGAAGGCGAGCCTTTAGATGGAACGCCGGTTCCGCACAGCCCTGGGCCTCGTCGTGCTGTCGCTCGTGGCGGCGGGGATCGCCTGGGCGGCCACGGGGCGCGAGCGCAGCCTCGCCGTCTACCCGGCCCAGCACATCCCGCTGCGCTTCGACCATGCGCTGCACCTGAAGGCGGGCGCCGAGTGCGTCACCTGCCACGATACCGCGCGTGCCAGTGGCGCGGTGACGGACCGCAACCTCCCGGGCCACGAGGAGTGCGAGTCCTGCCACGACATCGAGGCGGCCCGGAAGGGCGAGAAGACGGATCCGGCGGCGAGTTGCAACACGTGTCACCCGGGCTTCGACTCGACGGTGCGCCTGGCGCCGCCAAAGGTGGACGTGCCGTCCGCGAACCTGCGCTTCAACCACAAGGTGCACGTGGACAAGAAGGTGGAGTGCGCCACGTGCCACGGCGCCATGACGGACGTGCGGCTCGCCTCCCGGCAGCAGCTTCCGAAGATGGTCACCTGCTTCGAGTGCCATGACGGCAACGTGGCCTCCAAGGCATGCGCCACCTGCCACCCGACGCAGCCCTCGGGCCGGTTGCAGCTCACGTTCCCCTCGGGCGTGCTGCGGCCGATGCAGGGCAATCCGCTCGGCCTGGATCATGGGCCCCGCTACGAGTTCACCCACGGCAGCCGCGCCTCGGTGGACCGGCGGACGTGCATGTCGTGCCACGCGGAGTCCTACTGCCAGACGTGCCACGACGCGCTCCAGAAGCCCCTGTCGGTGCACCCCAACGACTACCTCACCCTGCACCCGGTGCAGGCGCGGCAGGACACCGCGCGCTGCTCGAGCTGCCACCGGATGCAGTCCTTCTGCGCCGCGTGTCACGAGCGCACGGGCGTGGGCATGGACGCGGACCGCTCGCTGCGCGCGCGCAACGTGAAGGTGCACCCGGACTACAACGCCTGGGTGGAAGTGCCAGGGCCCCAGCACCACGGCGTCGTGGCCTCGCGAGACCTCCAGCAGTGCGTGTCCTGCCACCGCGAGGAGTCCTGCATGAGCTGCCACTCGGCGCGCTCCGAGCGCCGGCAGGTGAACCCGCACCCGGATGGCTTCGCCGCGACGTGCAAGCGGGTGGCGGCGGCCAATGACCGGGCCTGCCTCAAGTGCCACACCGAGCCGAGCCTCGCGCAGAAGGGGTGCCGCTGATGCGACGGTTGCTGTGGGTGGGGCTGTTGGGGATGGCCGCGTGCCTGGAGCCGGGGGAGCCGTTCCTCTCCGCGCGAGATACGGATCCGCCCGAGGTGGTGTCCACCGAGCCGGGCGCCGGAGGCACGCTGCCCTCGGACGGCACGTTGCAGATCCTGTTCTCCGAGGCGATGGATGTGCGCACGCTGCGGCCGGGCATCGCCGTCTTCGAGGGCCGGGCGGAGGTGCCCCTGACGTTGACGGTGCCGCCGGACGTGGACGAGGACATCGAGCGAGGGGACGTGCCCTACACCGTCACCGTGAGCGCGGAGGCGGGCGCGTTCACGTCGGGCACGGCCTACACGCTGGTGATGCGCACCTCGCTGACGGACTCCGAGGGCAACGCGCTCCGGCAGGAGGTGCGCGTGCCCTTCCGGACGGCGCCGTGAGGGACGGTGCCCCTCACTGGTGGCGCAGGTAGCGGCGGATCTCCTCCGCGAACTGCTTGGACGCGGCCACGTCGGGCGCGGTGGGACCGGGCTTCAGCTTCTTGTCCTCTTCGACGAGGTAGCGCTGGTCCAGCAGGTAGGACACCGCGTTCTCCAGTGTCACCTTGGCGAGCGACTCCGCCGCGGTGATCCGCCCCGAGAGGTACTCGGCCCGGCCCAGCTCCAGCGCCTGCTTCACGAAGGACTTGCGGTCCTGCGCCGTGCCCGAGGCCACTTCCTGGAGCGTCTGGGCGGCGATCAAGTACGACTCCAGGTAGTCGCGCAGCAGGTCCGCCAGGAACTCCAGCTCCGGCCGGGCATGGGGCTCGGGCGCCACGCTGAGCGTGTCTCCCTGGTGCAGCACCAGACCCATGCGCACCATCCGCTCCACCACCTCGGCGAAGATGGTGTCGAAGCTCGCGCCCACCCGGTAGATGAACTCCACCTTGAAGAGGCGTGACAGCCACAGCGCGCGGGCCTTCACCTCGTCGAAGGGCGCCGGAGCCCCCACCAGCAGCGCGTTGGCCACGAGGCTGCGCGCCGCCACCAGGTTCATCAGCGTGTTCTTGTAGAAGGACATCTCGCCGCGGCGGTTGTCCTCGGCCTGGTAGATGACCTCGCCGTGCGCCGTCTGCGTGCGCACCATCCCGTCCGAGCAGAACGTCCGCATGGCGTCCTGGATGGCGCCCATCGCCTCCGGGTTGCTCGGGGAGTTGGCCAGCATCGTGGACAGGGGCGTCTTCTCCTCCTCGGCGATGCGGCGCAGGATGGTGATGCGATCCGTGAGCTCGCGGCTCGTCATTCCGCGGCGGCGGTGGGCCAGCAGGGACGCGCTCACCAGCGCGTGCGGCGTCACGGTGGACACCTTGCTGATGCCGTACATCATCCGGTTGCCCAGCGCGCGCACCAGGCCCTTCTTCTGCTCGTCGGTGATGGGCTGGCCCGGGGTGAGCCCGCGGCTCTTCATCAGGTCCACGAGCGACAGCGGCTCATCGAAGGTGAGGTGGATGCGGCCGTAGCGTGCCGTGAGCACCTTGGGCGTGCTCAGCAGCGCCTTGAGATCCTCGGGCTTCTTCTCGCCGCCGGCGAGCTCCTTCGAGTAGCTGCCGCCCTCCACCACCTTCTCGTAGTCGATGGAGACGGGGACGAAGAGCAGATCGTTGCGAGCGCCCTCCAGCACGGCCTCCACCTGCCAGGTGAACATGCCCAGCTTGGGAGTGAGCAGCTTGCCGGTGCGCGAGCGACCACCCTCGGGGAAGAACTCCTGGTGCACGCCGTCATGCACCAGCTTCTTCACGTAGCCCTTGAAGGACGCGGCGTACACCTTGTCGTCCTTGAAGGAGCGGCGCAGGAAGAAGGCGCCGCAGCGGCGGAGCAGGGGCCCGAGGGGCCAGAAGGACAGGTTGGCGCCCGCGGCCACCAGGGGCACCGCGTAGCCGCGGTTCCAGAGGATCCAGCTCATCACCAGGTAGTCCACGTGGCTCTTGTGCGAGGGGCACAGCACCAGGGGCGCCTTGCTGGCCTCCTTGAGAACGCGGTTGAGCCCCGTCTCGTCGACCTCGATGCCGTCGTAGATGCGGTTGAACACCCACCCGAGCAGGGGCGAGACGATGGCCAGGGTGGAGGGGCTCGGCTTGGCGGCGATGGCGCGCAGGTTGCGGCGGGCCTCGCGCAGCACGCTCTCCGGGCGGCGGTTGGCCTCGGTGGCCACCGAGTCCAGCGCCTTGCGCAGCGTGCGGTCGCGCAGTGTCTCCTCGAGGATGCGCTCGGTGGACTTCACCGGGGGCCCGAAGACGGCGCGCGTCTCGCGGGCCAGGTGGTGGTTGAGGGCGCTGCGCACCTTGCGAGCGATGACCTCGTCCGAGTCCTCCGGGTTCTCCTCGATGAAGCGCTTGAGGTCGATGGGCTCGCCGACGCGGAACTGCGCGCGGCGGTAGTTGCGGAAGAAGGCCACCATCGAGTGCACGAAGCCGGGCGCGTCGGGGCTGCCGAAGACGTGGTCCAGCAGGCTCGGCTTGATGCGGGAGGTGCGCTTCTCCCAGACGAAGAGCTCGGGCACGAGGTAGACGGTGCGGTCCCCCTTGCGCGCCATGGCGACCAGGGCGGGGAAGGGGTTCTCCTCGATGTCCTTGCCCGAGGCGCTCAGCAGGGCCGTCTTCTTGAGGAAGATGAGGCCGCTGCCGGCATGGCGTCGGGCATAGGTGAAGCGCACGTCGAAGTCGCCGCGCTGGGCCATCTTGCGGAAGGGACGGGTGAACCAGGGCCGCAGGTTCACCACCGCGCGCACCGGGGGCAGGGCCCGGCGCACCATGGCCCAGGCGAGGTAGAGGAAGTTGATCCACGCCGTGGTGCGCATGACGTGCACCACGAAGCCCTTGGCGTGGAGCGCACGTAGCTCGTCCTCGGCCTCGGACGGGAAGCGAATCCCATCGAAGTAGCGCTGCCCGAGCACCCGGGAGATGGGCCCGAACTCTTCCTTCAAGGCCTCGCTGGGACTCTCGGATTGAACCAGTGCGGTGTCCATGTGTTGTTGCCCCCCTTTGTCCACGGGCGCCTCGTTACATGTTCTCGGGAGTGGCGATACCCAGCAGCGACAGGCCGGCCGCGAGGGCCGCCCGCGTTGCGTCCGTCAGCGCCAGGCGCGCTGCCTTCAAGGGCTCGTTGTCCTCCACGAGCACCCGCTTGGTGCGATCCTGGTTGCCCAGCGTGTAGTAGCGGCTGAACTCCGCGGCGAGCTCCAACAGCCACCGCGCGACGAAGCTCGGCTCCAGTTGCTCCGCGGCCTCCTGCACCACCACCGGCAGCCGGGCGATGGCGCGCAGCACGGCCTGCTCCTCCGGCAGGGTGAGCAGCGACGCGTCATACGAGGCGGGCGTCCCACCCCCCTTGCGCAGGACGTTGCAGGTGCGCGCGTGGGCGTACTGGAGGTAGGGGCCGGTGTGGCCCTCGAAGGCGAGGACTTCATCCCAGTCGAAGGTGTAGTCGGTGGCCCGGCGGTTCTTCAGGTCGCCGAAGAAGATGGCGCCCATGCCGATCTGCTCGGCCAGCTTGTCCGGGTCCTCCGGCTGCATCTTCCCGGCCTGGATGTTCTCCTGCACCTTCTCCATGGCGCGCGACTTCGCCTCGTCGAGCACGTCGTTGAGGAGCACCACGGTGCCCTTGCGCGTGCTCATGCCGTGCACGCGGCCGAAGTTGACGTGCACCATGCGGTCCGACCACTCGCGGCCCATGGCCTTGAGCACGCGGAAGAGCTGCCGGAAGTGCAGCGTCTGGTCGGTGGCCACCACGTACAGCGACTTCTCGAAGTGGAAGCGCTCCTGCCGGTCGATGGCGGCCGCGAGATCGCGCGTGGCGTAGAGCGTGCTGCCGTCGTTCTTCTTGAGCAGCACCGGCGGCTCGTTGTCCGCGTAGGGCAGGTCCACGATGGTGGCGCCCTCGGACTCCTTGATGCCGGGCCTGCGGGCGATCTCGTCGATCACCGGGTCCATCTTGCCCTGGTAGAAGCTCTCGCCCTCCATGTGCTCGAACCTGACGCCGAGCCGGGCGTAGATGCGCTCGAAGTCACGCAGGGACGTCTCGCGGAACTCCTTCCAGAGCGCGAGCGACTCGGGCTCCCCGGCTTCCATGCGCCGGAAGAAGTCGCGGGCGCGCTCGTCGAAGGCGGGCTCGGCCTCGGCGCGCTGGTTGGCCTTGACGTACACCTCCACGAGGTGGGCCATGTCCTTGCGGCGGGCGGGGTCGCCGTACTCCTGGAAGCCCACGGCCACGAGGCCGAACTGCTTGCCCCAGTCGCCCAGGTAGTTGATGCCCTCGACCTTGTAGCCGAGCGCGCGGTGCAGGTTGGCCACGCTGTGGCCGATGACCGTGGAGCGGATGTGGTGGAAGGCGATGGGCTTGGCGATGTTGGGCGAGGAGTAGTCGATGACCACCGTCTTGCCGGCGCCCACGTCCCCGCCGCCGTAGCGCACGCCCTGTGAGCGCGCCGTGTCGATGACCTCGGCGGTGAAGGGCATGGCCGCGAACTTCGCGTTGACGTAGGGCCCGGCGGCGACGACGTCCAGGCCCGGGACCTTCAGGCCCTGGGCGAGCGCGGCGGCGATGGCGGGTGGGGCCTTCTTCTGGGCCTTGGCCAAAGGGAAGGTGGGGAAGGACAGGTCGCCGTGAGCCGGGTCGGCCGGCTTGACCTGGGAGTCGATCTCGGAGGCGGGCACGCCCAGGGCCTGGGCGAGTGCCTCGACGAAGGCGGTCCGGTAGCGGGTGTAGACGGAAGCAGTCATGGGATCGCGCGGATACTAAGCGAAACCCGGACATATTCCGCGCACTTCCGACAACGCACCGCGCCGCGGACGCCTTTCAGTTCACGGCCGGGTTGCGGCGGCTGGGACGGACCACGGCCGCCACGGTGTCGAGCAGCCGGGGCAATTGCAGTGGCTTCTCGAAAAATCCGTCGATGCGGTCCAAACCCTGGCCGGCGCCGAGGCTGGAGACCTCGCTGGCGCCGGAGATGATGTAGACGGCCACGTCGGCGAGGGACTCGGTGCCGCGGATGAAGCGGAGCACGGAGCGCCCGTCGTCCTCGCTCAGCCGCAGGTCCAGCAGGACCATGGCGGGGCGGATGTGCGAGAGGATGGAGCGGGCCTCGGCGGCGCCCGAGGTGGACATCACCCGGTAGCCCTCCTGCTCGAGCACCTGCTGGAGCACCTCGCGGCAGTCGGCGTCGTCCTCGACGAGGAGGATGCCACCGGCGCGAGGCCCGGCCTGGGCCTGGTCCGGGGTACTGACGGCGCCGGCGAACATGGGCAGCACGAGCTGGAAGGTGGTGCCCTCGCCGAGGGTGCTGGAGGCCTCCACGCGGCCACCGTGGAGCGCGAGGATTTTCGCCACCAGGGGCAGGCCGAGGCTGCGACCCTGTCCGCGGGTGCCCTCGGGGCGGTAGAAGGGATCGAAGACGTGCTCCAGGTCCTCGTTGCCGAGACCCGGTCCGCTGTCCTTCACGGTGAGCAGGGCGAGCCCGTCCTCGACGGAGACGCGCAGCTCCACGGTGTCATCGGCCTCGCAGCGGTGGATGCCGCTTTCCACGAGGTTCTGGATGGCCTCGGCGATGCGCTCGCGGTCGCCGCGGACGAAGACCTCGCCGGAGGCGGGGAGGGCGAGCTGCACCTTGGCCTGATCGGCCATGGGCGTGAGGGTGCGGATGACCTCCTCGGCCACGGACTTGAGGCCGAAGGGGCGCTGGTTGAGCTGCATCTTGCCGGCCTGGAGGCGGGACATGAGCAGCAGGTCATTCACCATGCGCAGCATGCGGTCCGCGCTGCGGTCGCACACCTGGACGGCGCGGCGCTGGGCGTCGGAGATGGGCCCGAGCTTCTCGCGTCCCATCATGGCCAGGTAGGCCTTGAGGGTGGTGAGGGGGTTCTTCAGATCGTGCGAGACGTTGCCGAGCAGCTCGTCGCGGCTCTGCTCCAGGGCCTTGAGGCCGGCGATGGCCGTCTGGAGGTCCTTGTTGCGGCGGGCGCTGTCGTCGCGCAGGCGGGCGACCTCATAAGCGGCGGAGAGCTGACCGGCGAGCGCGGACAGCAGGGCGTCGGAGAGGGCACGGCGCGGGGCGATGATGGCGAGCACGCCGGTGACACCCTGGGGGCTCTCCAGGGGCACGGCGACGGTCTCCGCGTCGCGGAGGATGACCTTCTCGGCGAAGGCGCGGCCCACCAGCCCCTCCTCGGGGGTGGCGGCGGTGATGCGGTCGTCGTAGCGGCCGCGCACGTGCTCCACGTGGAGCTGGTTGCGCGAGGGGGAGAAGCGCGCCACGTAGCAGGCCTTGGCCTGCATCAGGCCGTGGATGATTTGAAGCTGGGAGCGCAGCGCCTCGGTGGGGCCGGCGCTGGAGGTGATGTGCAGGGACATCTCCACCAGGGCGCGCTCGGCGGCCTCGGTCTCGATCGGAGGCTGGGGCTTGGTGGGGCGGCGAGGCGACGGCTTCTTGGCCTCGGGGCGAAGGGTGACGACCTCGGCCAGATGCGGAACCTTCTTCTTCGGCACGGAGCGACCTCGTGGAGAGCGACGAAAACCCCCTCGGGGGAGATCCTGCGCCACTCGCATCCGGGGTGGAAACCCATCCCGGGTCCTCCCCGCAACAGGGACGACCGCAGGACAATTGCTCTGTTGGATAGGCGACAGCAGGGAGGGTGGGGGGCGCCCGACCCGACAGGTCCTCGGCGCCAGCTCCTCACCCCATCCCTCTCCCGGTGGGAGAGGGGGCATACAGGGGGTGGACCCGGGGGGCGCGCTCAGCCGCGGCGCTGCACGAGGCCGTTGCCGTCGAGGAAGAAGGGCTCGGTCATCGCCTCCTCCACCTTCTCACGGTAGCCCTGGACGCCGAAGCCGCTCTCGTGGAGGGCGGCGAGGGCGGCCGTCTGGACGCGGCGGGCGATCTCCTTGTTCGCGAGGAGCTTGAGGATGGGCTCGCGCGCCGGCTCATGCTTCAGGGGGCCGAGCGCCTTGAGGGCGGCGAGCTTCACGTCGGCGGCCATGTCCTCGAGGTAGGGCAGCACGGCGGGGGCGATGCGCGGGTCCTGCTTGCCGGTGACGTAGTGGAGCAGGACGACCTGCTTCTCGTGGTTGCGCATGTACTTGCCGCTGAGCTCGGTGAGCGTGTCCACGGCGAGGCGGGTGACCTCGGCCTCGGGCAGGAGGGCCTCGAGGATGCGGAGGGCCCAGGAGGTGGCCGCCTCGTTCTTGCGGAGGAACTCGGTGACGGGGGCGATGGCGTCCTGGCCGAAGGCCTTGACGAGCTCGAAGACGTGCTCCTTCTCGTCGGTGTCCGTGGTGAGGGGCTCCACGGTGATGTTGTAGCGCTGGAGGAGGACGCCGACGGCCTCGGGGAACTTCATCTCTCCGAGCTGCTGGAGGGCCTTCTGGCGGGAGGAGGGGTCCCCGTACTTCTGGGTCACCTTGGACTTGAGCTTGAGGGCCTTGTCGGGGCCGGAGCCGCCGAGAAAATCGAAGATGCCCATGATGGAGAGGCTCCGAAGGGGTGATGCGAGTTCTTGGGCGCCGTGTAGGACGCGGCGCAAGCTAACGCAAGAAGCTTGGATGGCCAGGAGTCGGCCACGGATTTAGAGCTGGAGGGAGCCCCGGACATCTGTCTGGTAGGCCCGAGCGAGCGCCTCCGCGGCCTGGCGGGCCTCGGTGGAGGGGTGCTCGGGCACCTTCACCTGGAGGGTGAGGTAGAGGTCGCCGGTGGGCCCGCCCTTGAGCGAGGGCGCGCCCCGGCCCTTGAGCCGCATGCGGCGGCCCGACTGGGAGCCGGGGGGCACCTTCACCGTCACCTCGCCCTGGAAGGTGGGCACGCGCACCTCGGCGCCCAGCATGGCCTCGCTGACCGTCACCGGCAGGTCCAGGTAGAGGTCATCCCCCTCGCGGCGCACCAGGGGGTGCTCCGCGACGATCGTCTCGATGTAGAGGTCACCCGGGGGTCCGCCGCGCGTGCCCGCCGCGCCCTGGCCGGACAGCCGCACCTTGGAGCCCGTCTGGACGCCGGCGGGGATCTTCACGGTGAGGCGCGCCGTCTCGTCCATGACCCCCGCTCCCGCGCAGGAGGGACAGGGCGGCGCGGTGCGGCCGGTGCCACGGCAGGTGGGGCACGTGCCGCCCGCCATGCCCAGGATGCCGCCGCTGCGGCGCACCTTGCCGGTGCCTCCGCAGGTGGTGCAGGTGGAGGGAGTCCCCACCTCGCCCGAGCCCTGGCAGCGCTGGCAGCGGCCGGGGCGCTGGAGGGAGATGTTGCGCTCGATGCCGGTGAGGGCCTCGCTGAAGCTGAGCGAGAGGGTGGCGGTGATGTCCTCGCCGGGGGTGGGCCCGGCGGCCCGACCTCCTCCCGCGGCGCGCCCGAAGATCTCCCCGATGTCGACGCCGCCGCCACCGCCGCCCGCGCGGTTGAAGATGTCCCCGAAGAGGTCGCCCAGGTCGAAGTCCACGCCGCCGCCACCGCCACCGCCGCCCCCACCGCCGAACGGCATGCCGCCACCGGCCGACTGAGCGGCCCTGTAGGCCCGGACCTGCTCGGCCTTCTTCTCGTCGAAGCCGATCTTCGCGGCCTCCTCGCCGAACTCGTCGTACAGCGAGCGCTTCTTCTCGTCCGAGAGGACCTCGAAGGCCGCGTTGAGCTGCTTGAACTTCTCCTCGGCCGCCTTGTTCCCCGGGTTGACGTCCGGGTG
>NZ_DASVWK010000023.1:0-4862 GCF_036389735.1 Archangium sp. | reverse complement strand
TCACCGATCCGGTGACGAACACGTTCTCCGCCAACATCAACTTCGACTCGGTTGCGTCCTTCGCCATCCTCACCGGAGGCATGGAGGCGCAGTACAACTCGATGGGCGGCGTCATCAACCTCGTCTCGGCCCAGGGCTCGGACGAGTTCCACGTGGACGCCTCGCTGTACGGCAACCACTACAAGCTGTCGGCCCCGGCCCAGTTCGGCTCCAACCTCTACGAGGGCACCAAGCTCTTCGACGAGACGCCGCGCCCGCCCACCGAGGGATACCAGGGCAACCTGAACGTCAGCGGCCCGCTCATCAAGGAGAAGCTCTGGTTCAACCTCTCCTACCAGTACGGCAACAACCAGGCCTCCTCGCCCTCGGGCCCGCCGCTCAACATGCAGGGTCCCAACCGTCAGGCCATCAGCAACCTGATGCGCGGCAAGCTGACGTGGGCCCCCGGCGCCCGCAGCCGCGTCACCCTGTCCGCCCTGGCCGACCCGGCGTCCTTCGACTACGCCGACAACAACACCGCCACCGCCAACGCCTTCACGCCGCTGGCCAGCCGCCGGCAGAACCAGGGCGGTCTGCTGGGTAACGTCATCTGGGAGTACTTCCCCGAGGACAGCACCACCTACAAGTTCATGGTGGGTGGCCAGCGGAGCACCATCGAGGCCGGTCCCCAGGGCATGCTGGGCAGCATCGACAAGGACGCGCTGAGCGGGAGCTACAACGACTCCAACCTCACGTACGACTTCGATCGGCCCCGGCACGACAACACCGACGACGGCAGCGCCTGGTACAACTTCAACCGCCACACCATCGACGACCGCTACACGCTCCAGACGGACCTGTCCGTGGCCAAGCGTGGCACGATCTTCGGGCAGCGCCATGAGGCCCAGGTGGGCTTCCAGGGCCGCCTGGTGCAGCGCCGCTACTTCCGCGAGACGCCCGGTGGGCGCTTCTACAACGACGCGGGTGGTGGCCCTGGCGAGGGCGGTCTGTGCCTCGACGAGACCACGGGCGTGGGCTGCTCCACGTACACCGAGTTCCCGACCTTCCGCTCCATCGAGCGCGGCGGCGGCTTCGGCGTCTACGTGCAGGACCGCTACAAGCCGCTGGACTGGGTCACCATCATGCCCGGCCTGCGCTTCGACTACGGCATGACCAAGGACTCCACGGGCCGCATCGTGGCGCAGCTGGCCGGCCTCGGTCCCCGCCTCGGCGCGGTGCTCGACCTGACGCGGGACCAGAAGACCATCTTCTCGGCCTCCTACGGTCGCGCCAACGAGACGCTCTCGCTGCTCGCGTCCGCCAACGCCAGCCCCGGTCCCACGCAGACCGTCTACACGTACAACAAGACGAACAAGGCGTTCGAGCCGACCTCCACCATCGGTGGTGCGGGCGGCACCCTGGTGGACTCGCACAACCACACCCCGCCGCACTCGGATGAGCTCCTGCTCAGCCTGCGTCGTCAGGTGGCCAAGGGCACCGGCCTGGGCATCGAGTACACCTACAAGAAGTTCTCGAACATCTGGGACAACGTCGAGGTCAACCAGATCTGGGATCCCTCGGGCACCCGCATCGTGGGCTACCGCGATGGCGTTGCGCACTCCGTCTTCAAGGTGATGCGTCCGGACACCAACTGGATCAAGTACCAGAGCGTGGACCTCATCCTGGATGGCCGGCCGACCAAGGAGCTCGAGTTCTACGCGGCCTACACCCTGTCGTTCCGCTACGGACCGGGCAACGAGGAGCTGGGCCAGCTGGGCTCCGGCATCTCGCAGTACGCCAACCCGCGCCAGACGCAGTTCTACACGGGCTACGCCTTCGGTGACACGCGCCACCAGCTCAAGTTCCAGGGCTCCTACACCTGGAAGGGCTTGAGCATCGGCCCCGGCATCAGCTACGCCACGGGCACGCCGCAGGCCAAGCGCTACCTGACGGCCAACAACACCACGGGCGTCATCCTGCGCTCGCCGATCGGCACCACGCCGGGCGGCAGCAACGACCCGACGCAGATCTCCGAGTTCCGCCTCCCGGACGTGCTCACCGTCAACGCGCGCGTGTCCTACGACTTCCAGGAGCTGACGGGCCAGAAGTTCACCCTCATCGCGGACGGGTTCAACCTGTTCAACATGTCGGCGGCCACGGCCCTGCGGACCACGGACACCCTCACCACGCCGAACACCTTCGGCCAGGTGACCTCGCGCCAGCAGCCGCTGCGCGTGCAGCTCGGTCTGCGCTACCAGTACTAGCCACCGCCCCCACGGGGTGACCCCCGGACGCCCCTCTCGTGCCCGTCACGAGAGGGGCGTTCGTGTTTCCGGGGGGTCGCTCCCCGGGCCGCCGGGCGTGCCTGACAGAGGACAGGAGCGGGCTCGCACAGCAGCCGGGCGGACACTGGGTGGCCCCCGGCCTGGACTCGGAGGATGGATTCCCCGGGCGGATCGGTATTCTGTGCCCCTGCCCATGTCCTCCCCCAAGCCCTCATTCCTTCAGGTCCTCTCCAGCCCGCGCGTGTGGCTGCTCACCGCGCTCGGCTTCGCCTCGGGTCTGCCGCTGCTGCTGGTGGGAGGCACCCTCTCCACGTGGATGAAGAACGAGGGCGTGGACCTCAAGACGATTGGCATCTTCACGCTCGTGGCGCTGCCCTACTCGCTCAAGTTCATCTGGGCGCCGCTGATGGACCGCTACTCGCTGCCCTTCCTCGGACGGCGCCGCGGGTGGCTGCTCGTCACGCAGCTGGGCCTCATGGCCGCCATCGCCGCCATGGGCAACGTGGACCCCAGGGGTGCTCCTGTCGCCATGGCCACCCTGGCCGCGCTCGTGGCCTTCCTCTCCTCCAGCCAGGACGTCGTCTCCGACGCGTGGCGCACCGACACCCTCTCCGAGTCCGAGCGCGGCATGGGCGTGGCCACCTTCGTCATGGGCTACCGCATCGGCATGCTCGCCGCCGGAGCCCTGGCCCTCACGCTGTCGGACCTCGTCGGCTGGCAGCGCACCTACTGGGTGATGGCCGCCCTCATGCTCGTGGGCGTGGTGGCCACCCTCCTGGCCAAGGAGCCCCAGGGCCTGCGCCCTCCGCGCACCCTCGCCGAGGCCGCCGTCGTCCCCTTCGTCGACTACTTCCGCCGGGATGGCGCGGTGCTCGCCCTCTTCTTCCTGGTGCTCTACAAGCTGGGCGACGCCATCGCCGGGGGCATGACGACGCCCTTCTACGTGGAGCTGGGCTTCTCCAACACGGAGATCGGCGCCATCAGCAAGGGCGTGGGCATGGGCGCCACCATCGTCGGCGCGCTGCTCGGCGGCACCCTCATGGCCAGGCTGGGCATGCGCCGCAGCCTCTTCATCTTCGGCGGGCTCCAGGCCGTCACCAACCTCACCTTCCTCGTGCTCGCGCTGGTGGGCAAGAACCACCTGATGCTCGCGGCCGCCATCTGCTCGGACAACCTGTGTGGAGGCATGGCCACCGCCGCCTTCGGCGCCTTCACCATGTCGCTGTGCAACAGGCGCTTCAGCGCCACCCAGTTCGCACTGCTCTCCGCGCTGGCCAACCTCGGCGGCCGCGTCCTCTCCTCCACCTCGGGCTACCTGGCCACGTGGATGGGCTGGGCGGGCTTCTTCGGCTTCACCGTGGCGCTCGCCTTCCCCGCGCTCATCCTCCTCGCCTTCCTGCCGCAGGGCATCGCCGCACCGGTCGAGGAGCCCGCGTCAGAGGCCGTCACGCCGGCCCCTGGGAACGGGCCCGCCGCCGCCGTGGCCCGCTGAGCCTCGGGGGGCCTGCTCCTCCGCCTGGCCTCCGAGCGGGCAGTCGGGTTGTTTTGCCGTCCGGCGGCGACATCCTGACCGTTGGTTCCTGGAGGCACCCATCATGGCGAACCAGGACAGACAGCCCCCCTCTCAGCCCGCCGAGGACATGTTCGGCCGGCCCACGGACGTGCGGCACGCCGAGCCCGAGCAGGAGCCCGCGCGCAAGCAGCAGGGCGCGCAGCAGATGCCCGAGCGCGAGCACAAGGAAGCGGGCGCGAGGTCCCCCAAGAAGAGTGACGAGTAGTCAGCGGGTCTCCAGTTCCTGGAAGAGCACCCCGTCCAGTTCCAGGCGCCGCACCGCGTCCACCAGTCGCTCACTGGCGATGATGTTCGTCCACCCCTGCCTCAGACGGAAGATGTCGACGTCCTCGGGCAGCGAGGCGGCGTCGAGAATCGTCCGTCCCGGGAGCTTGAGGCGCTCGTCCCCACAAGTGGGGCAGGGGGGCTTGAGATCTGGAGGCAGACAGTCCGAGTGAAACCTGCCATGCAACTCGAACTGTAGTTCGAGCAGGTGCGGATGGTTCCTCTGCCGGAAGCGCACGTTGATCGGGCAGCCCAGAAGGCCCCTCACACCCTCCCCCTGAAGCCGCTCTAGCGCCTCGCGGCGCATGTACAGCGACCAGGGATTCTGCATGAAGAGCTGGCCGAAGTACCCCATCGCCGAGCCCTCCACCGGACCGAAAGACGTTCCGGGCTCCAGTGGGGTCCCCTGGGGTGCCAGCGGACGCACCAACTCACGCAGACGGTCGAACTCCGCGAGCGATACCGGCCATGGCTCATCGAGCTTCTCGCGCTCTGGCAGGTTGGACACATCCACACAGGGATAGGCGAGCCCTATCACGCCCCCCGAGATGCCGCATGTCGGGCACTTCTCCTTGACTCCCGGCAGCCCCCATCTGTGTCCGGCGTTCAGGTCTCCCGTGTAGCGCGGTGTCAGGTCGCGTTCGACCAGATAGAATTTCATGTCTTCATTCCTCCCTTCAGTTCAGGCGTCAGGGAGCCAGGAGTTGTGGACCCACCAGGGCAATCGGGCGACCGTAGGTCACGAGAGGGCCCACGATATC
>NZ_DASVWK010000022.1:0-3743 GCF_036389735.1 Archangium sp. | reverse complement strand
AGACGCATCCCTGGAGGTATCGCATTCAATAGTACAGGCGACCTCATCGTCACGCCGTCCCTCAACTCCTATGGTGTCAATGAATTGCAACTGTTCCGTCTGGCATCCACGACATGGGAGCCGCACACCGGTCCACAAACGGGCGCCATGCCTGGAACTTCCGACCTAGCAATCGATTCCTTGGATAATTGGTTTGTTACATACCCTGCTCGCTGGGAAACAGGAACGGACTTCTGGTGGGCCATCCATGTGAACAAGAAAGACATCTACGGCACCTGGACTCGCCTGGGCGATCCTCTGATCAGCCCCGCGCAGGGTAGGGCCAATTCGGCGAGCCTGGCATTGAATGGGAATAGTCGCCCGATTGTCACTTGGGAAGAATTCAATTCGTCCGACAGCAACATCTACGCAGCCATCTGGAATGGCTTGTCGTGGCAGATGCTCGGAGGCACGATCAATGATACCACTACGTCCAACACCCGCCCAGCCCTCGTCATGGGTCATGATGGGCAGCCAATCGTCGCCTGGAGCGGTTACTCCGCTCCGGAGACGGCCATCTGGGTGAGCCGTTGGAATGGAAGTGACTGGCAACAGTTGGGGTCGCGACTGAGCGCGGCAAGTGGCGTGGCCACGTCCAGCTTCCGACCGGCACTGGCCCTCGACAAGAACAGCCAGCCGTTGGTCGCCTGGCATGAGTCCGATGGCACGGTGTCGAACATCTATGTCTACCGGTACAACTACTAACAGGCTGCTGGAGAACGCGGACCGCGGGAGCACCTCTCGGCGCCCCCGCGGCCAGGCCGTCACCAGCACTTCAACGGGGTGCTACCAGACCTCGCAGCGCTGAGCGGCCGGGCGCACCATCTTCGCGCCCTCCTTGCACTGGAAGGCCTGCTGGAACAGGGGCAGGTTGCCCACCGGCCCGTTCACCCGCCAGTACGGCGGCGAGTGCGGATCCACCACCGCCATCTGCCGCGCGAACGGGGTGCGGTACTTCGAGCACCACGACTGCGCGTAGCCCAGGAAGAACTGCTGGCTCGGCGTGAAGCGGTAGCTGTTGGCCTGCTTCGCCGCCTCCGCGTCCCCGCCCAGCCACGCCTCCATGGCCGCGTGCGCGAGCTTCAGGCCGCCCAGGTCCGCCACGTTCTCGCCGAGCGTCAGCGCCCCGTTCACCTTCAGCTCGTCCACCGCCGTGTAGCCGTCGTACTGCTCCTTCACGCACGACACGCGCTGGCGGAATGCCTCGTCCGAGCCCTTCGTCCACCAGTCGCGCAGGTTGCCCTCCGCGTCGTACTGGCGGCCCTCGTCGTCGAAGCCGTGGGTGATCTCATGCCCCACCACCATGCCCATGGCGCCGAAGTTCACCGCCGCCGTGGCCTCGCGGTTGAAGAAGGGAGGCTGGAGGATGCCCGCGGGGAAGACGATCTCGTTGAAGGGCGGGTTGTAGTAGGCGTTCACCGTCGGCGGCGACATCAGCCACTCGGCCTTGTCCACCGGCTGGCCGATCTTCGCCAGCTGCCGCGCCTGCTCGAAGGCGCTCGCGTTCACGTACGTGGTGAGGAACGAGGCGCGCTCCACCTCGAGCGCGTCGTACTCACGCCACTTGTCCGGGTAGCCGATCTTGTTGACGATCTTCCGCACCTTCACCAGCGCCTGCTCGCGCGTGGGCGCGTCCATCCACGCCAGCGTGTCCAGGTTGCGCTCGAAGGCCTTCTCGATCTCCACCACCATCTGCTGCGTGGTCGTCTTGCCCTCCACGCCGAACGTCTGGGTGATGAAGGGCTGCGCCAGGGCCTCGCCCAGGGCGCCGTTGGCGAAGCGCACGCACTTCTTCCACCGGGGCACGTCCGCCTTGGCGCCCGTCAGGTTCTGCGCGGTGAAGCGGAAGCGCTCCTCCTGGAAGGCCTTGGGTAGCGCCGGGGTGACGCTCGCCACGTAGTTCCACGTGAGGTAGGGCTTCCACGCGTCCGGCTTCGTCGCCTTCACCAGCCGATCCACCTCCTGGAAGAAGGCCGGGTGGGTGACGTTGATCGCCTGCACGTCCTTGGCGCCCGCGGCCGGGAAGTACACGTCCCACGCGAAGCCAGGCGCCGTGGTCTTCAGGCCCTTGCGCTCCAGCCGGTGGTAGAGGTTCTTCGGCTCGCGGCGCTCCACGCGCGTCATCGAGGCCTTGGCCAGCGCCGTCTCCACCGCCATCACCGCCGCCGCGCTCTTCGCCGCCACCTCGGGCGTCTCACCCAGCAGCACGAAGGTGTTCTTCACGTGCTCCGCGTAGGCGTCGCGCAGCGCCTTCGACTTCTCGTCATCCTTCAAATAGTAGTCGCGGTCCGGCAGGCCGAGGCCCCCCTGGTCCACCTCGCCAATCATCTGCGAGGCGTCCTTGAGGTCGTTGCTGGAGCCGAAGTGGAAGAGCGGGAACACGCTGCGCGCGTGCAGGGTGCCCACCACCTGCGCCAGATCCTTGGCGCTCTTCACCGCCGTCACCTTCGCCAGCTCCGCCTTGAGCGCGGGCAGCGAGGCCTCCAGTTGCGCCTCGTCCATGCAGGCGCCGTAGAAGTCACCCAGCTTCTGCGCGTACGCCGTGCCCCGCGGGGCCTTGCCCTCGGAGGCCGCCACCAGGATGTCCCGGAGGATCTCCTCGTTGCGCGACGAGATGGCGTCGAAGCCGCGAGACCAGCGCGGGCGATCCGCCGGAATCTCCGTGGTCTTCACCCAGTTGCCGCACGCGTACTCGTAGAAGTCCTCGCACGGATCCGCCTGCTCGTTCAGCGCCGCGCCGTCGAGGCCCGGCGGCAGCGGCTTCACCTCGGCCACCGGCGGCGGCGCGGGGGCCGCGGGCGGCGGCGTGGGAACTGGCTCCGCCGTCTTGCAGGCGGTCGTCACGAGACAGCAGGCGGCAAGTAATGCCTTTCGCATCCAGTGTTTCTCCATGTGGGAAGAGCGGCCGCACCCTACCTCGCGACCGGTGCCCCGCAACGTTCGGGCGGGGTCTGCATTCCCTCGACTAAGCGGCTGTTTCGCTAGGAGGCCTCGTCCTCTCCTCGCCCCAGTAGCAACCGGTCAAGGATGAGGCCTACCGAAACTGGCTCAAGCGGTCCGCCATAGATGTTGTTCACTTTTTCGGAGGGGCGTCCTGCGGCTGGCAGCGGCCCTTCCGAGGGAAATCGCCAAGCCAGGGAACCCAGCGCTCTCGCAAAGGTGAACAAGAACCACGGCGTACCGCTTAGTCCTACTGTGTCATAAACATGAGGCTTTGCCGTGCACGGCCCCGCACCACGGGCAGCAGGGGAGTCGCAGGAGGAGCATGCGCGCCTGACGGAGACGTTGGGTGGTGATGGACGCCGGGTTGTGGCGCTCGGGGCGTAGTAGCGGCAGCACCGCGCACCTGGAAATCTTGGGGTAGGCGAGCGGAGCTGAGGAAGGCAATACCACGCGCGGTGAGCGCCTCGCGGAACTTCGTTACCTCTCCGTAGCCCGCGTCGGCCACCATGGGAGCCAGGGGCAGTTGCTCCTCCAGCAGTGTGTCCACGTGCGAGAGGGCGATTTCCCACTTGGGTTGGAAGCGCACCTGCGCCGGGATACCTGCTGCCTTACGGCGAGCGGCATCCCCAGCCCAGGACTCCGGTAAGTAAAGGCGGTACGCGCTGGGAACGCTCATGACGCTGCTGCACAGCGACAATGTCACCGCCACCTGGCAGTTATCCTGCTTGCCCAGAGGGCCGCAGTATTGCCGTACCACCCCG
>NZ_DASVWK010000021.1:0-7221 GCF_036389735.1 Archangium sp. | reverse complement strand
GAGAGGAGCGCCGAGTGGCCGGGCCTCACGTGCCTGCCGCAGCTGCTGGGGCCGGCGAGGCGGCTGTTCCAGGGGTTCAGCTGGACGAAGCGCTGGAGCAAGAGGAGGAGCGAGGACTTGGAGGCGGGGGAGGGGCGCTTCGCCGAGGAAATCGCCGAGCCAGTGGAGCTGGTGGTGGAGCCCCTCCCGTGTTGGAAAGGACTGGGGGAGGAGGAGGAGCGGCGGCGTGCGGTGCGGGGATTGGTGGAGGCGGTGGAGTCCGAGGCTCGCGCACGGGACACGCCTGTCATGGGGGCTCGAGCTGTGAGGGCCCAGCACCCGCATACCCGGCCGGAGCACCTCAAGCGCAGCCCGCGGCCATTGGGTCATGCCTCCACGCGCCAGGCGCTGAGGGAGTTGCGCGAGCAGTACCGGACCTTCGTCGTGGCGTTCCGCGAGGCGGCAGCTCGGTGGATGCGAGGGGACTTTTCGGCCCCCTTTCCGCTCTACTCCTTCCCGCCGCGTGTCGTGCCGAGTCCCCTCACACGAATTTTTTGACACCTTCTCGGGGGCACAGGCCCACGAGATGTTTGGCTGGTGGCACCGGGTGAAGGACGGGACGCTCAAGCGCGCCACCTTCGAACGGCGCATGCCCGAGGTGGAGTCCGAGGTGGTGCGGTTGCTGGAAGAGGCCGGGCGGTGCGCGAGCAAGAAGACAGCCGGCATGGCGCGGGAGATTCTCAAGTTGAAGGGGGCCCTCTTCACCTTCGTGGACGTGGAAGGCCTGGAGCCGACGAACAACACGGCCGAGCGTGCGCTGCGCCCCGCTGTTCTCTGGCGCAAAAGCAGTTGGGGGACGCACAGCCCGCGGGGCGGCCTCTTCGTCGCGCGGATGCTGACAGTGGTGGCCAACGCTCAAGCAGCAGCAGCGCAACGTGCTGGAGTTCCTGACGTCCTCTTGCCAGGCTTCGCTGCGCGCGCAAACCGGGCCCTCGCTGTTGCCCTCCTGAGCGCAGCTGCGCCTTCTCTCCGCCTGACGCGGTGAACGGTTACTACCGTCTCTCCGTGAGCGTTTTACGCTCTGCTCCCCGGTTGGTCTGTCCTTCAACTCACGGATCGTGCAGAAGAGCCTCTCAACAGGGCCCCAATCCCTCTTACGCCTAGTGCTAGATTCCGCTCGGGAGGCACACACACACATGATTCCGTTCCGCTCGCTGGCCGTTATCGCCTTGCTGATGACGACGGCCGTGTCCTGCAAGACTCCGGGAAACGGCGCGGCACTCAGGTCGGCGGCAGCCGAAAGGACGCGCGACGAGGAGCTCGTGCGCGGCTACCTCCAGAAGCTCGCGAGCTTCGGCGAGCGCGCGGTCGGGAGCGAAGCCGGAAGAAAGGCGGCCGAGTGGCTCCGCGACGAGATGGAGAGCATCGGTCTTGAGAACCCGCATTTCGAGGAGTTCGCCTTCCCCTATAATGAGTACCGCACCGGCAAGCTCAGCATCCAAGGTGGCGGCCTCGACCGGGAGCTAGCGTACGACGTGCTTGAGGCGTCGGGTGGCACGGGCGGAAAAGACCTCACGGCCGAGCTCGTCTGGGTGAACATCGGCGCGCCGGCCGACCTCGCAGGCAAAGATCTGAGCGGCAAAATCGGCGTCCTCAAGCGCGATTTGAACTACGACCGCGCCGTGCAGATCCTGAACCTCATCAACGCGCACGCCGCCGGAATGCTCTATATTTCGAATGCTCCGAACAACCTGCGCCAGCTCGGAACCGTACGGAAGACCTTCGAGGCGACGCATTCGATCCCAGCGGTCTCGATCGGCCAAGAGGACGGCGAGGTACTCGTCGCCGCGCTCGACGCGGGTAAAACGCTGCGCGCGACGCTCCGTCTCGACGTGACCGCCTCCACCCTCGAGCACCCTGGCCACGGTCGCAACGTCGTCGGCCGCATTACAGGCGAGGACGCCGACAAGGTCATCATCATCGGAGCGCACTACGACACCTGGAAAACCGGCGCCGTCGACAACACCAGCGGCGCGGCGAGCGTCCTCGCGATCGCCCGGCGCGAGGTCGAGCGCTTCCGCGCGAGCGGCAAGAAGCCGCGCTACACGCTGGTCTTCACGGAACTCGACGGCGAGGAGAACGCCCTCTACGGAGGCTACGACTACCTCCGCAAGCACTACTTCGTGCCGAACCGCGAGACGATCATCGCCGTCATCAACCTTGAGATGCCCGTCGGCGCGGACAAGGAGACGCAGGCGAAGTATCCCGAGTCTGCGGCACCGACCTGGTCGATCGCGTACTCTCAGATCAAGGTGCTCAACAGGGCCCTCAAAACCGTCAACGCGCGCCAAGCGAAGACTGTCTATCCTGTGTTGCAAGGCTTTGATAACCTTGTGAAATTGGCCGGCGGCACGCTCGCGACCGACATCCAGCCACACTACCGCGCCGGCATCCCGACGATCTGCACCTGGACCGATACGCCGTGGTACCACACCTCGCTCGACGACCTGGATCACATCGACGTCGAGGCTCTCGGGCGGGCGGTCGGCTTCTTCAACCAGCTCCTCGCTGAACTGGCGGCGCACGCACCCGAGGAGTTCACGGAGACCGAGGCGGGGCTCCTCAAGGCCAAGATCACGACGGTGCCACGGCGCTCGAATGCGGACGATCTCATGGTTGACGTGGAGCTGACCGATGCGCAAGGGCGTCCGGCCGCCGACGTCGCGCTCCAAGCCGAATACCACGTGAGCGATTACTTCCAGGCGTGGTCCGACTACAGCGGCGCGACCCGCACCGACGCGAGCGGCCACGCGCGCATCGTGGTTCCCGCGGCCAAAGTCGAGCTTGCGCCGACGGGGCGTTATCTCAACGTGACGGCGGGGAACGAGTATCCGCTCGTCGAGGCCATGGCGCCCGTCGAAGATCGCCGCTAAGCCACCCTGGGTAAGTTCTGTTAGGGGCGGGCAACGCGGGCAACGTGCGCCTTCGGCGGAGCAAACCGCCCGCCTGACAGGACTTAGTGCCTGTTTCGGTAGGGCCTATTCCTGGCAGGCCGCTCCTCGGGTGGGGAAGTTGCTGAACCTCCTACCGAAACAGGTTCTTACTCCAGCTGGCTTAGAACACCGGACGGTTTGAAGCTCCACTGCTCCCCGAATTGACGGCACAGGCCAAGTGACACGGAGAGATGAACCGGGGGGAGAGGGAGTAGAGCGCACGCTCTCCTGTCTGCTCTTCGGTCTGGCGTTCCGCGCTCGGCTCCAGTGTCGGGGGCGCACGCTCCTGGTCAGCGCTTCCCGGGCGGAGTAGAACGAACGAATCCCCAGGTACCGTCCCGCCGCTCGGCGTGGCCGGCACCCTGTCGCCGCCTGGGTGGAGTGCCTCGAAAAGCCGGAGCACCCACTGAGCCCCATCCCGTCTCCCGGGAGGTATCGTGATGCGTCATCTGCTCTTAGGGAGTGTCGCAGTGTCCGCGCTGGCATTGGCGGGAACCGCTCAAGCCGAGGATGCGTGTGGCTCGACGCCCGCTGGCTGGAACGCGCCCAACGGCGCGGTGGTGTTCGACCGGAGCTTCGGCCCCATCCGCGACATCCTGGACGCCATTGGCGAGTACCGCACGCACTCGATGCTCTCGCATGGCCCCGGCGCCACCGTCTCACACGCTACCATGGCCAACCCTTCCCAGGAGCCCTCGCCGGAGGTGTGTGGCAAGCCCATGAGTGGCTTCGATTTGCGCTACGGCTACCCGGGACTGGAGCAGATCAACCAGGGTGGCATCTACATGAACCTGTACGGCAAGGACAGCGGCCCCGAGTGGACCGGCTGGCAGCAGGGAAACCCCAGCCAAGCGGCGCTGATCGGCGACTCGCTCTGGTTCAACCACGCGTATGTCAGCGACCGCTCTCGGGTCGACCTGGGCCAGTACATCGACCGGCCGGTGCGCAACGGCGCCCGCGTCAACTACTCGCTCTTCCAGTACCGGGTGGTGGAGACCGCCCACCAGATTCCGGGCGGTGCGGTGAACGGCGGCATGGTGTGCTCCACCTTCATGGCCTACGCGCACAACTACGCGGGCCGGGGCGTGGTGACGCCGCACACCTACTCGCACGCGCAGCTCGCCAACGCGGTCAACTCGCTCTACACGGGCGTCTTCAACGAGTGTAAGGAGTCGCTCGGCTGGTTCACCGGCGCGATGCTCACCATGGCCTGCCCCTCCAGCAACGTGTGCGGTAACGCCGGCAATCAGGTGGCCAACTGCATGTCCACCAACCAGTGCGACACCGCCGACAGCAGGCCCTGGAAGGGCGTGCGCGACGATCCCCACGCCACCGCCATCTCCATCAGCCCGGATCGCATCGGCGGCTGGGGCGTCCACCCGCTCGACAACACCATCTGGGGCCCGGACTACTCGCACCAGCTCCAATGGAACTCGGGCGGCAACGTCTACGGCTGCTGGCAGTAACACACCCTCACCGCTGTCCTGCGCAGCAACCCTGCTTGGTCCAACTGAGGCTTGCGCCCCTTCTTCGGCCTTACGGGTGATCGGAGAGAACGATGGAGAAGGGATATCGATCCTCGGTCCTCAGGTCGGGATCGTACGGACCCGTCGGGAGGACGGTCACGATGAGGGTCCGCTTCTGGTCCGCCGCGAACTTCAACGGCTTTGTACCCGACGACAACTCCAGGACCTCTCCATCCGAGTCGGGCGTCAGTCCGGGCACGGCCTGGACGACGAAGCGACGCCGTGCATCACTCGGGGCTTCCAGGGACACGTAGACCGTCTGGGGGGAGTTCGCACCGGCCGACAGCTCGAGGTAGCTCGTGCCCAGCATCATCGGCGCGTTCTCGCTGATGGAGGTCGTTCCCGGCTTGGCTTCCACCTGGGCCGCCAACACGAGCCGGGCCGCCTTGAGGTTGTCCAGCCCGTCCTTGAAGTGGCGAAAGTGGCGGTCATCGACATGCTCCCCGGTGTACCAGCGCCAGCGCGAGAACTCAGGAACGGTGTCGACGTAGCTTGAGTTCTTCTCCTTCAGTATCGAGTCGAGCGCATCGGCGAAGTCCGGCTCGTTGAGCGTCTGATCATTCTCCGCGCCCGGCGGGTTGCGAGAACCGAGCCACATGCGTGAGAGGAACCGAGGGTCGCCGTCGAAGAAACGATCCTTCAGGTAGAGCAGGTACAGGGAGGAGCCGTACATGTACCAGGTGTCATATTTATCATCGCGATCGAGCGCCCAATCGGGGTGCGCCTGGAAGTCATCCAGATAGGTCTTGATGTAGCGATCCGCATACACCTGATCCGTGAAGACTGCGGACATCTCGAAAGTGATGGGGGACTCGTACCAGTCATCCGCAGCTTGGGAGGCGTGCGCCATCTCATGGACGACGGTCTCTTCGAGTTCGGGCCCGCCGTAGGGACCCCACGCATCGACCACCATGTAGCCGCGCCGGTCATCCCACGCGGTGGAGGAGTCGCCAGAGAGGACGTTGACGAGGCAGCTGCGGTGGCCCTTCCACACGAACACGTCGAACGCGTCATCGGGTCCGCACTCGCCGTTGTCCGTGAGCGCCGGGCGCATGCCGAGCTGGTTGACGTGATAGTCCCAGCCCTTCTCGACGGCCACGAGGATCTGCTGGGCCGTCTCCCGCTCGACCTCCTTGTAGTAGTGGACGAGCACCGGGAGCTTCTCGGAGCGGATGGAGTAGGGGAACAGCTCGTTGAAGTCGGGCCGCCCGCAGATCTTCGCTCCTTCCTCCAGGGGGTGCTTGTAATCCAGGGGATCGGACTCGCAACCGGTGACGGCAAGACCCAGACCGAGGCAGGTCAACCAGGGCAGTACCCTGGACACAGGAGGCGAGAACATGTTTGTTTTTCCTTGGAGCATGGTGTTGCCGGCTCAAGCCGTGGAGCGCGACATCCTCTATCCTCCATCCATCCTCCTGCTCTCGCTTCGAGGGGTCCACGTGGGCTTTCATCCGAAAGCCATCACAAAAAGCATGGAAAGAGTCGGAAATCTGAAGGATCAACGTGCTCTAGCTTTGATCACTTCATGAATTTTCGAGACCCTATGGGCTGTGAAGAAATAACACACCCCATATGGTTGTAATCCACACAGGCTGGTGGTCCTCTCCGCTCTGACAAGAGTGCTGTTCGCTCCGCCCGCGTACCCCGAGCGTACCCCACGTACCCCGCGTAGCGTACCCAGCGTATGGAAATGGTTGGAGGCAAAGGTGAAGGCGTGCAGCCGTACGTTGCCGGCGTTCTGCTGGACGGCTCGTGCCAGCACGCCTCCCACCACCTCGTTCACCTCCGCGCTGGGACGCAGCAACAACCGTCCCTGGAAGCACCTGGACGTGACGAAGTATGGAACATCCTCAGCGGCCAGCCCATCCCCATCCCCCTGCGTACAAGCCGCCACGCCGGATGCACCCTGTGGGCCAGCTCCAAGTCCTTGGAAAGACTTGAAAAGCGGTCGGTTACCCGTCCACGCCCGAGCCTCGTTCTCGCTCCGTTTCGGGTGTCAAAGGTGTCGTTTCGACATCTCGCCCTTTACGAGTCGTCTGACACCCCTGCTGGACACCCCTGGACACCCCTGCTGGACACCCCTGCTGCAGTACCGGGCCTTCGTCTCGGCATGCCGAGAAGCCGCGGCTCGTTGGAGGCAGGGGGACTTCTCGGCGCGCTTCCCCCTCTTCTCCATCCCGCCACGCATCTTGCCGGGTCGCGTTGCTCGAGTTCTTTGACACCCTCGCCGACACCCTCGCCGCCGGGCCTCATGGCCCCATGAGGCGGAACCCTGCGGAGGGGAATGCATCAGTCTTGACGAGACTTCTCAGCAGCAGCGTCGTGGTCGGCTTTTCCGGCCCACCATGCGAGCTCGCGGATCGCCACACTCAGTTCGACGTCGGGATACCGCGCCATCGTCTCATCCATGAGCACGTGCAGGATGCGCAGCATGGCCGTTTCAATCGTCGTGCCGTTCTGGGTTGCATAGCCGCGAGCTTCTTCGACGCACTCAAGGCACCAATCTTGCCAAGCGTCGCTCATCGCTTTTTGGTCCTTTCCGCGATGTCCCAGACACTTGTGACGGCGCTGCGGATCTTCTCGGTACTGCGTTTGCCGTCGCGCGTATCTCGGCACGCGTAGAGGACAAAATTGTGAACCTCTGCAACGGCGGCCTCGAACCGGCTGCGTCGTTCGGAGGACTTGGCCTTGGCAAGCCCTTTTCCCCAGCAATACTCATGGAG
>NZ_DASVWK010000020.1:0-2274 GCF_036389735.1 Archangium sp. | reverse complement strand
GAGAGGAGCGCCGAGTGGCCGGGCCTCACGTGCCTGCCGCAGCTGCTGGGGCCGGCGAGGCGGCTGTTCCAGGGGTTCAGCTGGACGAAGCGCTGGAGCAAGAGGAGGAGCGAGGACTTGGAGGCGGGGGAGGGGCGCTTCACCGAGGAAATCGCCGAGCCAGTGGAGCTGGTGGTGGAGCCCCTGCCGTGTTGGAAAGGACTGGGGGAGGAGGAGCGGCGGCGTGCGGTGCGGGGATTGGTGGAGGGAGTGGAAGCCGAGGCTCGCGCACGGGACAAGCCCGCGTGCTGGGGGCGCGAGCCGTGAGGGCCCAGCACCCGCATACCCGGCCGGAGCAGCTCAAGCGCAGCCCGCGGCCATTGGGTCATGCCTCCACGCGCCAGGCGCTGAGGGAGTTGCGCGAGCAGTACCGGACCTTCGTCGCGGCGTTCCGTGAGGCGGCAACTCGGTGGATGCGAGGGGACTTTTCGGCCCCCTTTCCGCTCTACTCCTTCCCGCCGCGTGTCGTGCCGAGTCCCCTCACACGAATTCTTTGACACCCTCTCGGGGCGCAGGACGGGGCGTGGGCCCGCGCCCTCGTGCTACACCGGGGGCACCCGCTTCGGGAGGAACCATGCTCCGTCCCCTCATCGCCGTCCTGCTCCTGTGCGCGGTGGCCCGCGCCGCCGAGCCCGAACGCCCCGCTCCGCCTCCGACTCCGCCCGTGCCGCCGCGCATCCTGTTCGTCCCCGAGGCCGAGCGTCCGGTGGAGCTCAAGCGGCTGGAGGTGCGCGCCCTCGTGCACGGGATGCTCGCGGAGACCACCACCACGCTCGTCTTCCACAACCCCAACCGCCGCGTGCTCGAGGGGCAGCTCGAGTTCCCCCTGCCGCCCGGCGCCACCGTGAGCGGCTACGCGCTGGACGTGGGCGGCCAGCTCGTCGACGGCGTGGTGGTGCCCAAGGAGGAGGCGCGCATCGCCTTCGAGAAGGAGGTGCGCAAGGGCGTGGACCCCGGCCTCGTCGAGCATGTGCGCGGCGACCGCTTCCGCACCCGCATCTACCCCATCCCCGCGGGCGGCACGCGCACGGTGCAGGTGCGCCACATTACCGAGCTGGCCGTGCGCGAGGAGTCCGCTGGCTACCGGCTGCCGCTGCCCTTCGGCGTGCTGCCCGAGGCCTCCGTGCGCATCGAGGTGGTGCGCGGCCCGGCGTCGCCTCCCCGCTTCAGCGGCGGCTTCGGCAAACTCGTCGCGGTGCGCGCCAACGAGAGCTGGGTGGCCGAGCAGCGGCTCCAGGACGCCCGCCCCGGCGCGGACCTCGTGGTGGAACTGCCCGTGCGCCAGGAGCCGTCCGTGGCGGTGGGCTGCCGCGCGGAGGGCGAGTGCTACGCCATGGTGACGGACCTGCCGAAGCTGCCGCCCCCAGGCGCGCCCCTGCCGCCGCCGCGCCGGCTCGGCATCGTCTGGGACGCCTCCAGCAGCCGCGCGGGAGACCACCAGCGCGAGCTGGCCTTTCTCCAGCAGTTGCTCGCGCGCTGGCCCGCCGCCGAGGTGAAGCTGGTGGTGGTGAGGGACCAGGCCGAGCCCGCTCGCGTCCTCGCGCCCCAGGCGCTGCGCGATGAGCTGGGGCAAGTCGTCTATGACGGCGGCACGGGCCTCGGCGCGCTGGACCTCGCCAGTGACAAGACGGTGGGCGCGTGGCTGTTCTTCTCGGACGGCCTGGGCACAGTGGGCGCCTCGCTCCCTCGCACGGGCTCGGCGCCCGTGTATGCCGTGGTGGACGGCGCGGGCGCGGACACGGCGGTGCTGCGCCACATCGCCGCCAACGGGGACGTGATTGACCTCGCGCACGAGGAGGTGGAGCAGGCCGTGGCGCGCGTGGTGTCCCCGCCGTGGCGCCTGCTGCGCGTGGAGGCTGACGGCGCGAGCCTCGCCGACGTGCTGCCGCGCGCCCAGCCGATGACCGGGCCGGTGACGGTCGCGGGCCGCCTGCTCGCGAGCAAGGCCACCCTCACGCTCGTCTACGGCGCGGGCTCCCAGGAGGTGGCGCGGCGCAGCGTCACGGTGAGCCGCGCGGAGGCCGTCGACGCCCCGCACGCGGCGCTCGCCTGGGCCCAGCGGCGCATTGCCGAGCTGTCCGCCCTGCCCGTGGAGCACGCCCAGGAGCTCACCGCCCTGGGCCGCCGCTTCGGCCTGGTGACGCCGGGCACCTCGATGCTCGTGCTGGAGAACCTGGAGCAGTACCTCGAACACGACATCGAGCCGCCGGCCTCGCGGGCCGAGATGCGCGCCCA
>NZ_DASVWK010000019.1:0-7394 GCF_036389735.1 Archangium sp. | reverse complement strand
CGCCGCCGCGTCCACGGCATTGGCGGGGTGCAGGTCCGTGCGCACCTCCAGCACATCGGCCCCCCGGCTCCGAGCGTCGGTGGCGAAGCGGAGGGCCTCGGAGCCGCGGAGGCTCGGGGGGAGCGTGACGACGCGGCGGGCCGGGCTCAAGGCGCGCCCTCCGGAGAGGCGAAGGCGCGGAGGAACTCGACGAGGCTCACCGTATGGACGCGCGAGTGCAGCAGCGAGCGCTGCTCATAGATGGAGCTGATCTCCTCCTCCAGCGACATGCCGGGACGCAGCCGGGGGCGGGTGGTGTCGGCGAGGAGCCGCTCGCGGTAGGTCTCGAAGGAGATGGGCACGAGCAGGGTGTAACAGGGGTGCAACGTCTCCGCGTGGTAGGCGATGAAGCCGCCCCCCACCGCCACGAGGCTGCCCCGAGGCAGTTCGAGGAAGAGAGCGCGCTCGGCCTGGCGGAATGACTCGGGCTCCTTCGTCACCCACTCGCGCAGGGGGCGCCCGTGACGGCGCTCCAGCTCGTGATCCAGGTCCATCCCCGACCTGCCCAGCAGCCCACTCACCATCGGCAGCAGCCGCGTCTTGCCCGCGGAGCGGTGACCGGCGATGACGACGGTCTGCTCCGGGGTGGGCCTCGGCCGGAGGCCGGGACGGGCGAGCTCCTCCCTCAGCGAGGGCGCGAGCCGTGGGTCCACGGCCTCGAGGATCTGCTCGACGAACGGATGCCTCTGCTCAGCGGACGGTCCCGACATAGACGTAGGATGTCCCAAACGTCATCGGGTGGGCCACCCTCTCTTTGTAGGCGCCGGCCTGATCCATCAAGGAGAGGAACTTGTCACCGGCCGGGAAGGCGGCGGCGGTGCGGGGCAGGTACTCGTAGGCGGCGCGGTTGCCGGTGAGCAGTCCGCCGACGGCCGGCATGACCACCTTGCTGTAGAACTTGAAGAGGGCGCCGAAGAGGCCCGTGGGCTGACCGAACTCGAGCACCACGACGCGGCCACCGGGGCGCACCACGCGGGCCATCTCCTTGAGGCACTTCACCGGGTCATCCACGTTGCGGATGCCGAAGGAGATGGAGGCCACGTCGAAGGTGGCGTCCGCGAAGGGCAGCGCCATGGCATCGGCCACCTGGAACTCCACCTGGAGCCCCTCGCGAGCGGCCTTGGCCGGAGCGTGGTCCAGCATCTCCTTGCAGAAGTCGGTGCCGAGCACGCGACCCGAGGTGCCCACCTTGCGCTTGAAGGCCAGGGCCAGGTCGCCCGTGCCGGTGGCGCAGTCGAGGATGGCACTGCCCTCGGTGGCGCCGCTGTAGCGGATGGCCGCGCGCCGCCACAGCCGGTGGATGCCGAACGACATGACCTCGTTCGTCACGTCGTAGCGCGTGGCGATGGAGGAGAACATCTGACGAACTTCGGTGCTCATCGAGCCCCCGCGACTTGGGCCGGAAGCTCCGGCCTCCAAAGGTGACGGTCCACGGCGTGTAGCACACCGGGCAGCCGCCGCATCAATTGTTGGAAACGCTCCGGCGTGAGGGCCTGCTGCCCGTCACACAGGGCCTGCTCGGGCCGAGGGTGCACCTCGATGAGCAGCCCGTCCGCCCCGGCCGCCGCGGCCGCCAGCGCCATGGGTTGGATGAGCTCCGGCTCGCCCGTGGCGTGCGATGGATCCACGATGACCGGCAGGTGGGTGCGCAGCTTGGCCACCGCCACGGCCGCCAGATCCAACGTGTTGCGCGTGGCCGTCTCGAAGGTGCGGATGCCGCGCTCGCACAGGATGACCTGATCGTTGCCACCATCCAGCACGTACTCGGCGGCCAGCAGCCACTCCTGCACCGTCGCCGCCAGCCCGCGCTTGAGCAGCACCGGCTTGCGCACCTTGCCCAGCGCCCGCAGCAGCGGGAAGTTCTGCATGTTGCGCGCGCCCACCTGGAGGAGGTCCACGTAGTCCTCCATGAGCGGCAGCTGCGTGGACTCCATCACCTCGCTGACGATGGGCAGCCCCACCTTGCGCGCGGCCTCGGCCAGCACCCGCAGGCCCGGCTCGCCCATTCCCTGGAAGGAGTAGGGGCTGGTGCGGGGTTTGAATACCCCACCGCGCAGCACGTGGGCACCGGCGGCGGCCACGGCGAGGGCCGTCTGCTCCGTCTGCTCCATCCCCTCCACGGCGCACGGGCCGGCCATCACCACGAAGCCGGGGCCACCAAGCTCCACCCGACCCACACGTACACGCGTCCCCTCGGGCCGCCAGGCCCGCGACACCCGGGGGGTGCCTTCCGGGGGTGTACCCCTGCCCTCATGACTCGGCTTGCCACTCACGGGCGCCTCCCATCCCATGTGGAGTTCACGTTGTTTTGAACCCCGTGATGCTTGTATAGCCAAACCGGCGTACAGAACAACAAGAGGTTGCTGCCCTGGCAGGTGGCAGGCCCTCTTCAGAGGACCGCGGATGACGACGCTCGAACCCGCAGAAGGGGCCCGCTGGGTGGCCGGGGTAGTTGCCCTGGCCGGCGTGGATCCGCTCGCGGGGGCGGAGGTGTTGGGCGAGCCGTCCATCTATTGGGAGCGGCCGCTGGCGCGTGAGGCGGTGGCGGGATGGGGCGAGGCGTCGGCGGTGGAGGCCCGGAGCGCGGCCCAGGCCCAGGCGGTGTTGAGGGCGCTCTCCGCGCCGGCCTCGGTGCGGTGGCTGGGCGAGGCCCCCGCCGCGCTGCCCGGTCCCTGGTTTGGCGGCATGCGCTTCTCGGCGGCGGGCGGGGACACGGGGTGGGATGCGTTCGGCTTCGGCCGGTGGACGCTGCCCGAGGTGGTGGTGTGGCGCGAGGGCTCGGCCCTGGCGGCGGCGGTCTTCGCGCCCGAGGGCCCGGCGGCGGAGGACGTGGTGCGCTCGCGGCTGGCGCGGGTGGCGAGGGCCTTCCCGGCGGGGTACCGCCACGCGGGCCGGATGCCCCAGGCGCTGCGGCTGTCCTCGTCGCGGCCGGACTTCGAGGGGCGGGTGGAGCGCGCGGTGGAGACGATTGGCGCCGGGGGCCTCCAGAAGGTGGTGCTGGCGCGGGCGGTGGAGGTGGAGGGCGAGCGCGCCTTTGATGCGGTGGAGGTGCTGGCGCGGCTGCGCGAGCAGAACCCGCGCTGCGCCACCTTCCTCTTCCGGGCGCCGGACGGGACGGCCTTCCTGGGCGCCACGCCCGAGACGCTGTGCCGCTGGGAGGGGCGGCACCTGGAGACGGAGGCGCTCGCGGGCTCGGCCTCGCCCGCGCAGGCCGGGACGCTGGAGGCGAGCGACAAGGATCGCCGCGAGCACGAGGCGGTGGTGCGCTACATCCTCAAGGCGCTCAAGCCGCTGGCGGAGAGCATCGACGCGGACGCCGAGCCCGCGCTGCTCGCGTTGAAGAACGTGGTGCACCTGCGCACTGGCATTCGAGCGGAGCTGCGCGAGGGGGTGGGGGTGGCCGAGCTGGTGGCGGCGCTGCACCCCACGCCGGCGGTGGGGGGTACACCCCGGGAACGGGCGCTGGAGTTCCTCGTGGAGCACGAGGCGCTGGATCGGGGCTGGTACGCGGGTCCGGTTGGCTGGGTAGGACCCGGGCGGGCACATCAGATGGTGGCGCTGCGCTCGGCGAGGGTGAAGGGTTCCCGGGCCCGCCTCTTCGTGGGTGCTGGTATCGTGGCGGGCTCTAGCGCCGAGGCGGAGTGGCGCGAGACGGAGATGAAGAGTCTGGCCATGCTTCGGGCACTCGGAGGAGGACATGTCTGACGCCAACCTGAATCAGCTCTGGGCGCGGGTGTTGGTGGAGGAGCTGGTTCGCGGAGGCGTGCGGCACGCGGTGGTGTGCCCGGGGTCGCGCTCCTCGCCGCTCGCGCTGGCGTGTGCCGAGGGCGAGGGGTTGCTGCGCACCTGGTCCGTCATCGACGAGCGCAGCGCGGGCTTCTTCGCGCTGGGAATGGCCAAGGAATCGCGCTCCCCAGTGGTGTTGGTGGCCACCAGTGGGACGGCGGGGGCGCATTTCTACCCGGCGGTCATCGAGGCGTCCCTGGCACAGGTTCCGCTGGTGGTGCTCACCGCGGATCGGCCCCTGGAGCTTCAGGGGTGGGGCGCGCCGCAGACGGTGCCCCAGGCGCGGTTCTTCGGAGACTTCGCGCGGCTGTACGCGGATGTGGGGCTGCCGGAGGCGAGCGACGTGGCGCTGCTGCACCTGCGGGCCACGGTGGCGCGGGCGGTGGTCATGGCCTCGCGCGCGCCGAGGGGCGCGGTGCAGCTCAACGTGCCGTTCCGCGAGCCGCTCGCGCCCACGCCGGACGCGGACCTGGCCGACGAGCGCCTCTCCCCACTGGCCCGCGAGGGGCGGATCGGGGCGCCGCTCACCCAGATCTTCCCGACGGTCCGCCAGCCGGACCCGAGGATCCTGGACGAGGTGCGCGCGCGGGTGGCGGCCACCGAGCAGGGCGTCATCGTCTGTGGCCCTCGGGACGAGAGTGACGGTTTCGCGGAGGCGATCTCCGCGCTGGCCGAGGCCACGGGCTACCCGGTGCTGGCGGAGGCCACCTCGCAGGCCCGCTATGGCGGCGGCCCGGCGACGGTGTCCCTCTACGACGCGATGCTGCGGCACGCTCCCTTCGCCCTGGCCCACCGGCCGAAGCTGGTGCTGCGCTTCGGCGGGGGCCTGACGCCCAAGGGGACGCAAGCGTGGATCGACGGCTCGGGCGCGGAGGTGGTGCTCTTCAGTGACGAGGGCGCGCTGTTCGATCCGACGCACCGCGCGGCGCGGGTGGTGGAGGGCTCGGCGGTGGCGGCCTGCGAGGGGCTGTCCCGGGGGCTGTCCCGGGGGCTGGGCTCGTGGGCGCACAGCTTCCTGTGGGCCGAGCAGTGGGCGCGGTCCGCGCTGGAGTCGGCCTTCTCGGAGGACATGTCGCTCACGGAGATGCGCATCGCCCACGAGGTGGTGGGGGCGATACCGGAGGGGGCCAACCTCTTCGTGTCCAGCAGCATGCCCATCCGGGATGTGGACGCCTTCGCACCGGCCGCGGGCCGGCGGATCCGGGTGCTGGCCAACCGGGGGGCCAACGGCATCGACGGCATCGTCTCGAGCGCGCTCGGGGTGGCCGTGGCGTCGGAACGGCCCACGGTGCTGCTGACGGGAGACCTGGCCTTCCTGCACGACGTGGGCGGGCTGCTGACGGCGCGTCGGTGCGGGGTGTCCCTGACGGTGGTGGTGGTGAACAACGACGGGGGCGGCATCTTCTCCTTCCTTCCCATCGCTCAAGCCGAGGGGGCGCGGAAGCACTACGAGTCCCTGTGGGGCACGCCACACGGCGTGGACTTGTCGCACGCGGCGGCGCTCTACGACGCGCGCTTCCGGCGCCCGGACTCGCCCCAGGCGCTGCGGGCGGCATTGGCCGAGGGACTCAAGGGCGGTCTCCACCTCATTGAAGCCAGGGTGGCGGAGCGCACGACGAACGTGGATCTGCACCGGCGCCTCTTCGCGAAGCTGGGCGCCGCACTGGGAGAAGGCCCATGGCTCTGAAGCTGGCATACGAGACCTGGGGAGAGGGCTCACACCCGCTCCTCCTCCTGCACGGATTCACGGGGAACCGCTCCTCGTTCGATCACCTGCGCCCGCTGATGGGGGACAAGGTGAAGGCCATCGCGGTGGATCTGCCGGGACATGGGCAGACGCCACTGCCTACGCGCACGGGTCGCGAGGGCTTCCTGGAGACGGTGGACGCGCTGGTGGGGCTGCTGGACGAGCTGGGCGTGGCGAAGGCGAACCTGCTGGGGTACTCGCAGGGGGCGCGCTTCGCGTTGGCGGCGGCGTTGAACCGGCCCGAGCGCTTCGGGCGGCTCATCATGGAGAGCGGCTCGCCGGGACTGCACCGGAGGCAGGAGCGGACGGAGCGGCGCGCGAAGGACGCGAATCTGGCGACCTTCATCCGCCAGAAGGGCGTGGAGGCCTTCGTGGCGTATTGGGAGTCGCAGCCAATCTTCGCGGGGCTGCGCAAGCTGACTCCCGAGCAGCAGGAGTCCCTGCGGGCCCGGCGAGGCGCGTGCACGGTGGAGGGGCTGGTGGGGGCGCTGGAGTGCCTGGGCCTGGGAGTGCAGCCGGACTACTGGCCGGAGCTTCAGCGCCAGCGGCTGCCCACGTTGCTGTTGACGGGGGCGCTGGACGAGAAGTTCACGCAGATCGCCCGCCGGATGGCGGAGGAGCTGCCGGTGGTGTGGCGCCGCACGTTCGAGGACTGCAGCCACGCCCCGCATCTGGAAGTGTCGGAGGAGTACGCGCGCGAGGTCATCTCGTTCCTGCAGACTCCCTGGTACGAAGCCCCTGAGTTCGAGAACACCGTGCCGGACAAGAGCGCGGCCGGCGGCCACGGTTAGCCGCGAGTCCAAGGGATTCACATGAACGCGATAGCTCCCGCGGTGGAGGCGCCTCGCCCCACCTTGAAGACGTGGTTGATGGCCGCGCGGCCGAAGACGCTGACGGCGGCGCTGGTGCCGGTGATGGTGGGCACGGCGCTCGCCTACGGATTGGGCGTGGGCCGGTGGCTGCCGGCGCTGGCGGCGCTGGTGGGCGCGATGCTCATCCAGGTCGGCACGAACCTGACGAACGACTATTACGACTTCAAGAAGGGGGCGGACACCGAGGAGCGGCTGGGGCCGAAGCGGGTGACGCAGAGCGGGCTCATCGCGCCGAGCACGGTGCTGGCGAGCGCGCTGCTGTGCTTCGGGCTGGCGGTGGTGACGGGCATCTACCTGGTGGTGGTGGGCGGGTGGCCGATCGTGGCGATCGGGCTGGCGTCGGTGCTGTCGGGGTACGCGTACACGGGCGGGCCGTTCCCGCTGGCGTACAACGGACTGGGGGACGTGTTCGTCTTCGTCTTCTTCGGACTGGTAGCGGTGCCGGGGACGTTCTACGTGCAGACGCTGACGGTGGGCCCGGCGGCGTGGTGGGCGGCGATTCCGGTGGGGGCGATCGGCACGGCGCTGCTGGTGGTGAACAACCTGCGGGACGAGACGACGGACACGAAGGCGAACAAGCGGACGCTGGTGGTGCGCCTGGGCTCGACGGCGGGCAAAGCCGAGTACGTGCTGCTGCTGATCGCGGCGTATGCGACGCCGCTGGCGATGTGGGGCCTGGGGCTGGCGAGCCCGTGGGTGCTGCTGGCGCTGCTGAGCGCGCCGGTGGCGGTGCCGCCGTTGAAGCTGGTGCTGGGGGCGAAGGGGGCGGCGCTGAACCCGGCGCTGGGAGGGACGGCGCGACTGCAGCTGGTGTTCGGGCTGCTCTTCTCGGTGGGACTGTTCCTGAGGTGAGCGGATGCGCATCACGGAGACGACTCTCCGCCCGTTGCGCCTGGAGCTCGTGAGGCCGCTGAAGACGGCGAGAGCGACGTACGGAGCGCGAGAAGGCT
>NZ_DASVWK010000018.1:0-6255 GCF_036389735.1 Archangium sp. | reverse complement strand
CAAGTCCGCCAGCAGCAGGTCCACCCCACCCCCGGAGAGCACGCCGAGCGCCTCCTCACCAGAGGCGGCCTCCTGGACGTCGTAGCCCGCGGCGCGCAGCAGGAGCGCGGTGGTGGCGCGCATGTTGCGCTGGTCATCCACGACCAGGATGCGGCCGCGAGCAAGGGGGGTGGGGGCGTCGGTCACGGAGGGCTCGTGAGGTTGGAAATGGAGGGCCCAGCTTACTTCAGCCCGGAGAGCCGGGACGGATGAGTCCGGGCGCCGCGCGTGCCATGGCCTCCTCGTAGGAGCGCGGGTCGAGGTAGACGCGGATGAGCTCACCGGTGCGGGAGAAGAGCTTCACCACCTCGGCGGTGAAGTGCATGTACTTGCTGCGCGTGAGGATGCTCACGCTCTTGAGCGCTGAGCGGTTCTCGCTGAACCACCCGGTCCAGGCTTCCTGCACGGGGACGATGGCCCCGGTGGCGTCATCCATCTCGATGAACAGCTCCACGGGGACATAGCGGCTGAGATCCTCGCGCAGCTCGTCCATGGGCGCGGTGCCGAACTCGCCCCGGTCCTGGCCCTCGATGAGCAAGGAGACGACGCCCGGACGCAGTCGTCGATAGGTGAAGCGACAGCGCATGCTCGACAGCCGGACCGCGCCGTCCTCCAGGGTCTCTCGTTTGAACGACACCACGTGTCCTCCTGGCCTGCGAGCGAGGGCTCGTGCCTCGCGCTCCCGTGTTCATCCTTTTCCTGGAGCAAGTCGCGCGCCATTTCCGCGTCCTCAGCAAGTCCAGGGGATTGCGTGTTACGAGACACGGCGTGGTCGGTCGAAAAGGTCGAATACCCTTCCAAAATGAAAGAGTCGCCCATGCGAGCCCAGGACTTGCGCATCGAGGAGTTACTGGAGGTGGACGCTCGGCGAGGCGTGCGCTTCGCGGGTGAGCAGGCGCTCATCCTGGACGCGGTGGCGCTCGGGATGCTGCGCAAGCAACTGGTGGAGATGCTGGGACTGACGGGGGCTCGGGCGGTGCTGACGCGCTTCGGCTTCGCCCACGGCTGGCGCATGGCGGAGGCCCTGCGCACCGGCTTTCAATGGAGCAGCGAGGCCGAGTGGCGTGCCGCTGGCGGGTTCATCCACATGCTCCAAGGGCTGATCCGCGTCCGGGCCGAGGACAACGACCCGCTGGCGCGCTGGGGCGTTACCCTGGACTACTCGTACGAGTCGGAACAGCACCTGCTGCACCTGGGGCGGGCGGAGGCCCCCTCGTGCTGGACGCTGTGTGGCTTCGCCAGCGGCTACATGAGCCGGGCGGCGGGCAAGTCGCTCTACATCCTGGAGGACCGGTGCGTGGCGAGGGGAGACGCCGCCTGCCACTTCGCGGGCCGGACCCTGGAGGAGTGGGGGAACCAGCTCGAGGAGCACCTGCCGTACTTCCAGGGCGAGGTGCTCGACGCCTCGCTGCATCAGGTGACGAGTGCCCTCAAGCGCACGGAGCGCAAGCTGCGCGAGCGGTCGCGGGCGCTGGAGCAGGTGGCGGGCGAGGCCGAGGGCCCGGGCGGACTGGTGGCGCGCAGCCCGGGGATGAGGCGGGTGGTGGATCTGGCCCAGCGGGCGGCGAGGAGCGAGGCCACGGTGCTCGTCATCGGCGAGAGCGGTACGGGCAAGGAGCGGGTGGCGAGGCTGGTGCATGAGGAGTCGGCGCGGGCGGCGGGGCCGCTGGTGGCCATCAGCTGCGCGGCGCTCGCCGAGTCACTGCTGGAGGCGGAGCTGTTCGGCCATGCGCGAGGGGCGTTCACGGGGGCGACGCACGAGCGCGTGGGCCTGCTGGAGGCGGCGGCGGGCGGGACGCTCTTCCTGGACGAGATTGGGGAGATGCCGCTGGGGATGCAGGCGAAGCTGCTGCGGGCGCTCCAGGAGCGCGAGGTGCGGCGGGTGGGGGAGAACGCCCACCGGGCCATCGACGTGCGCGTGGTGGCGGCGACGAACCGGCCGCTGGCCGAGGAGGTGGCGGCGGGGCGCTTTCGCAAGGACCTGTACTACCGGCTGCGGGTGGTGGAGCTGACGGTGCCGCCGTTGCGCGAGCGGCGCGAGGACATCCTGCCGCTGGCGCGGGTGTTCCTGGTGGACGTGGCGCGGCAGTTGGGACGGACGGCGCCGGGGCTCGGGGCGGAGGTGGCGGATCAGCTCCAGCGGTACGACTGGCCGGGCAACGTGCGCGAGCTGCGCAACGCGATGGAGCGCGTGGTGGCGCTCTCGCGAGGGGCCCGTGTCGAGTTGGAGGATCTGCCGGAAGACGTCCGGGTGGCGCTGCCCGCCTCCTCGCCGACGGGAGAGGTGCGCACGCTGGAGGAACGGGAGCGCGAGTACATCCTCGCGGTGCTCGGGCGCAACGGAGGCAACCGGACGCGCACCGCGCGGGAACTGGGCATCGGCGCCACCACGCTCTACCGGAAGCTCAAGAGCTACGAGCCCTCGGCACGCCGCCGGAAGCGGTGAGCCTCAGGGACAGAAACGGCGAATCCAGCGGCGCATGTCCTCCTTGTCGTCGCCGAAAAGGGAGAACCAGCCCGAGCGCTCCTCGTGGAGGAAGGGCTCGAGCAGGTGAGCGAAGGCGAGGCGCTGAGGGGAGGGGCGTTCCTGTTCGGCGGTGTCGATGGCCTCGGGCCACTCGCCGAGGGTGACGAGGACGCGCTCGCCTTCGAGTGGAGGCAAGGTCTCCAGGGAGACGTCTGGGAAGGGAAGCCGCCGCCGCAGGACTTCGAGCCCCCCAAGCCGGCCGAGCAGGGGCAGGCCCAGGAAGGTGAGCCAGTAGGCACCTCGGGCCTGGGTGCCGATGTGCTGGCTGGTCTCTCCAAGCCTGTAGATGTCCAGTCCCAGGTAGCGGTCGCGCAGCTCGCGAACCGTGTCGCGAGCCATGAACCAGTCTCCATCGGAGGAGACGAGGGCGAGGCTGGCGTAGCCGAAGCTGAAGGGCAGCTCGCGAGCGAGTTCGAGGGCCAGGGCGCGCACACGGGCGGGGCCGTGTTCCACCAGGTACTCGGTGGGTAGGGTGAAGCTCACGGCGCAGGTGGTGCCCTCTTCGTACATGAACAGGGGCGCGTCGAGCCAGTACCCCTGGTACTCGAAGTTATAGCCGCCTACCTCGTCGCAGTGCTCTTCGATATCGACGCCGCAGGCGACCGGCCAGCGCCGTTCGAGCATCTTCTTGCGGATGTGCTCCCAGCCCTTGTCATCGAGAGGCTGAAAGTCCCCGTTTTGATCGACGTACCAGTTCAACGCCTGGGAGGGGATGGAACGACGATACGTCTGCAGGGCTCGCCACACGGCATGGATCACCTCCCCGTGGGAGCGGTGCATGAAGAAGCAGATGACGATCCCGTCCCGGGCCACCATGCTGCCGTGATTCGTCCGCACCCGGATATTGGGAAGGCGCTCCTTCATTCGCGGATCTCTCGTGGCGTGATGAGCAGGGCCTTGCCACCCAATGCCTTCTTGTAGATCTGGCCCTGGTTCGAGCCGGCATAGGGACTCGGCTCGTTATATTGATTCCACCGTGGAGGGTTGGTGGGTGGGCAAGGGAACTTGAAGTCGAGGATGAGCACAGCCTGGAGGAGATTGTAATCCCCGTGGAGGACGATGTCGGGCTTGATGCTGCCCCGCAGTTCCTCGGGACATCTCTCATCAATGAGTTGCTGCTCCTTCACGCGGTCGATCGTCCTGAGGACGCGGGCATTCGGATAGTAGCGGTAGCGCTGTTCGATGCTGAAGGGCCTGGGCCACAGTTGTTGGAGCACCTCGCGGGCGCAGGCGAGGGCGATGACGTGCTTCTGCCTGCCCAGGAGCATGGCTCGGGTGATGGGCTCTGGGCACCCGTCCACCTCCACCTCCTCGCCGCATTCCTCCCGGGTGGGAGGGTGGTTGCCGAAGAGGGGGAAGTTGACCTGCTGCTCGGCCAGCCTCGCGCACTCCACAAGGCGCTCTTGCAACTCACCCGCCTTGTCCTGGCTCTTGAGGATGGCCAGCATCACGGGAGTGGCCACCGCGAGCGTGGAGCCCACGGCCAGTAGAGCGGAGGAGGAGGTCGCGGCGGTACGGGAGAGGCCCGCGTAGCGCACGCGAGCGACAGTCTCCGAGTCGAGGCGCAAGTCTCCATGGGGCGCCGCACCGAAGCGAGCGGGGCGGGTGGCGCAGGCGCCGAGCAGGAGACCGCTGAGGAGCAGGCGCACGAACTGCCCGCGTGCACTCCGGCGAGTGGAGGTCATGCCCTCCCTTCTAGCCCAAACCCGACTACAGCCCGTCCAGCAGCCCCATCCGGTCCTTCAGGCGCAGCACCCGCCGTACCGACGCATCCAACTGCTCGGCCAGCTTCGGTTCCGACTCGGCCAGCTTCGTCAGGATGCCGAAGTAGTCGAGGCCTCCCGACCAGTCCGGTGGCTCGGTGGTGAGGATGAGGTCGTTGCCGGCGAGGAAGGCTCGCCGCACCACCTCCTCGCGCTCGGAACCAATCTGCTCGGCGAGCGCGCGGATGGCCACGTCGTCCGTCACGGAAATCCATCCGCTCTCGTGGGCCATGGCGACGAGCGCGGGCTCGAGGATGGCGGGCCCCGGGCCGAGCTTCGTGTAGACGATGTTCGACATCATCACCCCGCCCAGGTACCGGTCCGCGGCGCGGAAGGCCGCCGCTTCCAGGCGCACGCGGCCCTCGTCCCAGTCGGCGATGGCGTGCTCGTGGTCCGAGTCGGTATCGAGATCGCCATACCCCGGGAAGTGCTTGCCGATGGAGACCACGCCCGCCTTGGCCAGGCCCCGCGCGAAGGCGGTGGCCTTCTGCTTCACCACCGCGGCGTCACCCGAGAAGGCGCGCCCGTTGCGGAACATGTGCCCCTGGGGGGACACGTCGAACACGGGAGCGAGGTTCATGTTGAGTCCCACCTCACGCATCGCCCGGCCGACGCGCATACCCCAGGACTCCACCTCGGCGTCCTCCATGGCGGCCATCTCCCTCGCGAGCGGAAGCGCCTTGAGCGAGGGGTGCTGTTTGAGGCGGTTGAAGTTGCCGCCCTCGATGTCCACCGCGAAGAAAGGAGGGATGCGGGCGCGCTCGCGGGCCGAGCGGATGCGCTCCTTGGCGGCATCGATCTTCCGGAGCGTCCCGCCCACGAACAACACCCCGCCCACTTCCACGGGGTTCTCCTTGCCGACCTGCGGATACGCGAGGAGCAGCTGGCCCACCTTCTCGCGCAGAGACAGCGAGCGGAGGACACGCTCCACGCGGGCCTCGTCGGGCGCACGGGCGGCGAAGCTTTCAGGTGTTCTCGGCTCGGCCGCCTCGGAGGCGCCGGAGAGCACGAGGGACAGGACCACGAGTGATGTACGGAGCACGCCTCGCATGAGGGACTCAGTGTTCCACGGAGACGCCCCGTGGACCTGAACGGATTCGGAGGGGCTCGAAGGCTCGCCCGGTCGGCGAGTGGACCGGCGAACAGGTGGACCGGGGCTCAGTTCCCCACGAGGGCGTCATAGCCGCGGCCCTTGAACTCGAGCAGGCAGAAGCCGTGGCCGAAGGGGTCCGCGAGGTTGGCCATGCGGCCCCACTCCCGCTCCTGGATGTCGCGCTCGAGCGTCGCGCCCGCGGCCTGGGCCCGGCGCACCACCTCGTCGAGCCCGGTGACGGTGAAGTCCAGGTGCACCGGTGTCCAATGCCGGTGGTAGTCGCGCACGGGCGCCACGCCGGGGCTGGCCGGGCTGCCCGCGGGCTTGGCGAGCAGGTCGATGGGGGACGAGGCCCCGAGCAGCTCGGCCCAGTCGGAGCCCAGCCGGCGTCCGAGCTTCAGCCCGAGGGTCTGGGTGTAGAACGCGATGGCCTTGTCCAGGTCATCGACATCGATGCAGGCGCGCAGCTCGATCATGGTCGTGGCAGGGCTCCGATTTAGTGCCCGCTGATGAAATCCCCAAGAGCATCCTCACTGCCCGCAGGAGACATCGTTGATATATGGGTCGGGAGAAGCAGCGGCGCTGCCAAGGGCGGCAGGAAGGTACACCGATGCGGGTCGCATGGCTGGAGATCGAAAACTTCCGGAGCATCAAGCAGCTTCTGCTCAAAGGGCTCGACAAGCCCCATGTCGTGATCGAGGGGCCGAACGATGTCGGCAAGAGCAACATCCTGCATGCGCTGGATCTCGCCTTCAGTACGCTGCCCATCCTTCTCCGGGAGGCAGCGGGGCGTGGTCCATCCATTCCTGGTGAGCCCTCCGAGTATCCCGATT
>NZ_DASVWK010000017.1:0-7160 GCF_036389735.1 Archangium sp. | reverse complement strand
GGCGCCGCGCACGAGCAAACAAACCCTTTCTGTTTCACCACCACCACGCGCCGTGGCTCCGCGAGGAGTCTGGCGCGCACAGGAGACGTCCATGCAAAGCCGTTGGAACCCGTTGATGAGCAATGGTGCCGTGGCGCTGGGGCCTCTGGTGGTGAAGGAGTTCGACCAGCTCTTCCGTGACCTGTCCGTGCGCCAGGGCGGCGCGCGCGAGCTCCTCCCGCCGGCCGACATCTACGAGACGGCCGAGGGCATCACCCTCCAGGTGGACCTGCCGGGGCATGACCCGAAGGCCATCGAGGTGAAGGTGGAGAACGACACCCTTACCCTGAAGTCGGAGCGCAAGGTGGAGCGCTCGGACAAGGACGGCGCGCGCAGGCTGGAGCGCAGCTTCGGCGTGTACACCCGCTCCTTCGTGCTGCCGCGCACCGTGGATGCGTCCAAGGTGGAGGCCCGCTACGAGAATGGCGTGCTGACGCTGACGCTCCCGCGGCGCGAGGAGTCGCGGCCCCGCGTGGTGCAGGTGAAGGTCAACGGCTGAGAGGGGAACGCCGAGCACCCGGCGGGGACGAGCCCTGAAGAAGGGCTCGTCCCGTCCGCCAGAAGTCTCGGGGTCGCGTCCGCGCGCTAGCGCTTGACGGCGGTGTTGGCCCCGAGCGCCAGCGGCACGCGGAACAAGTCCAGCACCTGCTGCACGTCCAGCGGCTTGGGCAGGCACGCCACGGCGCCGGCCTGCTTGGAGCTCTCGACCACCTCGGGCGAGTGGGCGGACGTCATGGTGATGAGCCGCACGCCCTCCATCTGCTTGCGGGCGCGGATGCGGCGGCACACCTCGATACCGTCGATGTCCGGCATGTTCAGGTCGATGAGCATGCCGTGCGGCTTCTGCTCACTGACGAGCAGCAGCGCCTCGACGCCACTGGTGGTCGTCTGAAGCTCCACCTGGTTGGCGTAGGGCTTGAAGGCGCGCTTGATGGCGTCGAGCACCTGCCGCTCGTCATCCACCACCAGCAGGCGCACGGTGCTGCTGCCCAGCTCCTCGGGCACCGGCATCTGGTGGGTGATGAGGAACGTCCGAAGGTCCGCCGAGCGCACCCGCCGGTGTCCACCCGGCGTCCGGAACGCCATGAGGATGCCGCGGTCGATCCACTTGCTCACCGTGGACGGGTCGACCTGCAGCAATCGGCTGATGTCGTGGGTCGTGTAGAGCTGATCCGTCATCGAACTCCCCTCACTCTGCTCTTCTAGGCTTCCGGCCTTCATAGGATAAGACACCTAAGCGGGAAGCGAAAATTCTTCGATTTCACAACTTGACAGCTTGTAGGGCATCAGGGTCCCTCATGTGTTGAACGGTGGCTTCCCACCGTCCCGAGGCCTTCAAGCACAACTCCACCAACTCGCGCGCGGCGCCGTGTCCCCCCCGGTTCCGCGCGACGTAATGCACTTCCTGGCGTACCTCGGGTGCCGCATCCGCCGGGCACGCCGACAGGCCCGCCATGGAAAGCGGGCCCAGATCGTTGACGTCATCGCCCATATAGGCGCACTCCTCGGGGGACGCCATTAACTGGCCCAGCAATTCGCGAAAGCCCGCTGCCTTGTTCTTGCGTCCCTGGAAGACCGCGGAGAGGCCCAGCTCGCGACCCCGCACCTCCACGATGGAGGAGGAGCGCGCGGTGAGCAGGGCGGTGCGCAGGCCGGCCAACCTCGCCATCACCAGCCCGTGCCCGTCCTTGACGTCGAAGCGCTTCATCAGCTCGCCATCGTCGCCGTAGTAGAGGCCGCCATCCGTGAGCACGCCGTCCACGTCGAAGACGAGCAGACGCACGCGCGCGGCGCGCTCCGTCAGCTCATCCCGATTCGGTTTGGGCGGCAGCTCCGTCATGTCGTGCCCCTTGGATTCCCCTCCCACGACTTCGATTCACCCTACCTACGCCGGCTCGTGCCCCAGCACGCGCCGGATGGCCAGCACCTGACGTAGCACGTCCTCGAACATCTGGGGCGAGAGCGAGCAGGGACCGTCACACAGGGCACGATCCGGGTCCTCATGCACTTCGGTGAAGAGGGCGTCGATTCCCGCCGCGGCGGCGGAGCGCGCGAGCAGCGAGACGAACTTCCGCTCGCCGGCCGTCTCCCCATTGCCCGCCGAGGGCAGCTGCACGGAGTGGGTGGCGTCGAAGCACACGACGAGCCCCGCCTCGCGCATCTGGTGGAAGCCGCGCATGTCCACCACGAGGTTGTTGTAGCCGAAGGTGGCGCCGCGCTCGGTGACGAGCACGTTGGGGTTGCCCGTCTCCACGGCCTTGCGCGCCGAGTGGACGATGTCCTTGGGCGCGACGAACTGGCCCTTCTTCAGGTTGACGCCCTTGCCGGTGCGCGCCACCGCCTCCACCAGATCCGTCTGGCGGCAGAGGAAGGCGGGAATCTGGATGATGTCCACCACCTCGGCGGCGGGGCCCACGTGGCTCGTCTCGTGGACGTCCGTGAGGATGGGCACGCCCACCTCGCGCTTGACGCGCTCGAGGATGCGCAGGCCTTCCTTCAGGCCGGGGCCCCGGAAGGACTTGCCGCTGGTGCGGTTGGCCTTGTCGTAGGAGCACTTGAAGGCATAGGGCACGCCCAGCCGGCTCGTCATCTCCTTGAGGAGCTTCGCGTGGCGAAGCGCCATCTCCTCGGACTCGATGCTGTCCGGTCCGGCGATGACGAAGAGCTTCTGGCCGGGGCCTACCTTGTAACCACACAGCTCGATGGACTGGTTCATGCCTGCGTCCTCCCGGCGTCACGGTGGGTGAGGGCCGCGCGGATGAAGCCGGAGAAGAGCGGGTGCGGCGCGAAGGGCTTGCTCTTGAACTCCGGATGGAACTGGCAGCCGACGAAGTGGGGGTGGTCGGACAACTCCACCATCTCCACGAGGTTGAGCTCGGGGTTGTGACCGGACACCACGAGGCCCGCCTCCTGAATCCGACCCCGGTAGGCGTTGTTCACCTCGTACCGATGGCGGTGGCGCTCGTTGATGACCGCGTCCCCATACAGCTTGTGCGCGATCGAGCCCGGCTTCAGGGCGCACGCGTAGGTGCCCAGGCGCATGGTACCGCCCTTGTCCTGGACCTTGACCTGGCTCTCCATGAGCGTCACCACCGGGTGCGGGGTGTGCTCATTGAACTCCAGCGAGTTGGCCCCAGCCAGGCCCAGCACGTTGCGGCTGAACTCCACCACCGCCATCTGGAGGCCCAGGCAGATGCCGAAGAAGGGCACCTTCTTCTCCCGGGCGTAGCGCACCGCTTCGATCTTCCCCTCGGTGCCGCGCACCCCGAAGCCGCCGGGCACCAGGATGGCGTCCACTCCGGCCAGCAGCGCCTCGGCGCCCTTCTCCTCCACGTCCTGCGAGTCCACGAAGTGGAGGTCCACCTTCACGTCGTTGGCGATGCCGCCATGGAGCAGGGACTCGTTGAGGCTCTTGTAGCTCTCCTTGAGGTCCACGTACTTGCCGACGATGCCCACCTTCACCTCGCCGCGGTTGGGCGAGTACACCTTGCGGATGATGTCCTCCCAGCGCTCCAGCCGGGCGGCCCGCGTCCAGATGTTGAGCGTCTCGACCAGCCGCTCGTCGATGCCCTGGCGGTGCAGCTCCAGCGGCAGCTCGTAGATGCTCTTCACGTCCGGCGAGGTGAACACGTTGCCCGTGTCCACGTTGCAGAACATGGCGATCTTGTCCTTGAGCTCGCGGGAGATCTCCCGGTCGGTGCGGCACAGGAGGAAGTCGGGCTGGATGCCGATCTCCCGCAGCTTCATCACCGAGTGCTGGGTGGGCTTGGTCTTCACCTCGCCGGCCGCGCCGATGTAGGGCAGCAGCGTGAGGTGCAGGTAGACGGTGTTGCCACTGCCCACGTCGTAGCGCATCTGCCGGATGGCCTCGAGGAAGGGCAGCGACTCGATGTCGCCCACGGTGCCGCCCACCTCCACGATGACGGCGTCCACGCCCTGCGCCGCCTGGCGGATGCAGGACTTGATCTCATCCGTGATGTGCGGAATCACCTGGACCGTCTTGCCCAGGTATTCGCCCCGCCGCTCCTTCTGGATGACGGCATGGTAGATGCGCCCGGAGGTGAAGTTGTTGAGCCGGGACATCCGCGCGTTGGTGAAGCGCTCGTAATGGCCCAGGTCCATGTCGGTCTCGCCCCCGTCGTCGGTGACGAAGACCTCGCCATGTTGGAACGGACTCATCGTTCCCGGATCGATGTTGATGTACGGGTCGAGCTTGAGCAGCGTGATGTCGAGCCCGCGGTTCTCGAGCAGGGCGCCAATGGAAGCAGAGGCGAGCCCCTTGCCCAGCGAGCTCACGACCCCGCCGGTCACGAAGATGAACTTGGTCTTCTTGGAGCGCATGACCCTTCCTGCCAAGAGACCCCGGGGGCGTCAATCATTCTGTCAGCACGACTGGACGCCCGCCTGGTCCCGGAAGCCCGGTAAGCGAAGAAACTCAGTCCTGCCCCTGGGTTCGGGGGCGGGACTCGGCGTAGTCGCGGGCCTGGGGCTCGCTGTGGCGCTGCTCGCGCAGTGGGCAGTGGCGACAACTCCAGCCGTCCCAGCCGCGTTTCACCGCCAGATGCAGGCAGGCGTCGTAGTTGAAGCAGAACAGGTTGCGCTGGGCTTCCACCGCTGACTCTTCACGCAGGGCGGAAGGCAGTGGGCTCGGGCAAGGTGTGATGGACAAGGTCAGGTCCTCTAGCGGATGAACGAGCCGTTTCCCCCCCGCGCCTGCAACAGGGTTGTCGCGCGCGCATTCCCGAGGGTTGGGCGGAAGGGGTGGGGCAAAAAGAGACCCGCCCGATCCGCGGCCCCAAGCGTGGTGGGGTGCGCGAAACGGGCGGGCCCGAACTACTTGTGGCGTCAACACTTCCGCCGGGATGGAGGCTGCCTAGCGCGCCATCGTGGCGGAGGTGGACGCCTGACTCATGCTATCGGTCAAGGCATCACCTCCTTTCGTCTGCGGCGGCTTAAGTAATGCCAGGATTTTCCCGGCGCCACTCCCGCTGCATTGCGAAGTGAGGTCGGTAACAGGGCAGGCGGGAGGGCGGGGACTTCTCAGGCCGCCACGAACTGCCGCTCCACCAGACGGCGGTAGAGGCCTTCCTGGCTCATGAGCGCGGCGTGGTTGCCGCTCTGCACCACCTTGCCACCCTCCATCACCACCACGCGGTCCGCGCCAACCACCGTGGACAGGCGGTGGGCGATGATGAGCGTGGTGCGGCCCTTCATCAGCCGGTCCAGGGCCTCCTGCACCAGGTGCTCGCTCTCGGCGTCCAGCGCGCTGGTGGCCTCGTCGAGCACCAGCAGGCGCGGGTCCTTGAGCACGGCGCGGGCAATGGCGATGCGCTGCTTCTGGCCGCCGGAGAGCTGCACGCCGCGCTCGCCCACCAGGGTGTTGTAGCGCTCGGGGAAGCGGGAGATGAACTCGTGGGCGTTGGCGGCGCGCGCGGCGGCCTCCACCTCGGCGTCCGTGGCGTCCATGCGGCCGTAGCGGATGTTGTCCGCGATGGAGGAGGCGAAGAGCAGCGGCTCCTGCGCCACCGTGCCAATGCGCTGCCGCAGCCACTCGGGGTCCAGCGTGCGCAGGTCCTTGCCGTCCAGCCGCACGTGCCCGCTGCGCGGGTCATACATGCGCGCCAGCATGGCGGCGATGGTGGACTTGCCCGCGCCCGAGGGGCCGACGATGGCCACCACCTCGCCCGGGGAGAGCTTCAGATCGATGCCCTGGAGCACCGGCATGTCCTGGCGCGAGGGGTAGGCGAAGTGGACGTCGTGGAACTCGACGTGGCCCTGCACGGACGGCGGACGCTCGCCCCCCGAGGAGGGGATGGTGGGCGTGCGGTCGATGAGCTCGAAGACGCGCTCGGCGGCGCCCGAGGCGCGCATGAAGTCCGCCCACAGGTCCGCCAGGGCGCCCAGCGCGAAGGCCACCGTCAACGAGTAGATGAGGAAGGAGGTGAGGCCGCCCACGGTCATGCGACCGTCCAGCACCAGCCGGCCGCCGTACCAGAGCACCACCGCCGAGGCGATGTAGCCGGCGGAGGAGGCCCCGGCCAGGAAGAAGGCGGACTGCTTCACCCGGCGGCGCGCCACGTCGAAGGCGTGCTCGGTGGCGGAACGGTAGCGCGCCACCTCGTGCCGCTCGGCGGCGAAGGAGCGCACGGTGCGGATGCCGGAGAGGCCCTCCTCGGCCACCTCGTTGGCGACGGCGAGTGCGTCCTGCGACTCCTTGGAGAGCCCGCGCACCTTGCGGCCGTACGTCACGGCCCCCACCGCCACCGCCGGCACGATGGCCAGCATCAGCCCGGTGAGCACGGGCGAGGTGTAGAAGAGCAACACGATGCCGCCCATCGCCTGCGCCGCGTTGCGCAGCCCCATGGAGATGTTCACGCTCACGGTGTTCTGAAGCACCGTGGTGTCCGAGGCCAGCCGGTTGGTGAGCTCTCCCGTCTTGCGCTCGTCGAAGAAGCCCACCTCCTGGGCCATGAGGCTGGAGAAGAGGTCCTGCCGCAGCTGCGTCACGATTCGCTCGCCCGCGGTGGAGAAGAGGTAGAAGCGCAGCGCCATGGCCACGCCCTGGAGGAGGAAGACGACCACCAGCGCCAGGGCAATCTGGTCGATGAGGGCCCGGTCCTTCGCGGCGAGCACCTGGTCGATGATGTGGCCGATGGCCATGGGGTAGAGCAGCCCCAGGCCGCTGGCGAGCAGCAGGAAGAAGGTGCCCGCCCTGATGCGGTTCGCCTGGGGCCGGGCCAGGTCCAGGAGGCGCCGGAACGTTACGCGGGAGAACTTGGGCTTCTTGGGGGCGTCGGGCTGCTTGGGGGTGTCGGACACGCACGCAGACTAACGCGCGCGCATGGCCGCTTCCACCCGGGCCACGTCCTCGGGGATGTCCACCGCCACCGTGCGCCCCGTTACCTGCCCGCAGCGGATGCGGAGCCCATTCTCCAGGGCTCGTAGTTGCTCCAACTTCTCCGCCTGCTCCAGCGGGGTGGCGTTCAGGCCCGCCAGCCACAGCAGCGTCTCGCGTCGGTAGCCATACAGCCCCAGGTGCGCCCAGCGCTTCACCGCCGCCTGCTCGCCTGGCTCACGGACGAAGGGGAGGGGGCTGCGGCTGAAGTAGAGCGCGTCCCCGT
>NZ_DASVWK010000016.1:0-22902 GCF_036389735.1 Archangium sp. | reverse complement strand
GGCTGATCCGTATCAACCTCACGGACCCCGAGCTTCCCGAAGCGTTGGGCGAGCGTGCTGTCGCCTTGGCGATGGGGGCGGGTCAAGCCTTGGAGTTGCTGGGGTGGAGCTACTAGAAAGGCCGGCATGCACCTCACGACCCAGCTCCACCGCGCGAGGAGCGCGGCCCTGCTGTTGGCACTCTGCGCCTGTCAGACGATGGGAGGCCCGGGGGGAGTCCCGGACCCGGAAGAAGCGATACCGCCCGAGGTGCTGGTGGGCGCGGGAGACATCGCGAGCTGTGACTGGAACCACGACGAGGCCACGGCGGCGATGCTGGATGGAATCGAGGGGACGGTGTTCTCCCTGGGGGACAACGCCTACCCGGACGGGACGGCCCAGGACTTCGAGCGCTGCTACGCCCCGAGCTGGGGCCGGCACCGGCAGCGGACCCGCCCCACGCCGGGCAACCACGACTACCACTCGGCGAAGGCGGGCCCGTACTTCGACTATTTCGGAGCGGCGGCGGGAGCACCGGGCAAGGGCTACTACAGCTACGAGCTGGGCGCCTGGCACGTGGTGGTGCTCAACAGCCAGATTCCGCTGGGAGCGGGCTCGGAGCAGGAGCAGTGGTTGCGCGCGGACCTCAAGGCGAGCACGAAGCAATGCACGCTGGCCTACTGGCACCGGCCACTCTTCAGCTCGGGACCGGACCGGGACACCACGGACGTGAAGCCCCTGTGGGATGCGCTGTACGAGGCGGGCGCCGAGGTGGTGCTGGGAGGCCACGACCACCTCTACGAGCGCTTCGCGCCGCAGACGCCCGAGGGCAAGGCGGACCCGGCGCGGGGCATCCGGCAGTTCGTGGTGGGAACGGGGGGCATGGTGCTCTATCCCCTTGGCACGCCGCTGGAGAACAGCGAAGTCCGCGATGCCAGCACGTTCGGGCTGCTGAAGCTCACGCTGGAGGACGGTGCCTATGCATGGGAGTTCCTCCCGGCGGAAGGACGCTTCACGGACCAGGGCCGGGGGACCTGCCATTGACCCTGTCGACATCCACTCCGGGCTTCTGGGGCACCCCCACCGCGACGGTGGACTGGTGCGAGACGAACTACCAGCACCTGCACTCCGTCTGCGAGCTGTTCAACTCGGCCTCCAGCCTGGCGATGGTGCTCGCGGGCGTGCTGGGCATCGTGCTCCATCGCCGCGTGCTGGAGCACCGGTTCCTGCTCGCGTTCGCGATGGTGTCGGTGGTCGGGCTCGGGAGCATCGCCTTCCACGCGACGCTCCTCTTCCAGCACCAGATGCTGGACGAGCTGCCGATGCTCTACCTCGCCCTCCTGATGGTCTACATCCTGGTGGAGAATCGCCCCGAGCGGCGGTTCGGCGGGTGGTTCCCCCTCGCCCTGCTCGGCTACGCGGTGCTCGCCACGTACCTGACGGCCTTCTCGCGGGGGCGCGTCCAGTTCTTCCTCTTCCAGGCGAGCTTCGCGTCGCTCGAGTTCTTCGCCCTCGCTCGCGTCTACCTCATCCACCGTCGCAGCCAGGATGGGCGGGCCAGGCGCGTCTTCCAGCTCGGCATCGGCGCCTACGCGCTCGCGATCATCGTGTGGCTGAGCGACATCCAGTTCTGCGCCACGCTCAACGAGACGCTGCCCGCGCATGGGATTCCCAATCCGCAGTTCCACGCGTGGTGGCACGTGCTCGTGTCCTGCGGGTTCTACGCGCTCCTGATCGTCATCGCCCATGACCGGCTGAAGACGCTCGGACAGGCGCCGCGGGTACACTTCGCCGCCGGGGTGATTCCACGCGTGCGGAGCTCATGAGGTGAGCGGCCGGAGGAAGTCCGGATCCGCCCCGACTGTCTCCCGCCCCTCGAGCTGCTTCATCATGTATTGGAAGGTATCGCGCTGGAGCGGCTCCCGGATGCGGTACGCGCGGCGCCAGATGGCCTCCACCACCCGCGCGACTTCGTCCGCGGGCAGCTCGGGCCGCCTGTCCGCCATCGGCTCGCGGTAGAGCGCGTAGTAGCGCTCCCGTCGGCGCGACATCCACGGGTGGAAGTAGTGGAGATCCAAGGGCATCACCCGACCCTCGCGCACCAGCCTGCGCAGCCACGCGCTGTCCCGCTCCACCTCGCCCAGCACGTACGCCAGTTCCTCTCCCCGCTCGCGCCGGGCCTGGGCACGAAACGTCTCGAGCAACCGCTCGCGCAGCTCGCCCCCGAGCCCCCTCCCCCGCTGGTCCTCCCGGACGGCCAGGTAGGAGATGAAGCCCGCGTTCACCGCCTGGAGGTAGGCCCCCGCCGCCGCCGCCAGCGGCTCCTCGTCCCCGGGCGCCAGCATGGCCAGCAGGTGGTAGCCGCCGCCACGCGCCACCCCGCGCCGGGTCTCCGCCAGCTCCGCCAGCAGGAAGCTGGTGGGATGCACGTCCCAGATGGCCTCCTGGATGAGGGCGATCGACCGGTGCGCGAGCGGGCCGCGCTCGTCCGTCACCTCCACCACGCGGCGTTCAGGCAGTCCGGTCGCCACCATGCGCGCCTCCCGCGAGTCCCTCCAGCTTCAGCCGGAACACCCGCGCGGCGTTGCGCCACAGCAGGCCCTCCAGCTCCTCCGGTGTCGCCTCGAGCTGTCGCACGAAGCCCAGGTAGCTCTCGATGTCCGAGATGGGCCAGTCACTGCCGAAGAGCAGCTTGTCGGGGTTGTTGATGTAGGCGAGCACCTCGTTCACCTTGCCCAGGGCGAAGCGCTCGAAGCGGGGCGCGAAGGCACCCAGGGTCAGGCCCGAGATGTCCGCGACGACGTTCTCGTTCTTGTAGACCACCTCCATGGCGTCGACGAACCAGGGATTGCCCAGGTGGCAGAGGACGAAGGTGACGTCCGGGAACTCGACCGCGGCCTCGTCCAACGCCAGCGGGTGTGCGTAGCGGACCCGGGCGCTGGGGGCGTACGTGTCTCCGGTGTGGACCATGACGGGCACGCCGAATCGCCCCGCCAGGACGTAGAGCTCGCGCAGCCCCGGCTCCTGGACGGAGAACGGCTCATAGCCGGGGTACAGCTTGAGCCCCTTGATGCGCCCCTCTTCCAGGAGGCTCCGCAGCTCGGCCAGCTCCTCGGCCCGGTCCCTGCCGTAACGCACCCCGGCCACCACGCCGATGCGCGGGTCGCCCCGCACCACCTCCAGGATGTCGCGCGTGCTCGGGCGCTCGGGCGTCACCGCGTAGGAGGAGAGCACCAGCGCGTAGCCAATCCCGTGGGTCTCCATCTCCGCACGGAGGCTCGCGTAGCGCTCCGCCAGCGTCGCGGGGGCGTCTGGCGTGTAGCGGTTCAGGTGGGTGTGGCAGTCGATGACCAAGGCACGAGCGCGGTTCGGGTGCAGGGAAAGGATGGGGCCTCCGGCACCACGAGGCAGCCACCCCATGCCCGGCAGGCTCCCCTCCCTCCTGCCCGGCATCCCTCCCACTCGCGCCGGGCAGCACCGATCCCGCTCCTCACAACCGGCGCCCCTCCTCTCCACCCTCTGAGCCAATGAAAAGGGAAGGAAGGGAGACGTCAGCCGATGGAAGCCCTGGAGAATACGAACTGCCTCGACGTGCTGATGCGTGGCGCGAGCAGGCTCCAGCACGTTCTCCAAACACATGGAGAGATGCGCATCGCGACCCTGGGGCCGGAGGGGACGAGCAGCGCCGAAGCCGGGCGGGCGCTGACCACCTGCAGCCCGGGCGGCGGACACTGCGAGCTGTTCCCGACCTATGAGGAGGCGGCCGAGGCCGTCCTCGGCGGACGGGCCGACTACCTGCTCGTCGCCAATGCCTACGCCCACATCAATCACTTCTACATTTCGGATCGGCTGATCGTCGTCGGGGCCTTCCCGTTCGCGACTCCGCCCTACGGCGTCGCCGTGGATCCAACGCGCGTCCGGCTGGCGAGCACTTCCAACCTGGCCTCTCATCCCGCACCGCTACACCTGGCCGAGGAGTGGTTCCGCCACAGTGAGCACAAGCCCCGCTTCGTCACCATGAGCTCGACCAGCGAAGCCGCCCTGGCCGTGGCCCGGGGCGAGGTCTCCGCCTGCATCACCACCGAGGTGGCGCGCAAGCGGACCGGCCTGGCCTTCATCACCCGTACGAAACGCATCCGGATGCTGTGGTCCGTGTTCACCCGACGCAACCACGACGCCGCGAGCTGCCTGTTTGGAGAAGACGATGAATAAGTGTGTGTTCGTGATCGACGCCGAGCTGCCCCTCGGGCTGATCGCCAATACGGCGGCGGTGCTCGCCTTGAGCCTGGGCCAGCGCCATCCGGAATTGGTCGGGGCCGATCTGCCGGATGGCGGAGGCGACCTCCACGCGGGCCTCACCACCCTCGTGATGCCAGTGCTCAAGGGGAGCGCCGGGACCCTCGGCGGAATCCGGCGGAAGGTCCAGGCGATGCCCGGGGCCGGGCTCCTGCTGATCGACGTGACCGATGCCGCCCAGCAGACCAAGACCTATGACGATTACGCCCAGCGCCTGGGAGAGACCGGCTCCGGCGACCTGCGCTACCTCGGCCTCTGCATCTACGGCCCGGCCGACACCGTGAAGTCGGTGACGGGCAACCTGCCGCTGTTGCGCTGAGGTGAAGCCATGCACCCAGACATCGAATCGGGAAGCATGCTCCTCATCCCCGCGGGCACGTTCCGGATGGGCAGTCAGGAGTCCTCGAACGAGGGGCCGGTCCGCGAGGTCCATCTGTCCGCCTATTACATCGACCGTTTCCCGGTCACCAACCGGCAGTACCGCGCCTTCATCGAAGCGGAGGGCTACCGCACGAAGCGGTATTGGACTGCCGCGGGCTGGGAGCTCATCCAGGCCCGGGGAATCCACCAGCCCCTGTACTGGAACGACCCCCACTGGAACGCCGAGGCTCAGCCCGTCACCGGACTGAACTGGTGGGAGGCGAGGGCCTACGCCAGATTCGTCGGCAAGACCCTGCCCACCGAGGCGCAATGGGAGTGCGCGGCCCGAGGCCGTGACGGACGGCGCTTCCCCTGGGGGGAGGCCGAGCCGACCCCCGCTCACGCCAACTACGCGGTCGACTGTGACCCGACGGAACTGCTGCGCAGCGCCACCCCCGTGTCGGCCTGTCTGGCCGGCGCCTCGCCGTGGGGTTGTATGGACATGGCCGGCAACGTCGGCGAGTGGTGTCTCGACAACGCCTCGGCCAACTACCTCTGGGACCTGACCCACACCGACCCGCTCTTCTGGACGGGGGAAGAGGCGGACCACATCGTCCGCGGTGGGTCCGGCCTGCACAACGAGGACTACCTGCGTTGCAGCAGCCGCGACTACTACCCCCCCACCCTGCGCGACAACCTCGTCGGCTTGCGCTGCGTCCTCACCCTCGAGGAGCCCTAGTCATGGATGACGCACCCCCGTACGTCACCCCCAACCTGGAAAGAAAGCCGTTGTCGCTGCGGTATTACCAGGAAGGTATCCCCACCGTGAACGTGGAGGACTGGCGGCTCGAGCTCGTCGCACCCGGCGGCCAGAAGGTGAGCCTGACCCATGCCGAGCTGCTCGCCCTGCCCCAGACGCTGCACCACCGACGTCTGGTGTGTGTCTGCAATTGGAGCATCAAGCGCTGGTGGGAAGGCGTGCTCCTGCGCGACGTGCTGGCCGCCGCCGGCATCGACACGGGCGCGGTCTCCGGCCAGTACCTGCGGCAGGTGAGCGTCGGCACCCCGGAGAAGGGTATCTACGAATCCTGGATCAGCCTGGCCGGTGCGCTGGAGCGGCAGGCGCTGCTCGCCGTCGCGGTGGATGGCCACCCCTTGCCCCCGGAGCAGGGCTACCCCCTGCGCCTGATTGATTTCGGGCTCTACGCGTACAAATGCGTCAAGGGGCTCACCCGGCTCGAGGTGACGACCGAGGCGAGGCTCGGCTACTGGGAGGAACTGGCGGGCTATTCGCTCGATGGAACCGTCAAACCCAAGCGGTACTGGTCGGTGGATCTGCGCAAACACATGCTCGCCGAGAAGCCTGGCGAAGTCACGGAATGGTGAACCCCCATGTCCCAGGTATTGACAGTGTATGAATTCTGGGCACCCGTGGCGTTGTATGCGTTCGCGACCTCGGCGTCACCGGGACCGGTGAACCTGGTGGCCGCCACCTCCGGCACCAACTTCGGCGTGAGGCGCACGCTGCCCCAGGTGCTGGGCGCCTCGCTGGGCTTCGCGCTCCTGCTGGTGGTCCTCGGGCTCGGGCTGGGCAGCGTGCTCGGGGCACAGCCCCGGCTGTACCTGGTGCTTCGGGTGCTGGGCAGTGTCTTTCTCTGCTACCTGGCCTGGAAGTTGTGGCATGCGTCCGCCGCTCCAGCCGAGGACACGCGGGTGGAACGGCCCCCCGGCTTCTGGGCGGGTCTGGGGGCGCAGTGGCTGAACCCGAAGGCATGGATCGTCGCGCTCGCCGGCATCACGGCCTACAGCGCTCCCGGGGAGAACTATCGGGTCCAGGTGCTGGCGATGGCCGCCGTGTTCCTGGTCATCTGCGTCCCCTCCGTGGGGGCCTGGGCCGTCTTCGGGGCGGCGGCGCGCAGGCTGATGAAGACCGAGCGGGCCGTGCGCCGCTTCAATGGCACGATGGCGTTGCTCCTGGTCGCGTCGATCGTGTTCCTGTTCCTGTAGCCCCCCGGAAGGACGCCGGGGGCCGGGCGAATCATTTTCTCGAAATTCGGAAACCCGGACGCAACTCGGGGCGGGGTGGGTCCGACAATAGGAGGAATTTCCTTCCTTTTTCGTGCGGGAGCCCTCGATGTCCGTCTACAGCGTCAGGTCCGGTGACACCCTCAGCCAGATTGCTCAGCGGATGGGCAGCACGGTGCAGAAGCTGGCCAAGGTCAACGACATCCAGGATCCCAACGTCATCCAGGTTGACCAGCAGCTGAAGATCCCCGGCCAGCAGCCGCTGAACATCCCCGGCCAGCGCGACGAGTACACGCCTCCGAGCGACTCCACCCAGAAGCTGGGCGGCCCCGCGCCGACGGGGAACAGCTCGTCGAGCACCGCGGCCCTCGACAAGGCGCGGGGACTCATCGGCCGTGCCTACGGGGACCCGTCCGGTGCCTCCGGCGAGGCGGTGGGACCCAACTCCCCCTTCATGCACTGCGCGCAGTTCGTCAACGCGGTCTACCCGGACCTGCCGCCCAGCGCGCCGCAGCTCACCGACATGGCGACGCCGGGCGCGGAGCCCAAGGCCGGCGACGTCCTCTGCTCCGACCAGCCGGCGCCCTGGGGGCACGTCGGCATCATGACGGAGAAGGGGACGGTCATTCACTCCATCCCCGGTACCGGGGTCCACGAGTCGTCGCTGGCGGAGTTCGAGGCCTCTTCGCCCGTCACCGGCGTCATCCCCCGCTAGCACCCCCGCTGTCCCCCACCCCCGTTCGCACTCGCACTCGAGCCTGTTGAGGAGTCCTTCCACATGTCTTTCCTGGGAAAAGTAGGGCAGGCGGCATCCTCGGCGGCGGAAGCGGCGAAGCGGGCGGCGGACAAGGCGGCGGAGGCGGCGAAGCAGGCCGCCGAGGCCGCCGCGGCAGCGGCGAAGCAGGCCGCGGAGGAGGCAGCGAAGCAGGCCGCGGAGGCAGCGAGCAAGGCCGCTGAGCAGGCCCAGCACGCCGCGGAGCGGAATCGCGATACCTTCGAGGACGCCAAGGACGCGGTGGGCGGAGCCGTCGACAAGGTGAAGGACACGGCCAGCACCGCCGCCAACAAGGTCAGGGACACGGCCAGCACCGCTGTCGACAAGGCCAGGGACACGGTCAGCACCGCCGCCAACAAGGCGAAGGACGCGGTCGGCGCCGCGCACGACTTCACCGCGGACGTCTTCGAGGAAGCGCGTGGTACGGCTTCCCAGGTGGCGCAGCGCTCCGGCCAGGTGCTCGACAAGGCCACGGACGTCGCCGCCACCGGCCTGGACAAGGCCGGCGAGGCGCTCCAGAACGCCCCCACGGGGAACGACCCCCTGCGCAAGCTCTCCAACCAGCTCGCCGGCGCGGCGCTCCAGGGCGCGGCCGACGTGGTGCGCGACCCGGTCGAGACGGCCAGGACCGTCAAGGACGCCGCCAGCCTCAACCGCGAGGTGGACACGCTCAAGCCCGGCGAGCAGGCCAACGTGAGCCTCCAGGCCGAGGGGCACGGCGCGATCTTCGGCGCGAAGGGCAAGGGCACGCTGGCGGTGACGCGCAACACGCCAACGGCGGACGGCAAGGACGGTGGCTACACCGTGTCCGTCGATGGTGAGGTGGGAGCCGGCCTCGTCGGGAAGCTGGGGGCCACGGGGGCCGCGAAGGTGGGCGGCAGCGCCTACCTCGACGGCGGCGCCAAGGTGGAGTTCAAGTTCGACACCGCCGAGGAGGCCAAGCGCGCCACCGACATCCTCGCGAAGTCGGCCCTGGCCGGCGCGGCCACCGCCACCAACCCCGTGGCGGGCGCGGCCGCCAACCAGGTGCTCGGAGATCCCCTGTCGGACCTCGCCGGGCTCACGAAGAACGTGAGCGCCATGGAGGTCAAGCTCAAGGCCGAGGCCGAGGGCTCCATGGGCGTGGGCGCGGAAGGGCTCGAGGGAGCGGCCACCGCCAATGCCTCGGTGGGAGCCAATGCGCAGCTGAGCAAGACGGCGCGCATCGAGCTGGAGAATGGCCAGGCCACCAAGATGTCCATCAAGCAGACCCTGGAGGTGGGCGCGAACGCCGGGGCGGATGTGGGCCTGGGAATGCCGAAGCCGGCGGACGAGCAGAGCGCCAGCGTCGACCTGCCCACCCAGGCGTCCGCGAGCGGCAAGGGCTCCTTCAAGGTGGAACTCGAGGAGAGCTTCGAGCTGCCCAAGGACTTCGACACCGGGGAGCTGCTGCGCGACCCGGGCAGCACCGCGCGCGACCTCGCCCAGACGGCCAACTCCACCCGGGAGGCCAAGCTCACGCTCACCGACTCGCGCGAGGGCAGCTTCAAGGCGCTGGGCCTGGGGGCCAGTGGGGGCCGCGAGGTCAAGGTCGAGCTGAAGGGCAACGTGCAGGAGCTCGCCAGGAGCGGCGCCCTGGGCAGCATGGCCCGGGGTGACTTCGGTGAGGCGCTCCGCCAGCTCGATGGCAAGGTCGATGCCAAGGCGACGCTCCAGAACAAGACGACGTCGAGCAACGGCGTGAACCTCGGCGTGCACGCGGGCGTGGCCGGCGGCGAGGTGGGCCTCAACAGCGAGCGCACCCACCTGGGCGAGGAGAAGGAACTCACCCCGGACCAGCTCGTGGCCATCTACCAGCAGTACTACACCGCCGGGCTCGCGGGCTGAGCGTCACCTCCACCAAGGTTGAACAAGTCCGTTGAGGCTTCACCGGCTCCCCCGGGAGTCGGGTTTTGCCTTGATTGACAGGCTGTCGGTCTTCTTCCTACGATTCTCGCCGCGAGACCCATCGCACGCTCGTCCCAGGCGTTGGTGAGCGGTACCTGAGTCCGGAATGAGGTGGATCCATGGCCCCAGACGAGGCGACTTCCGCATTCCTCGGGCAGATGGCTCAGAGCGGTGCCAGGCCACTTCGTTCCCCGAGGTGCTGCCCGGCAGCGCCGTGGGCATCGACTCCATCCTCTCCATCCTCGCGACCCTTGAAGAGCAGCTGCATGACGCGGCTCGACCCACCCGTGCTCGGGAGCAGGTAAGGAAGAATGTCCGATCTGAAACGGCAACTGGAACAGCCTGGTGCGGAGTCGGCCAGCTACTTCGATGCGGTCATCGTCGGTGCCGGGTTCGCGGGGCTGTACATGCTCCACCGCCTGCGTGAGCTTGGGCTCGCGGTGCGAGTCTACGAGGCCGGCAGCGGCGTTGGCGGCACGTGGTTCTGGAACCGCTACCCGGGCGCACGCTGCGATGTCGAGAGCCTGGACTACTCGTACTCGTTCTCGGAGCAGCTGCAGCAGGAATGGAAGTGGACCGAGCGGTATCCCTCCCAGCCGGAGATCCTGCGTTACCTCAATCACGTCGCGGACAGGTTCGACCTGCGCCGGGATATCCAACTCGAGACGCGAGTAACCGAAGCGGTCTTGAACGAGGCCACGGGCCGGTGGGAGCTGCGGACGGACACGGGCGATCGCGTCTCGGCGAAGTTCTGCATCATGGCGACGGGCTGCCTGTCCGTCGCGAAGGTTCCCGACATCAAGGGGCTCGAGAGCTTCCAGGGCACGTGGTACCACACGGGCCGTTGGCCGCAGGAAGGCGTCGACTTCACCGGCCAGCGCGTGGGGGTCATTGGCACGGGCTCCTCCGGCATCCAGTGCATCCCGGTGCTCGCCGAGCAGGCGTCTCGGCTCGTCGTCTTCCAGCGGACCCCGAGCTTCAGCGTGCCGGCGTGCAACGCCCCGCTGTCACCGGAGGTCGAGCAATACAAGAAGGCGAACTACGTCGAGTACCGGCGCAAGGTCCGTGAGTCGAGCTTCGGCGCTGACTACCCGTGCAATGACAAGTCCGCCCTGCAGGTGACGCGGGAGCAACGGCAGCTCGAGTACGAGACCCGGTGGCGCAACGGCGGCCCCTCCTTCCTTCTCGCGTTCGCGGACCTCATCACCAACAAGGACGCCAACGAGACCGCCGTGCAGTTCGTTCACTCCAAGATCCGGGAGCTGGTTCACGACCCCGCCGTCGCCGAGGCGCTGATGCCGACGGACCATGCGCTCGGGACCAAGCGACTCTGCGTCGACAACAACTACTACGCGACGTTCAACCGGAAGAACGTCACCCTGGTCGACATCAAGAAGACGCCGATCGAGGAGATCACCCCGAAGGGCCTTCGGACCCAGGGCGCGGAGTACGAGTTGGACAGCATCGTGTTCGCCACGGGCTTCGATGCCATGACGGGCGCCTTGCTCAACATCGACATCCGCGGCAAGGCCGGGCAGACCCTGAAGGAGAAGTGGGGCGAGGGCCCGCGCACGTATCTGGGTCTCATGACCGCCGGGTTTCCGAACTTCTTCACCATCACCGGCCCCGGCAGCCCCTCCGTGCTCAGCAACATGATCGTGTCCATCGAGCAGCACGTCGAATGGATCGGGGACTGCATCAACTACCTGCGCGGGCACGCGTTCGACCAGATCGAAGCCACCGTGGAAGCGGAGGAGGCGTGGGTCGCGCACGTCAACCTGGTGGCCAACTACACGCTCTTTCCCACGGCGAACTCCTGGTTCCTCGGAGCGAACATCCCCGGCAAGCCGCGCGTCTTCATGCCCTACATCGGCGGTGTCGGGGCCTACAGGAAGAAGTGCGAGGACGTCGCGGCGAAGAACTACGAGGGCTTCGCATTTTCATCGAGCAGCACGCCGACTGAACGGGTGGCCGCGACGGGAACCTAGCAAGAGGTGGGGAACCAAGCGCCCCCCAGGCTCCGGCGGGTGCCATCCGGAGCACGTTCGGTAGCGGAAATGCACATGAATGACCCACGGGCGGGCGGGCTCGGCTAACGTCCGTCGACGTGCCAGTGTTCGGTCTCGCGGCGTTGTGGAATGGCTCGGCCCGTGCGGAACGGGTGAGTGAGCTGGTGGAGGGGTTGGGGGCGCTGTTGCCCTCGACGAAACCCCCTGGCCTCGTCGTGTGCTTGCGGGAAGCGGAAGCCACCCTGGAGCTCAAGCTGGAGGTGCCCAGCTACCCCCGCGCCGCGATGGATGCGCTGACGGAGCAGGTGCAGGAGAGCGGCGGCACCCTCGTGGAGCTGTGGCGCATGCCCAAGGCGGACCGGGATGCGTTCCGCGCCCACGCGCTGTCCGGGCCGGACGCCCACACCGTGGAGGACTACGAGACCGCCGCCATCGTGCTCCATGGGCACCTGCAGCAGCTCGCCGTCCGCGAGCCCATCCCGGACGGGCCGCCGCCGGGGCCCGCCTCGGTGCCCATCCAGATTCCCCTCCCGGCCGAGGACAGCGCTCCCGAGCCCGCCGCGGAGCCGCCCCCGGAGGAAGCCCCCGCCGAGCCCGCCCCGGCCCGCGAAGGCCCTCCCGGCACCACCGAGCTGCCCTACCACACGTTCGATCTGCACCGCCGGGGGCGCCGCTTCGCGGTGAAGCTGGAGATGGAGTTCCGCACCGAGCTGGACTTCGTGCGCGAGCACGCGACGAACATCTCCAACGGGGGCCTCTTCGTGCGCACGGCGCACCGGCCGCCCGTGGACAGCGTGGTGACGGTGGCGGTGCGGCTGCCCAACGGCGAGCGCCTCCAGGGCGACGCGCTGGTGGTGCACACGGTGGACGACCCGTACAAGGGAGGCGTGGGGCTCGCCTTCGTCAACGACGACCCCACCTTCGCCCAGACGCTGGACGACTACCTGGCCAGCCTGGTCGGCGAGGCGAAGGGCTGACGCCCTACCCCACCGAGGCCGCGGGCCGCGACTCGGGGACGAAGAGCCCCGGCTCGCCCATCACCACGAGCTTGCTGCGCCCGGCGCCCTGCTTCACCACGCGCACCTGCACGCCGATGCGCTCGGCCAGTCCGGACACGTGGGAGATGATGCCCACCTGCCGGCCCGTGGCCTGGAGCGCGTCGAGGGTGGCCAGGGCCATCTCCAGCGTCTCCGGATCCAGGGTGCCGAAGCCCTCGTCGATGAAGAGCGTCTCCACCTGCGTCGTCTCCGAGGACAGCGAGGCGAGCCCCAGGGCCAGGGCCAGCGAGACGAGGAAGCCCTCCCCGCCCGAGAGGCTGGAGACCCCGCGCACCTCGTCCCCCATGTCGCCGTCCACCACCTGGATGTCCAGGTCGTACTTCGGCACGCGCATGAGGCGGTAGCGCGGGGCCAGCTCCTCGAGGTGGGCGTTGGCGTGGTGCAGCAGCGCGTCCAGGGTGAGGCTCTGGGCGAACACCTTGAACTTCCTGCCGTCGTGCGAGCCGATGAGCTCGCTGAGCGTGCGCCACACGCCGCCGGCACGCTGCTTCTCCTCCAGGAGCCGGGCCTGCTCGCCGTGGCGGCGGCGGGCCTCGTCGTCCTGCTCCAGCCGCGCCTTCAGCCGGGCGACGGACTGGCGCCGGGCCTCGGTGTCCGAGCGCGCCCCCTCGCACGCGGTCGCGGCCTCCTCCTCGGGGATGGACGGAAGGCCCGAGCCCTCGTGCCGGGCACGCTGCGACTGGCGCTCCTTCAGCACGGAGAGCGTGTTCTCGTGCGCCTGACGAAGCTGCGCCAGGGCGCGCTCCTCGGCCTCGCACCAGGCGGCATCCCGCGCGAGCAGGGCGCGCACCGCCTCCAGCGTGAGGCTCCGGACCGAGAGCAGCGTGGAGAGCGCGGCCTCGGCCTCGGCCCTCGCCGCGCTCGCGGCCTCACGGGCCTGGACCGCCGCCTCCACACGCGCGGCGGTGGCGGCCGCCTCCTGCTTCGCCTTCTCGGCCTCGGCCCGCACGGACTCGAAGGCCCGGGACGACTCCTCCACCTCGTGGCGGAGCTCGGCGCGCACCTCGGCCGTGGGACGTCCTCCGAGCACCTCCCCGCGAGAGGTCTGCGTCTCCCGCAGCACCGCCTGCGTCCGGGACAGCCCCCGCGAGAGTTCCTCGGCCTGGGCCTGTCGCTCCGCGGTCCGGACCTCCGCCGGAGCCCGCTTCGCCTCCGCCTGGGCCACGCGCGCCTCCGCCTCGCGCAGGGCCTGCTCGCGGGCGTTCCACTCCTGCACCCGCTGCGCGCCACGCGTACGGAAGCCCGCTGGATCCGCGGACAGCGCCGACTCCCAGCGCGACCACGCCTTGAACGGAGCCGCCAACCCGGCCAGTACCTCCTGACGGATCCCCGAGGCGCGCCCCAGCTCCCGCTCGGCGCCCGCCTGGGCCTCGGTGTTCTGCCGCAGCGCCTCCTCCGACTGGCGCAGCGCCTTCTCCGTGGCCTCCTGGCGCTCGCGCGCGACGGTGAGCGTGGCCCGGGCCTCCTTCGCCGCACGGGCCAGCTTCTCCGCCGCCTCCTCCTCGGCCTTCAACTCGTCCAACCGCGCCTTCGCCTCCGCGAGCGCCGCCTTCAGCCAGGACTCGAGGCCCTCGGCCTCCACGTCCTCCGAGGGCAGCGCGCCCGAGAGCTTCGCCCGGCACTGGCTCCATGCCTCACGCTGCTGCGCGCGCCGCTTCTCCGCGGACTCCCGGCGGGCCTCCGCCTGCACCGCACGAGGTCCGGCTCCCGTCGCCCGGGTACTGGCCGAGGTCTCCGCCCGCATGGCCGCCGTGCGCTCTCCCTCCAGCGCCGTCACCCGCCCCCGCGCCTCCACGACGAGCCCCTCCAGCGCCGCCTCCGCGCGGCCATAGGGGTGCTGCGTGGCACCGCACAGCGGGCAGGGCTGGCCCTCGCGCAGCTCCGCCCGGTGGGCCGAGAAGCCCTGCGCCGCACGAGCCCCCTCGAATGAGCGCTGCGCCTCCTTCAGCGCGGCCTCCAACTCGATGCGGCGCACCTTCGCCGCCTCGGCCTCGGCCGTCGCGGCCACCTGCTCCGCCCGGGCCTTGTCGGCCTCCTCGGCGGCCTCCTGCTCCGCCCGCGTCGCCTCGCTCGCTCCCTTGCGTGCTTCCGTCAGCGCCCGGAGACATTCCTGTCGGGACAGCAGCGCCTCCCGCCGGGTACGCCGCTCCGCGCCCACGTCCTCGCCCTGCGCGGCCTCGGCGCTCGCCACGGCGACGGCGGCCGTCTCCACCGCCTCGCCCGCCTTCCGGTGCTCCTCACGTCGGCGCTCGGCGTCCGCGCGCAGCGACTCCGCCTGCGTCCCCAACCGCGCGAGCAGCTCCCGGCCCGTGACCTCTTCCCGGGCCGCGCGCTCATAACGGGTGAGCTCCGCCTCCCACCGGGGCCACTCGCGGGCCAGTGCCTCCAGGCGCGACTGCTCGCCGAGCCACGCCTTCGCCGCCTCCACCTCCGCGCGTGCGGCCGACTCTTCCCGGGCCACCCGCTCCACCTCGTCGCGAGCCAGCCGCTCGGCCTCCCGGGCCGCCTCCAGCTTCCGCTCCGCCTCCCGCGCGTCACTCCGCGCCCGCTCCAGCGCGGCGTCCAGCTTCACCGCCTCTTCCAATGCCGGGCGCGCGGAGGACTCCGCCGCCACCGCCTGGGTGTGCCGGGCCTCCGCCTTCGCCCGCGCCTCCTCGTGCCCCCGCGCCTTCGCCTGGGCCGCCTCCGACTCCGTGCGCCTGGCCGTCAGCGCGGACTCCGCCTCCGCCAGCCGTCGCGTCGCCTCGTCCGTACGAGCCACCGGAGCCCGCAGCACCTCCGCCGCGCGCACCCGATCCAGCTCCGACTTCCGAGGCTCCGCGGCCTCCAGCGCCTGGGCCGTCCGCTGGCGCGCCTGCTCCGACTCGGCCTCCTGCGCCACCAGCCGTGCCCGCTCCGAGTACCAGTGCGCCGCCTGCTCCGCCCGCGTCTGCGCCGCCTGGGCCTCCGCCAGCGCCGCCTCCTCCCGCGCCCGCGCCGCCTCCGCCTCCGCGCGCTCCTCGTCCTTCAGCCGGGGAATGGCCTCCACGCCCCGAGCCAGCGCATCCAGCTCCTCCTGCTCCTGCTTGTGGCGCTGGTGCGCGGCCATGGAGACGCGGCTGTACACCTCCGTCCCCGTCATCCGCTCCAGCAGCTCCGCGCGCTCGTTGGCGTCCGCGCGCAGGAAGGCGGCGAACTCCCCTTGCGCCAGCAGCGCCGAGCGCCGGAACTGGTCGAAGGACAGGCCCAGCCGCTCCTCGATGGCCTTGAGCACCTCGGACTTCGTGCGCCCGAAGGTCTGCTGCGTGGCCACGTCGGTGAGGCTCAGCTCCTGCGCCTGGAAGCGGCCCTCGGCGCTTCTGCGCGCACGGCGGACGGACCAGCGCGCGCGGTAGCGCTTCCCATCCCTCCCCAGGAAGTCCACCTCGGCGAAGCCCTCGCCCGCCCCACGCCGCAGCACGCCGCGCACGTCGTTGGACAGCAGCCGCGCGTCCGTCTCCTCCTCGGGGCGCCCCACCGGCACGCCTCCGCGCTCGCCCAGCCGCGGCGTGCGATCGAAGAGGGCCAGACACAGCGCATCCAGCAGCGTGCTCTTGCCCGCGCCCGTGGCCCCGGTGATGGCGAACAGCCCCAGCTTGTCGAGCGGCGGCTGGTCCAGCTCCAGCGCGAAGTCGCCCGCGAGGCTCGTCAGGTTGCATCCGCGAATGGCGAGGATTCTCACGAGGCGTCCTCCTGCACCTGGGTGAGGAGCGAGTGGAAGGCCTCGAGCAGCACCGGCTCGGGCGGTTCGGTGTAGTCGCGCGCGTAGCGGGCGCGGAAGACATCCTCCGGGGTGCGCTCCTTGAGGGAGACGCCCGGCCGCTCCTCCGCGAGCGTATTGCCGGTGCCGGTATAGGCGGGGGTGAGCTTCACCAGCCGCGCGGCCTTGCCCTCGAGCGAGGCCTCCACCCGGCGGCGCAGCGCGGGCTCGGGGCGGGGCAGCGCGACGCACACCTCCAGATAGGGGCGCCGCCAGTCGGGCGTCTCCGCCTCCAGCGGGGGCAGGGCCGCCAGCTCGGTGAGGACGTCATCCAACGTGGCCGCGTGGCGCGAGGGCACGCGGACGATGTCCACCCGGCGCGGCACGTGCAGCGGACGCACGGAGGAGAGCCTCTCCCCTTCCAGCTCCACCAGCAGCACCTGGTGCGCGTAGGAGGCCTCCGAGAGCGACAGGGGCAGGGGCGAGCCGCTGTAGCGCACGCCCTCGCGTCCGCCCACCCGCTGCGCCTTGTGCAGGTGCCCGAGCGCCGCGTACGCCACGTCCTCGGGAAAGAGCTCCTCCGGGAGCGCGTGCTGGTTGCCCCCGAGAATCTTGCGCTCGCTGAGCGCGGACAGCTCGCTGCCCACCATGTAGCAGTGGCCCATGGCCACGAGCGCCTGCCCCGGCTCGCGCCTGGCGCGCGCGCCCTCCAGCACCTCGGCATAGACGGAGCGCACGCCCTCGATGAGCTTGTCACCCGCCTCCTCGGAGACGAGCGGCAGGTCCGCGGGCCGCAGGTACGGCACCGCCGCCACCCACGCGCCCACCTTGCCCTGCGCGTTCTTCACGGGAACCAGCAGGCGCTCCAGCTCCACCGCGCCCTGCGTCCTGGGCAGCCCGCCCACCACTCGCACCTCGAGCGCGGCGAAGAGCGGATCCGGCGCATCCAGCCGCGCCGCCGAGTCGTGGTTGCCGCCGATGACGACGATGTCCAACCGGGGGCAGCGCCGCCGGGCCTGGGCGACGAACTGGTACCAGGAGGCCTGGGCCTCGGCGCTGGGGTTGGCGGTGTCGAAGATGTCGCCGGCCACCAGGAGCGCATCCACCTTCTGCGCCTCCACCGTGTCCAGCAACCACTCGAGGAAGGCCGCGTGCTCGGCCTCCCGCGACGTGTCGTACAACGTGTGCCCGAGGTGCCAGTCCGACGTGTGCAGCAGGCGCATCCGTGCGCTCCCCTCCTGGGTTCGCGGCGAGCAAGGAACGGAATCACTCCGTGTCCCTGCTCGTGCGTTCAGGCGGTGCGCAGTGTGCCCGCTGGCGGGCGCGGTGCCAACCCCGGGGTGAGACCTACATGGGGGGGATTCACTTCTACTCGAGTAGAAGTGAGATGCGCCCCGCTCAGAAGTCGATGGAGAAGCGCTTGACGGCGTGGGGGGCCTTCTCCAGGTCGCCCTTCTCGATCCGGATGTCGCGGCCGGCGCTCTCCTGGAGGATGGACAGGTGCATCTTCTCGGAGATGCTCACGCGACCGTCGGACTGCGCGTTGGCCATGGTGCGAGCGATGTTGGCCTGCTCCTTGAGGAGCGAGGAGGCCTCGGGGCTGGAGAGGTCACCGGAGCGGATGCCCTGGGCGAGGCTGCCGATCTGCGCGGCCTGGGCCTGGGTGGCGGCACGGTCGCGGGAGAGCAGCGAGCCGAGCTCGAAGGAGTTGCTGGCCTTGGAGACGCTGAAGCCGGCCACGAACTGCTGACGCTTGATGGCCGCGCGCTCCTGGGCGGAGATGAAGCCATCGGCCTGGGCGGCCTTCAGGGTGTCGGCGATCTTCGCCTGCTGCTCCAGGAGCCGGGTGGCCTCCTGCGGGGAGATGGTGCCGTTCTCCACGCCGCGCTTGATCTGCTCGAGCTGGTTGGCCTGGGAGTTGGACAGCTCGGCGGAACGCTTCTGGTTGATCAGCTCCTTGAGGCCACCGGGGGGAAGACCCGGGGGGAAGGTGGGGGTCGGCAGCGGCTTGAGCTCACCGGGCAGCTTGGGGGTGGGAGCGTCAGGACGGTAGCAACCGGCACCAGGAGCGATGGAAGGCGAAGAGCTGATCTTGGACATGGCGGGAATCTCCGAGGACTGCGTTCTTATGAATTGATTCTCGGAGAAAACCGCTCGGAGTTGCTTCACAACGAGATGTAGCCCTCGAGGTACAGCACGGCCTGTCCGGCGATGCCCACGCGCTCGCCACGGTCCTCGCACTGGAGCACGCCGCCGCGCGCGGACACCTGGTGCGCCAGCAGCTGCGACTTGCCCAGCTTGCCCGCCCAGTAGGGCACCAGCGAGCAGTGCGCCGAGCCCGTCACCGGATCCTCCGGCACGCCCACCCGCGGCGCGAAGAAGCGCGAGACGAAGTCCGACTGCGTGCCCGGCGCCGTCGGAGCCACCGCGAAGTAGTCCAGCGCGGCCAGCTTGGACATGTCCGGGTTGAGCGCCCGCACCTGCTCCTCGCTGTCGAAGACGGCCACCAGGTCCCGCGCCATGAGCACCTCACGCGGCTCGGCGCCCAGGGCCTCCACCAGCCCCTCCGGCACCGGGCACGACTCCGGCGGCCGCGAGGGGAAGTCCATCTCCATCCAGTCCTCCTCGCGCTGTGTCACCACCAGCGGCCCCGAGCGCGAGTGCAGCTGCACCTGCTCCAGTCCCGGCGCCAGGCGCGTGAAGAGGATGTAGGCCGTGGCCAGCGTGGCGTGACCGCACAGGTCCACCTCCTGCGTGGGGGTGAACCAGCGGATCTGCCAGCCGCGCAGCTCGTCGCGAAGGACGAAGGCCGTCTCGGAGAGGTTGTTCTCCAGCGCGATGGCCTGGAGCACATCATCCGGCAGCCAGGCATCGAGCGGGCACACCGCGGCGGGGTTGCCGCCGAAGACCTGGGAGGTGAAGGCGTCGACCTGGTAGAGGCGCAGGCGCGTGGGCATGGGGCGAGCTTTACCTCAACCCGGGGAGTCGTGCGACCCCGGGCCTCAGGGGTGCCTACTTGGACTGGGTGAGGGCGCTGGCGAACTGCATGGCGTAGTTCACCTCCAGGCCGCCATCCACCACCAGCGTCTGGCCATTCACGTACGAGGAGCCCTCGGAGCACAGCCATTCGATCGTCTTGGCGATCTCATCCGCGCTGGCCACGTAGCCCACGGGCACGCTCTCCTTCACCTTCGTCTCGAGCGCCTCCCAGGCCTCGCCCATGTAGAAGCGGCTGGAGTCCGTGTCGATGTAGCCCGGGTTGACGGCGTTGACGCGGATGCCGCTGGAGGCCAGCTCCGCGGCCAGGTACTTCACCAGAATCTCCATGGCGCCCTTCATCGCGCCGAGGAAGCCGTGGAAGGGCAGCGGCATGCGCGAGTCCATGCCGGACACCATGACGATGCGGCCCTTGCGGCCCTCCATCAGCGGCACGGCGCGCTGGGACCCCAGCAGGAAGCTCTTCACCGTGACGTTGAACGTCTTGTCCATCTGGTGCAGCTTCATCTGCATCAGCGGGGTGAAGGCGGTGGAGGCGGCGTTGGCCACGAAGACGTCCAGCCCGCCGAACTCCTGCTGCACCAGGTCGAAGGCGGCATGGAGGCTGGCCGGCTCGAGCTGGTCCGCGATGACGCCGCGGCAGCGGCGGCCGAGCGCCTCCACCTCCTTGACGAGTGCCTCGGCCGCCTCGGCGTCGCGCCGGTAGGTGGAGACGATGTCGTAACCCGCCTTCGCGAGTCTCAGGGAGAGGGCCCGGCCCACGCCTCGAGAGCCGCCGGTGATGAGTGCCACGGGTGCGGTCATGCCCCCGGGCATAGCACGCTTGGGTAGAGTGCGCCGCCATGACCGTCGTCTCCCCGACTCCCGCCGGCCCCCGCTGGCTCTACCTGCACGGCTTCGCCTCGGGACCCCGGTCCGCCAAGGGCGTGGCCCTCGCCGAGCACTACGCGCGCCAGGGCATCCACCTGGAGCGGTTGGACCTGCGCCAACCCTCGCTGGAGCACCTGCGCTTGAGCGCGATGATGCGCACGGTGCGCGACGCCATCGGCGGGGAGAAGGACCGGGCCATCGTCTTCGGCTCCAGCCTGGGCGGGCTGACGGCGTGCCGCGTGGCCGAGGAGGATCCGCGGGTATGCGCGCTGGTGCTGCTGGCGCCGGCCCTGCGGGCCTCTGAGCAGATGCGCCGCAACGTGGGCGAGCAGAACCTGCGCCGCTGGCGGGAGACGGGCTGGCTGGAGACGCAGGACTACGCGGAGAAGCGGCTGGCCCGGGTGCACTTCGGCCTCATGGACGACCTCGACACCATCGAGGCGCGCTCGGGCGGCTGGCCGGACGTGCGCGTGCCCACGCTCCTCATCCACGGGCGCCGGGACACGACGACGCAGCTGCACTACTCCCGCGAGTGGGCGCACGGCAGACGCCACGTGCGCCTCATCGAGGTGGACGACGGCCACGAGCTGGTGGAGTCGCTGGGGCGCATCGCCGCCGAGGCGGATGACTTCCTGCGGCCCCTGCTCGGCACGCCCGCGGCGCCGTAGGCCGCGCCCCGCTCCTACCGAGCGGGGCGGGGGTGCCTCACAGGGAGGACTCGCTCCAGCTCAACACGGCCGTGCCGCCAGGGGTGTGGATGGGCGGCATCCCGGGGACGGAGACGGTGGCGTTACCCCCCATCTTGATGGGGTTGCCCGTGAGCGTATTGGAGCAATGGCCCGCGTTCTGCACCACGAGCTGGCCCTGGAGGTGCGAGTTGGAACCCATGTCGAACTGCTCGTGCACCATGATGGCCGCGCTGGGGCAGTTTGTCGGCTGCGAGGAGGGGTCCCCACAGGTGAGCACCTTGCTTTGACCCGTCTTCATATCCAGATCGCGCCCGGCCAGCAGCGACACCTCCCGGTGGGCGGGCCTCAGGGAGAGGACCTTGCCATTCATCACGGTCACGTCGCCGGTGGCGAGAATGGTGACGGGCGGCTGCGGAAGCTGCACCACCGGAGGCTTCAGGTTCACGGGGACGAAGCCGGGCGTGCTCTCCTCGAAGGTGAGGTCGCCATCCACCAGCCACACCCCGTGAGGGATGGGGGCCAGGGGGACAGTGTTGGAAGAGGGGGGCTTGTAGGAGACGGCGGCTCCGGTGTTGTAGTGCCGCTTGTACCGTTTGTCGGTGCCCGCCTCTGGGTAGATGGTGTCGAGAGCGTCACACGCGGACGGCAGGGTGGTGGTGGGGGCGTTGGTGGCCTTCACCTCCCAGACGAGGGGAGCCGTGGCACACGACAACGAGAGCGGCACCGGCAGCGGCATGAGCATGGGAGGGTTGCGAGCGTCCAGGGAGGCATCGTCCTTCATCCGCACCTGGGTCGCCGGGCACGCCGCGGTGGAGGGCGTGTTGTTGCCGTCATAGACGAGCTTCCAGCAACCGGTGGTGCTGTTGGCGGTCAGATCGGCTTTCTCGACGGTCCAGTCGGTGGCGGCGACGCCCGGCTCGCCCGGGTAGTGGATGCGATTGAGCGCCTGCGGGTCCGGGCAGTTCACGTAGTTCCACATGTAGACCTGGGCCTTGTCCGAGGTAGACCCCGCCAGCCCATCAACCTTGTCCGCACGCAGGTAGTAGAAGGGGATGCAAGGGGCGGTGTAGCAAGCCGGGGGCGCGTTGAGCTTGCTCCACACCTCGACCTTGGGCGCTGGGGGGACGTTGGCCCCCGTGGTGCAGGTGCCTCCCCCGCCTCCGAATTTGTCGGTACAGGTGGAGGAGGTGACCTGCACGTTGCAGAGATTGCCAGCGCCGCAGGACTGGTCGGCGGGGCCTCCCTTGCAGCCCGCGCCGCACACACAGCCGCCCGTCATGCCCCCGTTCTTGACGGAGACATTGCCGTAGGCGCCGCAGATGTGCGCGGTGCCCTGCATCTCGATGGTGCCGCCGGCGATGAGGCCCGCGGAGGGCGGGCTCCCGACGCGCGCCCGCAACACCTTGCGCGCCTGCGCCCGCGTCACGTCGGTGCCCGGCGAGATGCCCACCACGGTGAGCACCACCGTCCGGTCCCGGTCCCGCGCCGGGTTGGTCCTCGCCAGGCTTCTCAGCGCGTCGAGGCCCTCCTTGCACTCGAGGGGTCCCCCGACGTTGTTGCCGGTGATCGTCTTGAAGTGGGGGCTGTTCGCGTCATCGTCGTTGTCGTCGATGCGCACCAGGTACGCCCCCTCGGGGTCGTTGTCCCCGTCGGGGTCATAGGGCAGCAGCAGGAAGGAGCGATCCTCGCCTGACAACGCCACCCGCGTCCCCCCGTCGAAGACCGGGAGGTTGTCATCCGCCATGCCCGCATCGAGGTCGAACTTCGGCAGGGTCACGCACTGGGTGTTCAGCAAGGGATCCAGCGCCAGGTCCAGGTCCCCCTTGTTGTCGAGGATGGCCCCCACATAGGCGCGGGTCCTGTCGAGGCCGAACTCGGCGGCGGACATGGCGATGGCATCGTGCCGCACCAGGATCGCGCTGCGCCGCTCGTCCTCCCCCCGCTGGAGCGCCATGCCCACCACCAGGGTCAGTGCGGCCAGGACCACGAGGATGGCCAACAGGGTGAAGCCCGCGGGCCCGCTACTCCTGCCTCTCGCTGCGTGCATGGATGAACCCATTCATTGCCTCAAGGTGATGGAGCCACGGACGATGTGGTTGAGCGTGAGGTTCTTGCCCGTGTCCGGGTAGCGCGGGCGCTTCAGCTCGAGCTGGATGTTCACGCGATAGATGGACTTCAGATCAGCCGCCGCGACGGGAGG
>NZ_DASVWK010000015.1:0-5683 GCF_036389735.1 Archangium sp. | reverse complement strand
GAGCGCGCCAGTCCGCCTCCCGCTGAGCCCGCCGCTCACCCAACGAGCGCAAGCTCGATGCGGCCGAGCTGCTCGTCGGTGGAAGTCACGCACACCCGGAGCGGCATGCCGATGGTGAAGGTGCGCGCGGTGCCCACGAGCGACGTCTCGCGCGGGTCCGGTTTGTAGGGCCCGCCGGGCAGCGCGTCGGCCGGCAGGAAGCCCTCTACCAGCATGCCGTCGAGCTGGACGAGCAGGCCAAAGGGCTTCACCCGGGTGATGCGGCCCGTGTGCTCCCGGCCCACGTGCGAGGCCATCACCCGCGTCTCCAGCACCCGGTGGCGATCCCTCTCGGCGCGCTTGGAGGTCCGGGCGCGCTCGTTGAGGTGCACCGCGAGCTGCTCGACGGTGGGGTCCTCGTGCACGAAGTCGCGCCGGCCGCGCAGGTACTGCTTGAGGGTGCGGTGGACGGAGAGGTCCGCGTACCGCCGGATGGGGGAGGTGAAGTGGAGGTAGGCACGCGCCGCGAGGCCGAAGTGCATGGCCGGTACCACGGTGTAGCGCGAGGGGCCCAGGGCGCGCCGCAGCACCGAGCGCAGCGCGGGCTCGGCGCTGCATCCGGCGATCTGCCGGTCGAACGCGGCGAGCGCGAGCGGGGTGAGCCTGCGGCCGAAGCCGGCCGCGAAGCCCGAGTGGTGCGCGAAGGCGGCCAGATCGGCCACGCGCCGCGGGTCCGGTTCGTCCTGGACGCGGAAGAGGGCGGGGACGCCCCGGTCGATGAGCCACCCCGCGAGGGCTTCGTTGGCGGCCACCATGAAGCGCTCGATCAAGACGTGGGCCGTGGTGGGTTGTACGGCCTCGATGCCGGAGACCGCCCCCGTCTCCTCATCGAAGGTGAAGCGCGCCTCGTCGCGCGACATCTCGATGCCGCCGCGCCCGGCCCGCGCCACCGCCAGTCGGGCCGCCGCCGCGCGCAATCACGGCATGGCCTCGCGCACCGCCGCCATCGGCTCGGACACCTCGCCCTTGTCGAGGTAGTCCGCCACCTCGGTGTAGCTCAGCCGGGCCCACGAGCGGATGAGGCTCTCGTACACGTCCGCCGCGGTGACGCGCCCCTCCGGGTCGATGCGCAGCTCCACCGTGAGACACAGCCGCTCCTCACCGGGCACCAGGCTGATCCACCGCGTGGAGAGTTCCTCGGGGAGCATGGGCAGCATGCCGCCAGCGAGGTACACGCTGGTGGCCCGCTCGCGGGCCACGCGGTCCAACGCGGAGCCCTCGGTGACGAACTCCGCCGCGTCGGCGATGGAGACGAACAGGCGCAGGGCCCCATCCCCGCCCGCGGGCAGCACGGAGATGGCATCGTCGATGTCTCGCGTGGACGGCGCGTCCACCGTGACGGTGGGCACCTGGCGCAGATCCCTCCGCGCCCCGAGCGAATGGGACACGGACAGCACGCGCTCCACCTCGGCCCGAGCCTCCGGGTCGAAGTCCCGGCGCAGCCCATGGCGCACGATGATGCGCTCCAGCGAGCGATCCGCGTCCGGCGCCAGCTTGCGCAGCGGCAACGCCTTGCCCTCGGCGATGCGCGCCACCAGGGCGTCCCCGTGCCGCACCTCGACGCCTGCTGTCTCCAGCGGCCAGTCGCCGTTGGCCACCTCGCGATCGATGCGCAGGTACGGGGTGCCCTTGCGCGTGACGACCTCGCCGTAGACCTCCTGGCGCGGGCGCTCCAGGAGGGACAGCCCGCTCGCGCTCCAACGACCGTCCTCCGAGGCCGTCACGGTGGCGGAGACGACATCGTCGGCGAGGTAGGGGTTGAGCTCGGGCGGCGGGATGAAGGCGGAGAGCACCTCATCGGAACCGGACGGCTGCACGATGAGGAAGCCGAAGCCGCGAGGGTGGACGTCGATGCGGCCGGTGACGGTGCGCGAGGGGGCGGGCGTGTCCATGGATCGCCGGCATGCTACCCGCCGGGAGCCCGAGAGGGGACGAGCGTGTTTCCGTTGCGTCGCAACCGCGTGGGCAGGGTGGCGCGGACCTGGACGGGGGCTCCCGGCTCCTGGCGTTCCACCCGGAGGACCTCGTCCTCGTGGCGCACCGTCCAGCGCGTCCCCTTGGAGTCCTGGACCTCGAACGGGGACTCCAGGGGTTGCGCTGGCGGCCGTCCCCGAGGCGGTTGTTTGGGAGTGCTCCAGGTGCGGCCTCCGTTGCGCGTGGCGAGCACATGAGGCGGGGCTTCCCCGTTCGTGTCCTCCAGCCACACCGTGCCGTGCTGGCCGTCCTTCCAGGCCATGTGCTCCGGCCACTCGGACCACACCGACTTGGGCAGGATGCTCCGCCGCTTCCACCTGGCCCCACAGTCCGAGCTGGCGTAGAGCCGGACCTCTCCCGGGCCCTCCGTGGTCCAGCCCACCAGGGCGCGGCCCTCGCAGCCCACGAACTCCAGGAAGAGCACCTCGCTGTCTTCCACGGGGGGCAGGACCTCGGTCCAATGGGCTCCGCCGTCGGTGCTGCGCAGGAGCAGGGCGCGCGCGGAACGGGGCGCGGTGGAGAGCGCTCCGTAGACACGGGCATCCCCGGAGTGGCGGCGAGCAGCGCGCTGAGGCACAGCGAGAGCATCGGGGTCTCCTCACTCCTCGCGGAGTCCGCGCTCGACCAGCGACACCAGATCCGCCTGCACGCCCACGAGCGCGAAGCCGAAGTTACCCCAGTTGTAGATGTCCCGGCGCTTCACGTCCGCGCCTCCGCCGAGCAGCCGCAGCCGCGCGTAGGCGCTCACGTCGCCCTTCGCGTCCAGCGGCACGCCCAGCGTCAGCGCCACGTCGTAGATGCCGCCCGTCGTGTTGCCCAACAGCCCGAAGGTGGACAGCGCATCGGCCTCAAGCCCCGTCCACACCCGGGAGGGGAGCGTGTAGCGCAGCCGCGTCTTGAACGCCCCCACCACGCCGATGTCGCTCTCCTTCGTGTAGCGCGAGCCGTCCACCGCGCTCAGGTCCACCAGCGCATTGCGGATCTGCACGCTCGCCCCGAGCTCCCAGGTGAAGCGCTCCCCGTTGATGAGCCGGTAGAGGTAGCTGGCCCGGTACCCCTCGAAGAGATAGCGGCTGTCCACCACCGTCCCCGTTGGGAACACCGTCCCCCGGAAGTCGATGTCTTTCGCCAGCGTCGTGCGCGTGGTGATGTCGAAAGGTGCCCACAGCAGGATGAGGCCATGGCGCTCTCCCAACCGCGCTTCCAGGGCGATCCGCTGTGACCGGTACAGGTTGCTCTTCTGGTTGAGGTCGTCGGCCTCGTAGGCCGTGCCAGTCGGGCCGTAGCGCCCGTCGTTCTGGAAGATGTAGGCCGGGCCCGTCTCGTATTCGGCGATGAGGGCGGGCAGGGGGCTTTCGGCCAGGGCTGGTGCGGCCACCAGGGTCAGGGCGAGCAGGGGGAGTCGCATAAGTGGCCCCTCCGATGCCCACCCCCCCCTTGGCGTTGCGCGATATAACTAACGTGTTCCGCGCGCCTCCACCTCGTTCAGCGTGAGCGTGTCCTTCTCGGGGAACACGCTGAGCGCCTCCACGTCCACCAGTGGAACTGGCAGCGCGCACGTCTCCCATTGTCCGGTGCCGCGGAAGCGGCAGGCCACCGGGAGCACGAAGCTCGTGTTCGTGTCCGGGTCACTCAACCCCAGGTTCTCCTCGGTGCGGACGACGGCGCGCAGCGAGCCCGGGCCCCTGGCGCGCACCCGCAGCGCCGTGAGCCGGGGTACGGGCGACTCGAAGACCGCGCTCAGCGCTCCCTCTTTCACCCAGTTCTCGGACTGGGGCGTCGCCGTGAGCTCCACACCGGTGGCCTCCTGCCCATCGAAGGCCTTCTCTCCACCCTGGGCGCCCACTGTCCGCTTCGGCTTCAGCACGCTGCTCTCTCCGGCCGGCTTCGCCTGGACGAGCCGCGCCAGCGCGGGCACGTCGCCCTCCACCACGGCCGCGTGCAGCACGCTCGCGGGGAGCTGTCCCGCCCGTGCGCACACGGGGGCGAGCTGTCCGAGCGCCTCCCTTTTCCCGGGCGGCAGCTCCTCGGTGGCCAGCGCCGCCGGAGTCAGCAGGGAGCGCACCACCTCGGCGCAGGCGGTGGCGGTGCCCGGCCCCGCGCGCTCCAGATTCCACAGCAGGGCGGCCGGGTCACCCTTGCCTCCCAGGTTCATTGCCATCACCGTGCGTACGACCTGGCTCGCACAGGGGTTGGTGCCGGCCGGACAGCGCTGACACAGCGCGTCCAGCAGCTCGCGCAGGGGGGTGGTGCCACCACTGAACGGGGAGCGGGCGTCCAGGGCCGCGCCCAGCTCACAGGCGCGCGCTGGAGGCTCGGGGCAGGCGTCGAGCTGTTGCCGGGCCTTCGTGAAGGCTGTCGGATCGGAGGGGGCTCGCACCACGCCCTCCAGGGTCCGGTCCAGGGTGCGGCACGCCTGAACGCCCGGGGAGGCCCCGGGCTTCCCCCCCTCGACGGGCTGTGCCTGGGTCGTGGTGGGGTGCTCGGCCCGACGCCCGGCGTTATGGGTGATGAAATACAGGCGCACGAAGGCCACCAGGGCCAGGGCCATCAGCAAGAGTGTTCGGAGCGGAAACCGGCGCATGGTGCAAACTCCTTGATTCCAGCCGGGATGGGTGGTTATCAGCGCCGCGCGAGTACATCCACTCCGGAGGCGTTCGTGGCAGAGACTTTCGACGTGGTGATCATCGGTTCGGGCCCTGGCGGGTACGTCGGAGCGATCCGGGCGGCGCAGTTGGGGCTGAAGACGGCCCTCATCGAGAAGGACAAGCGCCTGGGCGGCACCTGCCTCCACCGCGGTTGCATCCCCACCAAGTCCCTCCTGTGGTCGGCCGCGCTGCTGCACCACATCAAGGAGGCCGCGGACTTCGGCATCGAGGTCCCCGCTCCGGTGGTCAACTGGGCCAAGGTCCAGGAGCACAAGCAGAAGGTGGTCACCAAGGGTGCCAACGGCATCGACTTCCTGATGAAGAAGAACAAGGTGACCGTCATCAAGGGTCACGGCCGCATCGCCGGCAAGGGCAAGGTCGAGGTCGTCGGCGAGGATGGTTCCAAGCAGACGCTGGACACCAAGAACATCATCATCGCCACGGGCTCGGTGCCCAAGTCGCTGCCCAACGTCCCGGTGGATCACAAGCGGATCCTCAACAGCGACTCCATCCTCACCATCGACCGCATCCCCAAGAGCCTGATCGTCATCGGCGCGGGCGCGGTGGGCTGCGAGTTCGCCTCCGTCTTCAACCACATGGGCAGCCAGGTCTCCATCGTGGAGTACCTGCCCAACCTGCTCCCCATCGAGGACATCGACTGCTCGAAGGAGCTGGAGAAGCACTTCAAGAAGCGGAAGATCGACCTGCACACCGGCGCCAAGGTGGAGAAGGTCGAGAACACCGCCACCGGCGTGAAGCTCACCATGACCGTGGGCACCGAGACGCGCACCATCGAGGCGGAACTCGTCCTGTCCGCCGTGGGTCGCTCCCCGGTGTCCGAGGACATCGGCCTGGACAAGACCTCCGTCAAGTCCGAGCGCGGCTTCATCAAGACGGACAGCATGATGCGCACCAGCGAGCCGAACGTGTACGCGATCGGTGACGTCATCCCCACGCCGATGCTCGCCCACGTGGCCAGCGCCGAGAGCGTGCTCGCCGTCGAGCACATCGCCGGGAAGAAT
>NZ_DASVWK010000014.1:0-8154 GCF_036389735.1 Archangium sp. | reverse complement strand
TGATCGGCTTGTAGGGGGGGTTGGTGCGGGCGCCGTTGAACTTACCGGTGTCCACCGTGATGGCGGTGGCGGAGGTCAGGGCGGAGATGCCAGCCGCGCCACGAATCTCGAAGGTCGGGCTGCTGGAGAAGTAGTAAGCGTAGCGGTTGCCGCGCTCCGGAGCGTAGCCGACGATCTTGATGTCGGACTCGTAGCGGTCCTTCTCCTGGAGGAACGCGCGCTGCGTGGTGAACCAAGCCTTCAGGTTGGCCTTGGCCTCACCCTGCTTGGAGCGGGCCTGGAACTTGATGAAGTTCGGGATCGCGATGGCGGCGAGGATGCCGATGATGGCAACCACGATCATGAGCTCGATGAGCGTGAAACCGCGGTTCTTGCGGGCGAACAGACGGGTCATTGAGGAATTACCTTCCGAGGGTGGGTTGCGGCCGAAGCCGTCGGGAGCAATAGCACGAACGGTGCCACCGTCAACCCATCAGCCCGCCGACGCCGATCCAGGTACTTAGCGCGACCCCGGGGGAGCCAATGGACGTGGAGCGTCGGTGCGGGTGCCAATTTTCGTCACTCGGGTGACAGGAATGGTCTGCCCGCTGGCCACGCGGCAGCCCTATGCTGCGCGGCCCGGAGCTTCTCGCGGAAGAAGGGACGCAGAAACAGTGACCCCTCAGGACCTGGTGGAGGGAGCGGCCGTGGCGCTGGTGTTCGTCATGGGCCTGCTCTTCGGCAGTTTCTTGAATGTCGTGATTGCTCGCGTACCCCACGACCAGAGCATCGTGAGTCCGCGCTCGCGGTGTCCCAGGTGCGGGCATCAACTCGCCTGGTACGAGAACATTCCAGTATTCTCGTGGATCGCGCTGCGGGCGCGCTGCAGTGCGTGTGGACTGCCCATCTCCTGGCGCTATCCGCTCATCGAGCTGCTCACCGCGTTGCTCTTCCTCTCCTGCCAGCGGCGCTTTGGCTGGAGCCCCGAGCTGGTGTCGGGCCTCGTGCTGGTGCTGCTGCTGGTGTCGCTCTCCTTTATTGATCTGGAGCACTGGATCCTCCCGCATGAGCTGACGCTGCCGGGCATCGCCGCCGGGCTGGCGCTGTCCGTGCCGATGGGGCTGGAGCGGGTGCGCGACGCGGCGATTGGCGCGGCGGCCGGGTTCCTCGTCTTCTGGGGGATGGAGTGGCTGGGGAGGCTGATCTTCAAGAAGGAGGCGCTGGGTGGGGGGGACAAGTTCCTGCTGGCGCTCATCGGGGCCTTCCTCACCTGGAAGCCGCTGCTCGGCGTCATCTTCCTCTCCTCGTTCCAGGGCGCGGTGGTGGGCGTGGTGATGCTGCTCATCCACGGACGGGCGGGACCGGCACCCGCGCCCGAGGCCCCCACCGCGCCGCCCCCGGCGACGGAGCCCGGCTCGGGGCCCGAGCAGACGGGAGCGGAGCGCACGAGCGAGGAGGCGGACGATGAGGACGACTGGGTACCGGGCCCCACCAACATCCCGTTCGGCCCCTGGCTGTCGCTCGCCGCGCTCGAGGTGATGCTGCTCGGTCCCTGGCTGCGCGAGGTGCTGCCGTTGCCGGTGGACGTGCTGCTGACGGGAGTGCGGTGAGCGGGGGCGTGCGCGGATGAAGTGGCGCGTCGCCAGTGTCGCCTTCCTGCTCAGCGTGGTGGGCACGGGCCTCACCTGGTTCACCCTCCAGCGACCGCTGCTCGCGCTGATGGAGGTGGCCCGCCAGGGCGCGGCCCACGGCTCGAGGGAGGCCGCCCTGCTCGCGCGGACGATCGGCTCGCTGCCCTTCCTCCTCGCGCTGGACCTGGTGCTGCTCACCCTCGTGGCCTACGGGGTGCTGGACTTCATGGTGGGCCGGCCGCTGCGCCGCACCGAGGAGCTGGTGGAGCAGCTCGGCCGACTGGAGCTGGACGCCGCGATGCCGGAGAGCGCGGGGCCGTTGCTCTCGCGCATCCAACGGGCGCTCTCGCGCATGACGGTGGCGCTCCAGCAGGAGCAGGAGACCACCCGGCGTCAGGTGCAGGCCCTGCGTGCCGCCAACGCGCGCCTGACCCAGGCGCAGACCGAGCTCGTCTCCTCGGAGCGGCTGGCCACGGTGGGCCGGCTCGCCGCGGGCGTCGCCCACGAGGTGGGTAATCCGCTGGCGGGCATCCTCGGCTACCTCTCACTGGCCAGCGCCCGCACCCAGGACCCCGAGGTGCAGGAGTTCCTCGGGCGCATCGATCAGGAGGTGCAGCGCATCGACGGCATCGTGCGAGGACTGCTGGAGATCGGCCGCCCGGGGCGGGGGAAGCTGGGGCCGGTGGACGTGGGGCACCTGGTGGAGACGTGCGTGCAGCTCGTGAAGGCGGGGAGGGACTTCTCGTCCGTGCGGCTGGAGTTCGCGCTCACGCCCGGCCTGCTCGCGTGGGCGGACTCCGGCTCCCTGTCGCAGATCATCATCAACCTGCTGCTCAACGCGGTGCAGGCCATGGGAGGGGAGGGGAAGGTGCGGCTCGCCACCCGGAGTGAGGGGGGGGACGTGCTGCTGGTGGTGGAGGACGCGGGGCCGGGCATCCCGGAGGAGGTGATGCCGCGCCTCTTCGAGCCCTTCTTCACCACCAAGGAGCCCGGCCAGGGCACGGGACTGGGGCTGGCCGTCTCGCGCAGCCTCGCCGAGGGCATGGGGGGGCGACTGACGGCGGAGAACGTCCCTGGAGACGGGGCTCGCTTCTCCGTCCGCCTCCCAGCCGTCTGAGGCGGAATCTGGCCGACTTCCCGGGAGTGGGCTACTCCTGGGGTGCTCCCATGGCCCTCTTCCGCAGCATCCTCGTCGCCGATGACGAGCCGTCGCTCCGCCACGTGCTCACCCTGGTGCTGTCCGGCCTGGGCTACGAGGTGCGTGCCGTGGCGGATGGCGACGAGGCGGTGCGGGAGCTGGCCGCGCGCAGCTACGACGTGCTGCTGTGTGATGTGCGCATGCCCCGGCGCGACGGCCTGTCCGTGCTGCGCCATGCCATCGCCGAGCACCCGGGACTGACGGTGGTGGTGATGAGCGCGTATGGCTCGCAGGAGCAGGCGCTCGAGGCGGTGGGCGCCGGCGCGTACGACTACGTGCGCAAGCCCTTCAAGCCCGAGGAGATCGTCTTCGTGCTGCGCAAGGCGGAGGAGCGCGAGCGCCTGGTGCGGGAGAACCGGCGTCTCCAGGGGGGAGGGGGCGCCACGCCGGCCGAGCACATCCTCGGGCAGAGCGAGTCCCTTCGCGAGGTGCTGCGGCAGGTGGAGCGGCTCGCGCCGGTGAACACCACCGTCCTCGTCACCGGCGAGAGTGGCACGGGCAAGGAACTCATCGCGAAGGCGCTGCACGCGCGCTCGCCCCGGGCCGCCATGTCCTTCGTCGCCGTCAACTGCGGCGCCATTCCCGCCGGCCTCATCGAGAGCGAGCTCTTCGGCCACGCCAAGGGCGCCTTCACCGACGCGCGCACCGCCCGGCGCGGCCTCTTCAGCGAGGCGGATGGGGGCACGCTCTTCCTCGACGAGGTGGGGGAGCTGCCCCCGGCCGCCCAGGTGAAGCTGTTGCGCGTGCTACAGGAGGGCGAAGTCCGCCCGGTGGGGGAGAACCGCGCGGAGAAGGTGGACGTGCGCGTCATCGCCGCCACGCTGCGCGACCTGGGCCGGCTGGTGGAGCGGGGCGAGTTCCGCGAGGACCTCTACTACCGCCTCAACGTGGTGAATGTCCGGGTGCCCCCCCTGCGCGAGCGCCCCGGGGACATCCCCCTGCTGGCGCGCGCCTTCCTCACCCGCTTCAACCGCGAGCTCAACCGCGAGTCGCCCGTGCTCGGCTTCAGCCCCGAGGCCGAGGCCCTGCTGACGTCCTACGCCTGGCCCGGCAACGTGCGAGAGCTGGAGAACGCGATGGAGCGCGCGGTCCTGCTCGCCGAGGGAGAGCTGATCCTCCCGCGCAACCTGCCAGAGCGGCTCTGGTCCGCCCCCCCTCGAGTCCCGGCTCCCACTCCCACCCCTACACGTCCCCCTCCCGAGGGCAACCTCTCCCTCAAGCAGGCCATGCGAGAGCTGGAGGAGACCTACATCCGCGCCGCCCTACGCCGCACCCGGGGCAACCGCACCCGGGCCGCCGAGGTCCTGGAAATCAGCCATCGGGCCCTGCTGTACAAAATCAAGGAGTATGGAATCGACCCCGATGCGGAGGGGGAACGAGGCTGACTGCCTGCCCGGCAGCGGACGGAGCGGCAAACGGTCCGATTTGACTGAACGTCGCTGGAGCCTGAAAATCGGCTTCCGATGAACGGCGTGGGCGCACCGCCGTGGATTTTCGGGGGACAGAATAGATTGGCCGCCAGCTTCACGGGCAGGCGCGAAGCACTTTTTAGGAGGGCTCGCAAGCCGGTGCTACGCTGGTGGCCCCTCCAGGAGTAACGACTGAATGGCGAAGGGAAAGCTGGCTCTCGGTCTCGATATCGGATCGACCTCGGTGAAGATGATCCTGCTCAAGGAGCAGCGCAAGCGTGGCCAGGTGAGCTACGCGCTGCAGAACTTTGGCATGAAGCCGCTTCCTCCCGAGGCGATCGTCGACGGCGCGTTGATGAACTCCACCGCCATCGTCCAGGCGCTTCAGGAGCTGATGTCCGAGCTCAAGGTGAAGAGCAAGGAGGTCGCCATCGGCGTCTCCGGTCACTCGGTCATCATCAAGAAGATTCAGATGCCTCGCATGAGCCAGGAAGAGCTCGAGGAGAGCATCCAGTGGGAGGCGGAGCAGTACATCCCCTTCGACGTCAAGGACGTGAACATCGACACGCAGATCCTGGACTCGGGCGGCAATGACGCCACGGGCCAGATGGACGTGCTGCTGGTCGCGGCCAAGAAGGACATGATCAACGACTACACCACGGTGGTCTCCGAGTCGGGGCTCCTGCCGGTGGTGGTGGACGTGGACGCCTTCGCCGTCCAGAACATGTTCGCCACCAACTACGACGTCCCCGACAAGGAGACGGTGGTGCTCATCAACGCGGGCGCCTCGGTGGTGAACATCAACATCATCTCCAACGGCATCACGGTCTTCACCCGCGACGTCACCATCGGTGGCAACCAGTTCACCGAGGAGATCCAGAAGCAGCTCAACGTCTCCTACGAGGAGGCCGAGGCGCTGAAGATCGGTGGCACGCGCGGGGACTCGGACGCGGTGGTTCCCCAGGAAGTCGAGCGCGTGCTGCAGAGCGTGGCCGAGCAGGTGGCCGGCGAAATCCAGCGCTCGCTGGACTTCTACGCGGGCACGGCCGTGGATGCCACGTTCACCAAGGTCTACCTGTCCGGTGGAACCGCCAAGATTCCGGCGCTGTTCAAGACGATCGAGACCCGCGTGGGCGTTCCGGTGGAGATCCTCAATCCGTTCCGGAAGATCGACGTGGACAACCGCAAGTTCGACCCCTCCTTCATCATGGAGGTGGCGCCGATGGCCGCGGTGGCCGTGGGTCTGGCTCTGCGCAAGCCCGGTGACAAGCTCGGCTGATCCCTCTTCTTTCGCTTCGAAGGACCGACGCACATGATGATTCGCATCAACCTGTTGCCCGTCCGGGCGAAAGTGACGGGGGAGAAGGGCCGGCAGATCCTGGTCCTCTTCGCCATCGTTCTCCTCGCCGCCTGCGTGGGCAATTTCTTCTGGTATTCGGACCGCGATGACGTGGTCCAACGGCAGGCCGCCGGCCTGGACGCCACCCGCGCGCGCATCGCCGAGCTCGACAAGACCATCGGCGAGGTGAAGAACATCAACGCCCGCAAGACCGAGGTGGAGAAGAAGCTGGCGGTGCTCGACGAGCTGCGCCGCGGCCGCAACGGCCCGGTGCGCTTGCTGGACGCGCTCGCCACCGCCCTGCCCAAGAAGGCGTGGATCAACACCTTCGCCGAGGAGCGCGGCACCGTGAAGCTGGTCGGCTCGGCCGTCAGCCACGACGACGTGGCCGAGCTCATGCGCAACCTCAACAGCATGGTGTGGACGCCCAAGGGCATCGGCCGGCTGGTGGAGCAGCGCCGTGAGGCCAAGACGTCCCGCGTGGAGCTGCTCGCGGCGGATGTCACCATCGAGGAGTTCCCGGTGGGCGACATCAAGCCCTTCTTCTCCAACGTCGACCTGAAGAGCACCGCGCAGAAGGGCAACTCCTCCGTTCCGGGGCAGGTGTCCACGGTGGACTTCGACATCTCCCTCAACGCCAACTACGCCATCTAAGAGAGCCCACACGATGGACAAGCACCTCGATAAGATCGTGAAGGCGCCCCCCGCGGTGAAGTTCGGCGGGCTGGCGGCCGCGGTGGTGTTGTTGACCGCCGCCAACTTCTTCTGGGTCATCCAGCCCCTGGAGGAGGAGATGGAGGGCCAGCGCGCCGAGCAGCGCCGGCTCGACATGGACCTGGCGGAGAAGAGCGAGATCGCCCAGAACCTCAACGAGCGCCGGCGCGAGATGGATGTGCTGGAGCAGAAGCTCGCCGAGGCCCTCACCGAGCTGCCGGAGAACAAGGACGTCGAGGAGCTGCTCGCGCAGCTCAACGACATCGGCAAGAAGTCCGGGCTGGAGATCTCCCGCGTGGAGCCGGGCCCGGAGACGGTGGGCGGCGGCGACTTCTTCGCGCGCATCCCCATCCGCATGGCCGTGTCCGGCAACTATCACGAGATCGCCATGTTCCTTCAGGAAGTGGCGAACATGCGGCGCATCGTGAATGTGAACAACATCCAGCTCAATGGCGCCAAGACGAAGAACGAGAAGGTGATTCTCAATAGCTCGTTCATGGCCACCACCTTCCGCTTCGTGCAGACCGCTGCGCCGGCGAAATCCACCAAGTAGTTTCAGAAACTTGATCGGTCCTGGAAATGGGGCGACAAGGGGACTGAGGATGAAGACGTTCCACTCCATGTTCATCTCGGGGGCATTGGCCCTCGTGCTCGCGGGTTGCGGCGAGGAAGCCGAGCCACCTCCCGCGGCCATTCCCGCGCGCCCGCAGGCCGCGGCGAAGGAGACGACTGCGTCCACCGGACAGGCGGCGGCGGCTACGGCCACCTACGTCTACAGCTACAACCCGGTGGGCAAGCGCGACCCGTTCCGCAGCCCCGTCGATGAGATAAAGACGGACACGACACAGCCCGCTGGACAGGCCTCTTGTAGCGAGCCGCTCTGCCAGTGGGACATCGATCAGCTGAAGCTGGTCGCGGTGGTCACGGGTGACGCCAACCCGATGGCCATGGTCGAGGACCCGATGGGTCGCGGCCACATCGTGCGCCGCAACACCCGGATGGGTCGCCAGGGTGGCAAGGTGACGCAGATCCTTCGTGACGAGGTCGTCGTCACCGAGGTCATCACCACCGCGGAGCGAGCGATCGCCAACCAGGTGAAGCTGGAGCTGCGGCAGGACACCACGCGGGACCCCGCCTACGACCTGATTACGGGCAAGAACTGGGAGCCGTAGTTCCGTAGCTGGCCCGGCTCCCGGGCCCACTGCAACTTGTTGAGGGGAAGCATGCTCGAGGAGAGCGTTGTGACGAGGGGCAAGTTGATGAACATGGTGACTGCGTTGTTGGTCGCCATCGTGGGCGTCGGGGCCGAGGCCGCCGAGCTCAATACGTTGCGCGACCTGAAGGTCGTGCAGACGGGAGCGGGCGCCCAGGTGGTGGTGACGGGCACGCGGGCGCCCACCTTCACCGTCTTCCGGCTCAGTGGGCCGGAACGGCTGGTGGTGGATCTCTCGTCCGCGGACGCCACGGGCATCAAGGGCGCCCACGGCGGCCAGGGTCCGGTCTCCGGGGTGGTGGCCTCCCAGTTCTCGGATGCACGCGCGAGCGTGGGCCGGGTCCTGGTGGCGCTGACCCAGGCCTCCCAGTACGACGTGCGCGCGGATGGCAACCGCGTCATCATCTCGGTGGACGGGGCCGCGGCTCCGGCGGCCGAGGCGAAGGCGGAGGTCGTGGCTCCGGCCGCGGCCGAGGTGAAGCCGGCGCCCGTCGCCCAGCCCGAGCCCGCCGTGGCCAAGGCCGAGCCCGCTCCGGAGGTGGCCCCCGTGCCGCAGCCGGCCGCGGCCGAGCCGCAGGAGAAGAAGGCCGCCGCGCTGCCCGAGAACGTGGTGGCGGCCGAGGCGGACGAGCGCGAGGTGGCGCACCCGGCGCGCCGCATCACCAGCCTGT
>NZ_DASVWK010000013.1:0-1507 GCF_036389735.1 Archangium sp. | reverse complement strand
CGCCGCACCTGCGTGCCTCCCACCGGCCTCACGTCCCCGCTCTCCAGCACCCGCAGCAGCTTGGACTGGAGGTTGGGCGTGGTGTTCTCGATCTCATCCAGGAAGATGGTGCCGCCGTCGGCCAGCACGAAGAGGCCGGGGTGGTCCGCCACGGCGCCGGTGAAGGCGCCCTTCACGTGACCGAACAGCTCGCTCTCCAGCAGCGTCTCGGTGAGGGCGCCGCAGTCCTGCACCACCAGCGGCAGGTCACTCCGGCCGCTCAGCCGGTGGATGACGCGCGCGAGCACCTCCTTGCCGGTGCCCGTCTCGCCCTGGAGCAGCACGGCCACCCGGTGGGGCGCGGCCACGCGCGCCAGCTCCAGCACCTCGCGCATGGGCGGGCTGCGGAAGCCGGGCTCCTCGGCCACGTCCGCTTCGGGCGAGGGCCGGGGCGCCTCGCGCGCGCGCTCGCGCAGCAGGTTGCGCTCCAGCTCCAGCGCGGCCCGTCGCTGCTCGGTGCGCAGGCCCAGCTCGCGGCTGGCCTGGAGCACCGCCTGCCGCAGTGCCCCCGGCTCCAGCGGTGGCGTGAGGGCCCGGAAGATCTTCCCCTGGTTGAAGAGCTCCACCAGCCGCGAGGGCACCGCCGGGGCGCAATAGAGGATGCGGGGAGACAGGTCGCTGGCCGGCCCGGCCCCGGTGGGGTCCGACTCCGCCAGCCGTGACGCCAGCCGCTCCACCAGGGCGACGGCCCGTGCCTCATCGCGCCCGCACACCATCAGGGCGCAGATGTCGCCGCGTCCCAGCAGCGTGTCCACGTCCTCGGCCGAGCCCGCGAAGCGCAGCCGCACGTGGCCGTCCAGCGCGTCGCGCAGGACCCGCAGCTCCCCCTCCTCCACGTACACCGCCGCGACGTAGAGCTGATGATCCAGGAGGTAGCGCTTGAGCGTCACTCCGTCCGAGCCCTCGAAGGTGTGGAAGCTCACGCCCAGCGCGGTGACGGCGCCCTCGTCCCGCTCGGCGGGGTCATGCCGCCAGCGCACCACGCCCCGGACGCGGATGCGCGTGCGCGTGTCCGGCAGCGTGAAGGCCAGCTCCACGTCCTCGGCCTCCCGAGGCCCCTCCGTGGGGCTGTGCGGGGTGGCGATCAGCCCGATGCCCGTCTCGCTGATATTGACCGCCCAGCACCCATGGATGGGAGGTTGGGTAACCACCTGCACATACAGGGGCTTGCGCTCGCTGCGCGACAGGGCGTGGAGTTCACTCGTGGCGGTCATCTCTGATGGCTCCCGCGTCAATGATGAAGCAAAGGCGGAATTCCAGAGAAATCAGGAGAAGGGCTTTTCGTCCAGAGGGGGGAGCGCGGAGGGGGGGCGCTGGCTTGGAGGGCGTCGGAGCGCGCCGCTTCACCGTCGAAGCACCCAGGAGGGGGGGGGCGTGTGATTCGAGTCCATATAGAGAGATACAGTCATCGTATCGGTGTGAACGAGTGGGGCCTCCCAATAGGGGGAGGAGCTCTGTGAGGGAGCGC
>NZ_DASVWK010000012.1:0-4940 GCF_036389735.1 Archangium sp. | reverse complement strand
GCCCACGGCCAGCCGGGTGCGGTACGCCGTGCTGCCCCCGGGCCGCTACCGCTTCGAGGTGCGTGCGCGCGGCGAGGGGGGCACGTGGGGGCCCACGCTGGGGTTCGACCTGGAGGTGCACCCGCCCTGGTGGGGCACGGTGTGGGGAGGGCTGCTGGGCGTGCTGGGGCTGGGGGCGGGGGTGGCGGGCATGGTGCGCTGGCGGGCCCGTCGCCTGCAACGCAGGAACGCCGAGCTGGAGGCGCTCGTGCTGGCCCGCACCACCGAGCTCACGCGGGCGCGCGAGCGGGTGGCCCAGGCGGAGAAGCTCTCGGCCATGGGCCAGCTGATGGCGAGGCTCTCCCATGAAATCAACAACCCGCTCACCGCCATCCACAACAACCTCACCCCGGTGGGCGAGTACGTCGGGCAGATGAGCGAGGCCCTGCGGAGCTACCGCGAGTGGCTGGGCACCCAGGGCGAGCAGGCGATGGAGGCCGAGCGGCTCTGGCGGGAGCAGGACCTGGACTTCGTGCTCCAGGACCTGCCGGAGGCCCTGGAGTCGATGCGGAGCGCGTCGGAGCGCATCCGCTCCATCCAGATGGACCTGCGCGCCTTCCTGCGGGGCGAGCGTCCCCCCCTCGTCTCCGCCGACCCCGACCAGGTGGTCCGCGACACGGTGGAGTTGCTCCGCCGCACGCTGCCTCCGGGCGTGCGGTTGGAGGTCCAGTGTGGCGGGGTGCCCCACGTTCCGCTCCACCCGGGACAGTTCGGGCAGGTGGTGCACAACCTGCTGCGCAACGCCGTGGACGCCCTGGGGGCCGAGGGCGAGGTGCGGGTGCACACGGCGGTGAGGGAAGGCGGGGTGGAGGTGCGGGTGGCCGACACGGGGCCGGGCGTGCCCGAGGAGCTGCGTCAGCGCATCTTCGAGCCCTTCTTCACCACCAAGGACGTGGGTCAGGGCTCGGGGCTGGGGCTGGCCATCTGCCGGCAGATCATCGAGGAGAACCACGGCGGCACGTTCGAACTGGACGAGACGGTGGAGCGGGGCGCGTGCTTCGTGGTGCGGCTGCCGCTGTCCCCGGCCCGGAGCCAGGTGGCGTGAGGCCTTGGAGAGCGCTCGCTGGGCGTGACTACCCCGGGTCGAGGGCCCAGGTGCCTTCCTCCCAGCGCTTCAGGGCCTGCTGCGCGCAAAAGGGGATCATCCCTTCGCCGCTCGCTGCCTCCGCCAGGACTGCTTTGGCCTCGGCCGTCCGGTAGCGGAGCAGATGCGCGGCGGCCATGACGCGCACGTCCATGCGCTCGTGCTTGAGCAGTACGAGGAGGGCATCACGCCCGGCATCGCCGTGGGCCAGGAGCTTATCGACCGCGGCACCGTACTTCCTGGCGTGCTTGTTCCCGGTCTTGGAATCCCCCCGCCAGATGGCCTCGGTCTGCGCGGCCACGTTCAGCGCGAACTGCTCGACCAGTTCCTCCAGCTTCATTACCAGAATCCCTTCGTTACTCTCTCGAGGGCCAGCAGACCGAACTCGCGTTGGGCTTCGTACGACTGCGTACTCTGTGTTGCGGTGTCAAAGGAATCGAACTGCCCGTTGCTGGGGAGCGCTGGGCGTGCCACCCGTGGAGTAGGAAACGCTAAATGCACCGTGCACCTCCTGGAGCGAGGGCACGGCTCCGTGCGAACAAGACGGCCAGGTCTCGGGCGGGCGGGAGGCCAGCGAGGAGCACCCATGGACGAGGAAAAGAAGTCCGAGGCGAGCCAGGAGGACGTGGAGCGTCTGGGGCCGTACCGGCTTCACGAGCAGGTGCCGCAGGACGAGCACAGCCGGGATGAACTCTACCTGGCCACGCACGAGACGACCGGAACGCCGGCCCTGGTGCTCAAGCCCGCCGAGGACGGCTCGAAGCCGCCGCCGGACGTACAGGGGCGCTACATCTCCTCGTCCTCACCTGCCTACGTCGCCGTGGAGGTGGAGCAGACCCCGTGGGCCGTGGCTCCCGACAAGCACTCCGTGGAGACGGTGGTGTGCACGTTCGAGGATGTGCGGGCGGGAATGGAGCGCCTGGCCCAGGCGCTCTCCGGCGCCCCCGAGCCTCGCCCCCTGTGGCGACTGGGGCTGGCGCTGGCGGGTGCCGCGGCGGTGTGCGCGCTGGTCTTCGCCCTGGGCCGTCTGGCGCCCGTGTCCCCACCGCCCGTGGGCCCGGAGGCGTTGGCGAGCGCCGAGCACGCGCCCATGAGCCCCGAGGTGCCGGCGGACACCTGGGGACCCCTTACGGAAATGTCGTTCCTGAGGACCACGGACGGAGGGCTCCTTGCCCTCTCCCGCCCCTTACCGAGCAAGCCCTACCCAGGGCAGAAGCGCCCTCCCTGCAAGGCTCGGGTCGAGGTGGAACTCAATGGGGGCTGCTGGGTGCCTCACAAAGAGAAGGCCCCGTGCCCGGAGGACCTCTTCGAGTCCAAGGGGGAGTGCTACACGGTCTCCGGGCAACCCCCGCCGCTGCCCCAATCGCTCGGGGAGTGAACCGGCCCTCCGTGGACGGATGCCCCCACGCGATTCCGGACATCTTGGGCGTAGATGGAGGTGGCGCCCGTGGTCAGCCAGTTACCGGAGGTGCCGCCCAGCGAGGTGAAGTGCAGCGCATGTTCACCACCGCCGAATGGTGCCCGCCACGTGGGTGCCATGGCCCCAGCAGTCGCCAGCACCATAGCCATCGTTGACGGCGGTGAGCCTCGACCCGCCTTCACATCACGATGCAATCCAGCCCCTTGAGGACGGTCCGAAGTTCTTCCGGGGTTGTCTCCAGCCCTTTCGTCACCGAGGGGGCGTGCCACGTCTCCGCCACCGTGGAGGGCGGATCCTTCACCAAGGTATTGATGATGACCCTTCCGAATCGGCCCGGCCAGTCGAGTCGGCTCAACGCGGCCGCGTTCCCAATGGGGTCGAGGATCGTGAAGCACGGCCAGCGTGGCAGCCGGATCGTCCGCATGTCACAGTCATGAAAACGGCAGCCGTCGAGCCGGGCCTCGGAGAAGTCACAGTCCTCGACTCGGCCGGTTTCGCCACCCGTGGTGTATCCCGGAAACCGCCCGAAGTCGCACCCGGTCAAGCGCCCCTTGACCCGGCACCTCTCGAGGGCCGCACTCACCCAGCCCCGGTGGTTCCGCAGCTCCTGCTTGAACTCCAGGGTGCAGTCGATGAGTCGCGGCTGGCGGACCATCAACCGACTTCCCGGCACACGGACGACAACCGTGCACCGGCGCAGCGTCAGCTGCGGCCCGAAGTAGACGATTTGATTCCCCGCGCCCGCGAGTTCTACCCGCTCGTCTTCAATCTCCCGGTTCTCGAAAAAGATGTTGCCCGGCCACATCCGCGTGCCCTCAGTAGAAGATCATCCGGAAGAACTCGGTGGCCATACGTCGGCCGTGGACCGCGAAGTTCTCCTTCGTTCCAGAGAGTACCTCGTATCCAAACCCCCCTGGGCGTGGGTCCACCGCATCGACTCCCCTGGAGGACCACTGGAGCTGCGTGAACTCCCCCTTGAGTCTTGCGTTGACCCACCGCCCACGTGCCAGCCCCTCCAGATGTCGGGCGCTATTTTCGTTCCCCGCGTCGCGCGCTCGCTCGATTGCGGCTCTCTCCTTGTTGCTGAGCTCGCCCTCGCTCCACCCCCGTGCGACCCGCTCGGCCGCCGCCTGGAGTTCGTCGCCCAACTTGTCCTCTGCCGGTATGTCGTGGAGGTCCATCCCTAGCCCTGGGCCTCCCACTGCGCTTGCACCAAGTTGAACCTCGGCAATGAACGCAGGTGCGTGGCCACCTCGCCGAGCGTCCGCCCACTGAGGGTGGCCACCGCCAGAATGAGGGCCCGCGCCGCGTCCGTCCCGATGCGCCGCCCGAACTCCTCCCCCGCCTCGCGTAGCTCCTGGAACGTGGTGGCTTCGTGGGCCCGGTGCGCCATGCGGGCCCACCCGTCCATGAGGCCCCACATGGCGTCCACGCCCAACCAGGCGAGCAGCACCACCGACAGCGCGGCCGCCGCCGCCTTCGTGCTCGGCTCGGGCAGCAGCCACAGCGCCAGGTAGAGCCCCGCGGCCCAAACAAAGGACGAGAGCAGCACCTGCGGACTCAGCTCCCGCCCCAGGGCAGCCCGGGTCTCGTCGAGCACCGGTCCGAAGGCCAGGGCGAGCGCCAACGTGCGCCGGTCATCGGTGCGCAGGTACGACCCATCCGTGAAGAGGCCCAGGCAGTCACCGCCACCCCTCGGCTCGCACCAGCGGAGATACTTCGCCTTCAACGCTGCCTCGGCCTCGGGGACGAGCGGCCCCTTGTCGTTGAGCGGCACCAACGTCAGCGCCCTGTCGCGGTACACCTCCGCGAGCAGCTCCTCCTCCGGCATGGCTTGGAGCAGCCCCTGGGCGGCCTCCTGGGCCGTTCCCCTCATGAGGACGATGAGCCCGAGGGCACCGGTCGGCGCTCAGCGAGGTGCGCCCCGCGAACTCCGATGACTGTAGCCTTTCCACCGGTCCGGCAATCCCGAAGGGCTTGCAGCAAGTTGAGACTGTAAGGTTGGCCGGTGTCCCTGGTAGAAGTTCGCTCTCATGTACTTGGCGGAATTTCAGGTTTTTAATTACAAAGGGTTCCTCGATTCCGGACCCATCAAGCTGAAACCCGGCTTCAATGTCCTTACGGGGCAGAACAACTCCGGGAAGACAGCGCTGCTGGAAGCGCTGAGCTTACAATTCCCCAGCAAGCCGCATCGGAGTTTGGTGAATGCTCCGTCATCCGGTTCCCCGTCTGTTCCTCAGTCGAGAGCGCTGTTTCGTGTAGCAATCACGCCAGATGAATTGAGAAAGCACCTCAAAGACGGGAATGTGGGGGCCATACTTCCAATTCTCAGGAGTGATTTTCCAGGAGTTTCAGACGGCGCTTATCTGTGGCATGCTCTTTGTTCGCGCCAAGGGG
>NZ_DASVWK010000011.1:0-4906 GCF_036389735.1 Archangium sp. | reverse complement strand
CGTGCTGCTCTACCGCATCAAGAAGCGCGGCCGGGAGTTCGAGCGGCAGTTCGACGCTGGCTACCTGGAGGACCTCGTCCACGCCTACAACGAGTTCTTCGCCCACTATAAGGAGACGCCGCTGTTGGTGGTGGACACCTCGGACATCGACTTCGTCCACAACGAGGGAGACCTCAAGGGGCTGATGGGCGCCATCGATCGGGCGCGTCAGGGCTCCCAGCACTACATGCCGGTGGGGAGCAAGCGGGCTGGATGAAGGGTCGTCTGGCCGGCTGCTCTCACGAGAAGTCCCCGCAGCGCTTTCAAGGGCGTTAGAGTCCCGGGTGGAAGGTCACTCCCGGCGAGCCCCCTGCGGGGACGGTGAGGGGTGTCCCTCCATGCATGGCAGGACGAACCCTCATCGCCAGAGGAGGTGAACCGTGAAGGACAAGGTCACCATCCATACGCTGAAGCGCCAGAAGCAGAGCGGCCAGAAGATCTGCATGGTCACCGCCTACGACGCCACCTTCGCCCGGGTCTTCGATGAAGCCGGAGCGGACGTGCTGCTCGTGGGTGACTCCCTGGGCATGGTCATCCAGGGGCACGAGTCCACGCTCCCGGTGACGATGGACCAGATGGTGTACCACTCGGCCGCCGTCACACGCGGGACGAAGCGGGCGCTCGTGGTGGGCGACATGCCCTTCATGAGCTACCAGGTCTCGGTGGAGGAGGCGGTGCGCAACGCTGGCCGCCTGGTGGCGGAGGGCAGGGTGGGCGCGGTGAAGCTGGAGGGCGGCGCCGAGTTCGCCGATGTCGTCTCCGCGATCACCCGCGCCAGCATCCCCGTCATGGGCCACCTGGGCCTCACGCCCCAGTCGGTGCACAAGATGGGCGGTTACGTGGTGCAAGGGCGGGACGAGGACGCCGCCCGGAAGATTCTCGAGGACGCCATCGCGCTGGAGCGCGCCGGCTGCTTCTCGCTGGTGCTGGAGGGTGTGCCGCTGGAGCTGGCACGCACCATCACCCAGCGCCTCTCCATTCCCACCATCGGCATTGGCGCGGGCAAGTACTGCGACGGGCAGGTGCTGGTCTGTTACGACCTGCTGGGGATGAACCCGGACTTCAAGCCCAAGTTCGTCAAGCGCTACGCCAACCTCCACGGCTCCATGACGGACGCCGCGGGCGCCTACTTCGCCGAGGTGCGCGCGGGCACCTTCCCGGATGAGGAGCACTCCTTCAAGTCCAAGCCCATCCGCCTCGTGGCCTCGAATCCCGAGGGTGAGGCCACCGACAGCGCGGAGAAGCTGGGCCCCGTGTACGGAGCTCCGGTCTAGTCCATGGCCCCCCTCGTCCTTCGCACCGTCGCCGAGACCGCCGCCTGGGCGGAGTCCATTCGTCGCTCGGGCCGCCGGCTGGCCCTGGTGCCCACCATGGGCTACCTGCATGACGGCCATGTCTCGCTGATGCGCGAGGGACGCGGTCGCGCCGACGTCGTCGCGGCCTCCATCTTCGTCAACCCCACTCAGTTCGGCCCCACCGAGGACCTGTCGCGCTACCCGCGAGACATGGAGGGGGACCTGGCGAAGTGCGCCAGCGCGGGGGTGGAGGCCGTCTTCGCCCCCGAGCCGTCCGAGGTGTACCCGCCGGGCTTCCAGACGTACGTGGAGGTAACGCAGGTGAGCCAGGGCCAGTGCGGTGCGCGCCGGCCCGGGCACTTCAAGGGGGTGGCCACCGTCGTCACCAAGCTGCTGTGCCTCTTCAAGCCGCACGTGGCCCTCTTTGGCGAGAAGGACTACCAGCAGCTCCAGGTCATCCGCGCCCTCGAGCGTGACCTGAACCTTGGAGTTGAAATCATTGGCATGCCCACCATCCGCGAGGCGGACGGGTTGGCCATGAGCTCCCGCAATGCCTACCTCTCTCCAGAGGGGAGGAAGCAGGCGCTCGCCTTGTCGCGAGGGATGGCGGCGGCCCAGGCGCTCTACCGTCAGGGTACGCGCGAGGTGCCCGTCCTGGTCAGCGCGGTGCGGCGTGAATTGGAGGCAGCGGGTCTGCGCGAGGATTATGTGGAACTGGTGGATGCCACCTCGCTGAGCCCCCTGTCGACCGTGAGTCCAGGCCAGCCAGCACGACTGCTGGTGGCGGCCTTCGTTGGTACCACTCGGCTGATCGACAATCAGCCCATCGGAGGCTAGAGGAAGCGAGCGTATGGCGGGTGGAAAGGGAAAAGGCGGGGTGGCGGGTGAGCCCGGCATCAGGATCATCTCCGAGAACCGCAAGGCACGCGCCGCCTACACGGTGGACGAGAAGGTGGAGGCCGGCCTCCAGCTCTCGGGCAGCGAGGTGAAGGCGCTGCGGGCCGGGACGGCCAACCTCTCGGACGCCTATGCCCTGCCCAAGGGCAGCGAGCTGTTCCTTCTCAACGCCCACATTGGCGTCTACAACCCCTCCAGCTTCTTCACCCACGAGCCCCTGCGCGGTCGCAAGCTCCTGATGCACCGGGAGGAAATCGACCGCTGGGTCACCAAGGTTCGCGAGCGAGGCTATTCCATCATCCCGCTCCTGCTGTATTTCAAGAATGGCCGGGCGAAGGTGGAGCTGGGGCTCTGTCGCGGTAAGACGCACGAAGATCGAAGGCAGGACATCAAGGAACGGGAGACGAAGCGGGAGATGGACCGGGCGATGCGCCGTCGCTGAAACGTCCCTCCTCCCCGCGGCGCACGTCGATGGACAAGAAGGGTCCCGAGAAGAAAGCGCGGCTGCTGGCCGAGCTCGACAAGGGCATGGTGATGATCTGTCTGGACGCACGCCGTCCGGGGGTCCTCGTGCCTCCCTCGCTGCGCACCGAGGCCTATCTGCGCCTCAACCTGTCCTACCGGTTCGATCCACCCGACCTGACGGTGGGCGAGTGGGGGGTGCGTTGCACGCTGAGTTTCTCCGGGAGCCGCTTCAAGGTGGCGGTGCCCTGGTCGGCGTTGTTCGCCATCACGAGCCAGGTGACGCGGGAGGAGTGGGTCTACCCGGACGACATGCCGCCCGAGGTCCTCCAGCAACTGATGCTGACGTCCAAGGCGTCGATCCCGGAGACCGGGGCGGAGCAGCCCGCCGCGCCGGCCCCGGCGGAGCGTCCGCGGGCCGTCCTCCGCGAGGTGGTGCTCCAGGAGCAGCCCCCGGCGGAAGAGGCGCCCGCCGCCCCCGCCCCGGCGGCGACCGAGGGCCCCCCCAAGGACGAGCCGCCGACTCCGCGGCGCGGTCACCTGCGACTGGTGAAGTGAGCGCGGGCCTCAGCGACGCAGCCGGATGTCCAGCGCTTCCGGCTGGCCTCCAATGAAGGTGCCCGTCCAGGGCTTGTAGCCCTTGAGCGTCAGCTTCAAGGGGATGTCCTGGCGCGGGTAGGCGTTGTCGATGACCAGGGGCGTCGTGCCCAGTTCCTCGCCGTCCACGAGCACGGTGGCGCCCGGCGGGTCGCTCTCGATGGAGAGCTGGGTCATGGTCGGCTTGGGGCCCAACAGGTAGCGCAGGGTGAGGAGCTGCTTGGAGAGTTGTGGCCACATCACCACGGCCCCGCCGAGCACCAGCAACAGCGTGGCCAGGAGGGCCATGGGGCGCACCAGGCGACGCCAGCGTGGCGCCTCGCGCAGGACGGGGAAGTCGCTCTCCGGCCGGGGTGCGCGCTCGGCCAACTGCAACTCCTCCTCCTCCATGTCCAGCACCGAGCGCAGGGCGGTGGGCGGAGCCGCCTGGGGCGCGGAGGTGACCACGGTCCGCGGGCGTGGAGGCTGGGGCGGAGGCGAGATGTCCTCGGCGAGCGCGGAGAGGTCTGGGGAGAGCTCCCGGGCGCAGCGGTCGCACGGGGCATGGGCCGAGGGCAGGGAGGCGTTGCAGCGGGAGCAGCGGAACTCGCGAGCCTGGACCGGTGGGGCGGCGGTGGGCAGGACGAGCCGACCACTCATGCTGAGCGCGGCGCCTCCGGGCTGTTCGTCCCACGGCTCGACGGACTGGAGCTGGGAGGCGGACGGCTCCACGGACCGGGTGGAGAGCGAGGGGCGTCGGACGGTCTGCGCCATCGGGCTCGGCTCGGCCCCGGGTTGGCTCGATGGAGCCGCGCCGGACTGCTCCTCGGAAGTGTCCGACAGCTCCAGCAGGGTGGGAGGCAGGTTGAGGTGGGCGAGGAACGCGGCCAGGGAGTGGGAGGAGGCGGGCTCGCCGGCCTGGGCGAGGTAGCGGGCCAGGGCCTCGGCCATGTCCTCCGGGCGGGGGAAGCGGGCCGCGGGCTCCTTGGACATGGCGCGCTCCACCATGGCGACCAGCGGCGCGGGAAGGCCGGTGAGGGGCGCGGGCTCCTGCTGGGTGATGGCCATGGCGAAGGCCATCGGGTCCTCCGAGCCAGTGTCGAAGGGGTGCTGCCCCGCGAGCAGCTCGTAGAGGACGATGCCGAGGGAGAACTGGTCGCTCTGGGCGGTGGCGGGCTGGCCGTGGAGCGTCTCCGGCGCGGCGTAGGGGAGCTTGCCCTTGAAGGTGCCGGGCTGGGTGCCCAGGGCCGCGCCCTCGATGCGGGCGATGCCGAAGTCCGTCACCTTCACCTCGCCCTCGCGCGAGACGAGGATGTTGGAGGGCGAGACATCGCGGTGGGCCGTCATCACGGGGCGACCGCCGTGCGTGCGCCGGTAGGCGTGGATGAGCCCCCCGAGCACCTGGGCGCCGATGAAGGCCACCAGGTGCGGAGGGAAGCGCTGGCCGCGCCGCCACGCATGGCGCAGCAGCTGGCCCAGGTCCCACCCGTTCACCAGCTCCATCACCAGGAAGAGGCCATCGGGGCCGCTGCCCACGTCATAGACGCTGGCGATGTTCTGGTGCTGGAGGTGGGTGGCCAGCCGCGCCTCGGCGAGGAACATCTGCGCGATGGCGGGCTCGCGCGCCAGGTGCGGCA
>NZ_DASVWK010000010.1:0-2857 GCF_036389735.1 Archangium sp. | reverse complement strand
ACACGAAGGGCGGCGCCACGGAGATCTCCACCCGCTCCCCCGGCACCGAGGCCACCAGCCCCTTGAGCTCCCGCGCCAGCGCGAGCGTCTCGGGGACGGTCTTGTTCATCTTCCAGTTGCCGGTGATCAGCTTCCGTCGCGCCTGTGCCATGGGGACTCCCTCACGAGGTGTTGCGGTGCGGTGGACTACTTGGTCTCCAGCGCCTTCACGCCCGGCAGCTCGCGGCCCTCGAGGAACTCCAGCGAGGCGCCGCCGCCGGTGGACACATGGCTGAGCTTGGTGGCCATCCCCATCTCGTTGACGGCCGCGGCGCTGTCGCCACCGCCCACGATCGTCACCGCGTCCTTGTTGGCGGCCATGGCCATGGCCACGTCCCGCGTGCCGGCGGCGAACTTCTCCACCTCGAACATGCCCATGGGGCCGTTCCACACCACCGTCTTCGCGCCGCGGATGTGCTGGGCGTACATGGCCCGCGTCTTCGGGCCGATGTCCAGGCCCATCACGTCGACGGGAATCGCCCGATCCGCCACCTCGCGCACCTGGCCCTTGTCCGAGGGCTCGGTGCCGCAGATGTGATCGATGGGCAGCACCAGCGACGTCTTCAGCCGCTGCGCCGCCTCCAGCATGCGCGTGGCCAGCGACAGCTTGTCCTCCTCCACGCGGCTCTTGCCCACTTCAATCCCCTGCGCCTTGAGGAAGGTGTACGCCATGGCGCCGCCGATGAGCAGCGCGTCCACCTTGGGCAGCAGGCTCTCGATGACCTTGATCTTGTCGCTCACCTTGGCGCCGCCCAGGATGGCCACGAAGGGCTTGACCGGGTTCTTCAGCGCGCCGCCCAGGTAGTCCAGCTCCTTGCGCATCAGGAGGCCGGCGCCCTTCTCCTTCACATGGGGCACCATGCCCGCGGTGGAGGCATGGGCGCGGTGCGCGGTGCCGAAGGCGTCGTTGATGTAGACGTCGGCGAAGGAGGCCAGCTCACGCGCGAAGGCGTCGTCGTTGGCCTCCTCTTCCTTGTGGAAGCGCAGGTTCTCGAGCATGAGCACCTGCCCTTCCTTGAGGTCCTTCACCAGCTTGCGCACGCCGTCGCCCACGCAGTCGTCGGCGAGGAGGACCTCGTGCTTGGCGCCGAGCAGCTCACTGAGGCGGCTGGCGGCCGGCTCCAGGGAGAGCTTCGGGTCGGGACCCTTGGGGCGCCCGAGGTGGGAGGCCAGAATCACCTTCCCGCCCAGCTCCAGCGCGCGACGGATCGTCGGCAGCGCCTCGCGGATGCGGGTGTCATCGGTGATGCGCTTTCCCTCCAGGGGAACGTTGAAGTCCACCCGGATGAAGACGCGCTTGCCGGTGAGCTGCATGTCGTCGATGTAGCGGATCATCTCGCTTCTCCCACTCGGAACGCCCGTTGGACTGCCTGACTAGATGCCCTTGGAAGCGAGGAACTTCGCCGTATCCACCATGCGGTTGGAGAAGCCCCACTCGTTGTCGTACCAGGCCATCACCTTGAGCAGGTTGTCGCCCATGACCATGGTGTTGGTGGAGTCGAAGATGGAGGAGTGCGGGTTGCCGTTGTAGTCGATGGAGACGGTCTGCTCGTCGTTGTACTGGAGCACGCCCTTGAGCGGGCCCTCGGCGGCGGCCTTGAAGGCGGCGTTGACGGCATCAACGGTGACGGGCTTGCTCGTCACCACGCTCAAGTCCACCAGGGACACGTTCGGGGTGGGCACGCGCACGGCCATGCCGTGCATCTTGCCCTTGAGGGCCGGGAGCACCTCACCGATGGCCTTGGCGGCACCGGTGGAGGAGGGAATCATCGACAGCGCGGCGGCGCGGGCGCGGCGCAGGTCCTTGTGCGTCAGGTCCAGGATGCGCTGGTCGTTGGTGTAGCTGTGGATGGTGGTCATCACGCCCTTCTCGATGCCGAAGTTCTCCAGCAGCACCTTGCCCAGCGGCGCCAGGCAGTTGGTGGTACACGAGGCGTTGGAGAGGATGTGGTGCTTCTTCGGATCGTACTGGTCGTGGTTGATGCCGTAGGCGATCGTCAGGTCCGGGCCCTTGGCCGGCGCGGAGATGATGACCTTCTTGGCGCCCGCGTTCATGTGCTTGGCGGCATCGTCGCGCTCGGTGAAGCGGCCGGTGCACTCCATGACGATGTCGGCGCCCATGGACTTCCAGGGCAGCGCGGTGGGGTCCTTCTGCGCGGTGACGGCGATCTCCTTGCCGTCGATGATGATGGACTTGTCCGTGGCCTTCACGGTGCCGTGCCACATGCCGTGGACGGAGTCGTACTTGAACAGGTGCGCCAGCGCGGCCGGCTCATCGAGGTCGTTGATGGCGACGAAGTCGAGCTCTTCCTTGCGGCTCAGCGCCGCGCGAAGGACGCAACGGCCGATACGACCGAACCCGTTGATGGCAATCTTGGTGGCCATGTCACAGTCTCCTTAGAGGTGAACAGCACACGGCGGGCCGCACGCTTGCCCGTCGTGGGAAAGGGCGGCCGACCGTAGGCATGTGCTTCACGCGAGTCAACGCTCAGTAAAGGCAGATCGACGACCCGTGCGCCGTAGCTGAACAGTCAGCAGCACCAACAGCCATGCAACCGACGCGGTTCCCTCGCTCGCCCGGCAGCCACAGCCCGTGTCCGGGTTTTCGTAGGACGTGGGGATGGGGTCCAGCATGCAGGCCGTGGAGGTCGAGGGGCTCCCCATGTCCGCATCCGGGGGCAGGAGCTCCTCTCCAACAGGCGGCGTGGGGGGTGAGGCCAGCACACCCGCGCGTGAGAGGAAGGCCCCCATGAGCCAGGCGCGACGCGAGGGGCTGACGATGCCCTCGAAGGGCACGCTCAGGAAGAGCACCTGCCCG
>NZ_DASVWK010000009.1:0-4783 GCF_036389735.1 Archangium sp. | reverse complement strand
GAGTTCGCGCGGGCCAGGCCGAATCCCGAGTGGCCGGCGTACCTGCGCACGCTGTCGAGGGCATGCCGGGGCCTGTCGTTCATGGAGGCGCGCTACCACTACGCGTCGGAGGAGGAGCTGACGGCCTACCTGGCGGAGGTGGAGACGTTGCCGGAGAACGAGCTGGCGCTGATGCGCATCGGGGACGCGACGCCCGCGCAAACGCTCGAGAGCATGAGGGCGCTGGGCCACTTCCTGCGGGCGTGGAACCGGATGCAGTTGGATCGGGAGGATCCGGCGGCGGACGACGTGGAGCGGGGGTTGGCGGCGCTGGAGCGGCTGGGCATCGAGAACGAGCTGACGTGGTGGGGCTGGTCCTTCGTGCACTACAAGCGCGAGCGCTACGCGGAGGCGGCGACGAACCTGGAGAAGCTGGCGGGCAGCCCGTACCTGGACGAGCCGACGCGGCGGGAGCTGCGGACGAGCGCGAACGAGCTGCGCACCCACGGCAAGAGCCTGCCCATCTTCCGGCAGCAGCGCGCGGCGCTCATCCTGGCGCGGGCGCTGGTGGCGCGGGCGGGGGGACTGGAGAAGCTCCTCGTCAAGGTGCTGGGCGAGGAGCGGGCGAAGCAGGTGTACGAGCCCATCCTGTGGATGGACCGGGTGCGCACCGGGATGGCGCAGGTGAAGCCGGAGGCCGTGGTGCGTGAGGCCGGAGGCGTGCTGAACAAGGCCCGCGAGGCGGGGAGCCGGGGACTGGGCACGCTGAAGGACAAGCTCGTCGGAGCAGACGCGGGAGCCTCGGCGGGCACTGGACCCCGGTAGGCTGCCGTCCAGCCCCCCCTCCTCACCGGGAGCATCCTCGTGGAGCCTCAGTCCAGCCCCTCACCGCTGGAGGACAACCGCCGCATCACCGCGGGCTACATCCAGCTCGCCCACGCGTTCCAGGCGCTGCTGGATCCGGACTTCCAGCCCGGAGGCACGAGCCTCGTACGCCCCAACTGGTTCGGCTTCGCGCCACACGCCTCGCACGAGGCCGGCAAGGGCATGCTCGGCGCGGCCATGGCCCGACACATCCTCGACGCGGGGAGGGGACAACCGTCGCTGTCGGTGACGCGGGCGCTCGAACGGGTGGGGCTGACGGGCTCGGCGCTGCTGTCGGTGGAAGGGCTCTCGGTGGAGCTGGTGGCGTACGGGCTGCCCCCGGACGCGGCGGCGGCACTGGGAGCGCTCACCACGTCGATGAACGGCGAGGCGCTGTCGGATCCGCGCACGCTCACCACCACGGCCTCCCGCTTCGCGACGCTCTACCGGGGAGCGCCGGGGCTGCTGCCGCTCGACAAGGCGGAGGCGGTGGTACGCACGCTGGAGCGCACGCTGCATGAGGGCAACGTGGCCATCTACGCGGACATCGGCGGGGCGGCGAACGCGTACCTCGCCTGGCGCGAGCGGGCCGGAGAGGTGACACCCGAGCGGGTCCTGGCGGAGTTTCCCCTCCCCGGGGCGAGAAGAGAGGAGACGCGGCTCGCCTACGACCACGCGCTGGAGCACGCGCACGACACGCCGAGACCGCACGCCTTCGACCAACTCTTCCCGGGGATGGACGGAAGGAGCCTGGTGGTGGCGGCCTTCGCGCTGTACGAGCGGGCGCGACGCACGTCCGAGCCAGCCGAGCGCGACACACGGATCGCGATGGCGAACAACTGCCTGGCCTGGCGCGAGCAGCACGACGCGGTGCAACCGGCCTTCATCCCGAGCACGGCACACGAGGACGAAGTGTCCCGCCTCGAGACGATGAGGGCGATGACCCCGATGCTGGTGGTGCACTTCGGGACGGTGGAGTGGACGCTGGCGGACTACGCCTACGCGAGGAGGGACCGGGACGGGAACCCACTCACGGCCCCGCCAACGGAATACAACTGGGCGACGTTCTGGGAGCGCTGGCCGCCGATCCTGGACTCCTTCGAGAGCGGATACCGGGAGCCCACGGAGCTGTGGGGGATGCCGGGACCCCTGGAGGACCCCCTGGCCAGGTAGCGTCCCTGCTCTCTACTTGCGCTTCCTGACCATCACCTTCTTGGCGGGCTTGCAGAGCGGATGGGGCTTCTTGTCGACGGCGTCCTGCTGGAAGGAGCGACGGCCATCACAGGCGACGCGGAAGTCCGGGTTCTCCTCGCGGGGGACGCGGAAGCTCCTGGCCTTGGCGCCACGGACGAGGAGGTGCTGCCACCAGACCTTGGAGCGATCCCGTCCGTACATGGCGCCGCCGCACTCCAGATAGGGGAGCCGACCGAGCACGGAGGAGAAGGAGGGCGCATGAACGCCCTCGAGGGAGCGAGCGCCGAAGAAGACGCGGCCCTCGAAGCGGACGAAGCCGCAGCCGAGTTCCTCATAGCCCTGCCCATCGCCGCGGGGGACGGCGACGAAGGCGGGGAGTTCGGGGCGGGAGGCGTGGTTGAGATAGAGGAAATGCACGTCCCGGGGCCGGCAATCGGCATCGACCTCGAAGGTCTGCGCGTCGGCGAGATCCAACCGGGTGAGCACCTCGGCGGGCTGGCCATTGGGCTCCCTGGCGGGGTCCTCGGAAGCGAGGGGCCGGCCCCAGTAGATGCTGGAGGCGTAGCGGAAGAAGCCGCAGCCGAGGGGACGGAAGGAGTCGGGGGCGAAGGGGACGGGGGGACGGTTCTTGAGGGTGCGCTGGAGGATGAGGGTGCAGCCACGGCGAACGCGGTTGCCCTCGGCGTAGAAACCATGGCCGAGGGGGCGGAGCATGCCCTCGCCGGTGCCGACCTGCTTGTCACCACACTGGGTGACTTCCTCTTCCCGGAAGGGAGCCTGTGCCGGAGCCGGGGCCTGCGCGTCCGACGCGGGAGCCGGAGCGGTGGCGGGGGGCGGGGTGTCCTGGGAGCCCGAGTCCTGGGCGTACACGGCGGAGCCGGAGAGCAACGACCCCAGCAGGAAGGCCAGGGGAGCGCCGGATCGCGTGGAGGGATGCCTCGTGCTTCGCATGGGGACGCATCATGACGCTTCCCGAGCCCGGGAGCGAAGAAACCCGACAGGTCCCGAGGGGAGCACGAGAGGAGGGGGGGCGGGCGAGTCCCGGAAGTGCTCAAGAGGGGACGTCGGCCTCGGTGATGACGCGGCCGGGGGCGAGGGTGAGGAGGACGAGGGCGGCGAGGCCGGCGATGGCGGCGACGAGGGCGAAGCGAAGGGGAAACCCGCCGTGGACGAGATCGATGGCGGCGATGGTGAAGGAGCCGCCGAGCATGCGGGTGGCGTAGATGGAGCTGGTGACGCTGCCGCGGTGGTGCCAGGGGGCGCGTGTCTGGGGGCCGAGCAGGGAAGTGGAGACGGCGGGCCCGAGCCCGAAGCCGAACAGGCCGAGGCTGGCGAAGAGGAGGGGGGTGCCCCAGCCGTGGGACACCCCGAGGGCGAGAGCGAGGAGCCGATCAGGACGAGGGCAGGAGGCGTGAAGGAGGGCGAGGAGGCGCCCACGGGGACGTTGACGAGGAAGGCCCAGCGCCAGGAGGCGTGCATGACGAGCCAGCCTCCGATGAGGGGGCCGACGACGGTGGCGGAGCCCCAGGCACCGGTGAAGAGGCCCTGGACGGCGGCGCGCTCGCGGAGGGTGTAGAGGTCCGCGCTGATGGTCATGGTGGTGGGCTGGAGGGCGCCAACGCCGAGCCCCTGGATGACGCGGAAGGCGATGAGGGCGGGGACGGACTGGGCGGCGCCACAGAGGATGGAGCCGAAGAGGAAGAGGCCCATGTCGGCGGAGAAGACGGGCTTGCGGCCGAGGTGATCGGCGAGCTTGCCGAAGCGGAGGGCTGACGAGCACGCCGAGGGGCGTGCTGTCGCTAGGGACACTCCAGACAGTGGGGACGTACCTGCTGCCTGAGTTGGTGAAGGCCTTCACGAGCCGCTACCCGGAAGTGCTGTTACGGCTGAGCGAGGGGACGCACCACGTGCTGGAGGCCCGGGTAGCAAGCGGAGAGTTGGATCCGACGATCGTCAGCCTGCCCCTGAGACGGGTGGACCTGGTGGCGCGGAAGCTCTGGGACGAGGAGCGGTGCTGGCGGTGCCGAGGGGTCACCGGCTGACGAAGCTGAAGAGGCCGGTGGAGCTGACGGAGGTGGTGGAGGAGGCGCTGGTGGTGATTCCAGGCATGTCGGGCACGTACGCGCTGGAGGCGGCCTGCGAGGCGCGAGGGCTGAAGCCACGGGTGGCGATCGAAATGGACAACGCGGAGGGGATGAGGCGGATGGTGGAGAGGGGGCTCGGGGTGGCGCTGCTCCCGGATCTGATGGCGCGAGACCACGCGGCCCGAGGTTTCGATGTGGTGGAGGTGAAGAAGGGAGGCCCGCGACGGCAGATAGGGCTGGTGCACCGGGGAGAGGAGTACCTGACAGCGGCGGCACGCGCGCTGAAGACCTTCATCGTGGAGTCACTGCACCGGTCCGGCCCTTGATAGCCTTGAGATCATGGCTGCCTCCTCCTTGAGAGCTGCGACATGGGTCTGACTCCGCGAAGGGCAGTGTTCGTCATGGCACTCCTGTTGGTGGGCAGTCTGGCTTCCTGCGCACATGCTCAAGACGAGGGTGGAGGGGGAGGTTTTGGACGCAACACCACGGAAGCACGAATCACCCACCTCATCTCCGAAGGTCAGTTCGTGGAGGCCGAGGCACTCATCTCCGAGTCCGCCTCTTCGAGCCTGATCGAGCAGTCGACAGCGGCTGCGCTGCGGAAGCAGATCGCGGATCTCTCGATGACGTTGGGAGCAATTCCGGCTCGCCTGCAGCGGGTC
>NZ_DASVWK010000008.1:0-2739 GCF_036389735.1 Archangium sp. | reverse complement strand
TGCTGATGTACGCCCACTGCCCGGGGCCGATGCTGCCCGGCAGCGCCACGCGGTTGGCGCCCCACGTCATGTTGTCCTGGGGGTTCTGCGCGCCCAGCTTGTAGTTGGCCGCGATGCTCCAGGTGTTGCTGCCCGTGTTCTCGAACACGGCCGTCGCCGTGAAGGCCTGCCCGGGCGCCAGCGTCGTGGGCAGGTTCTGGTAGCCGATGAACTTCGCGTTGTCCGGCGTCTTGTACAGGTAGGCCAGGTTGCGGATGTCATACGGATCGAACCCGGGGTGCACGCTCTTGGCCGGAGCCACCGTCACGCCCGGCTTGAAGTCCGCGCGCGTCCCGAGCTCCCCCTTCGAGTAGTGCATGATGGACAGCGTGTTGTACGGCTGGTTGGGCACCGTGGGCTGATTGCACTGCGCCGCGATGTTGGGATCGCTCGGGGCGTAGATGTAGAGGTAGGTGCCCTGCTCGCAGCGCTGGTGCTCGTGCCACAGGCCCATGGTGTGCCCCAGCTCGTGCACGCCCACCTGCCAGAGGGAGTTCCAGAAGTAGAGCGACTGGACCGTCCCCTTGTAGCCCACGTCCGCGCGATCCGAGCCGTAGATGAGCTTGACGTACCTGCCCCCGTTGGTGCCCTCCACCAGGCGCACCCCGGTCTCGGCCGTCTTCGAGTTGATGTAGGTGATGGCCTGCTGCAGCACGTTCCGGGTGGCGTTGCCCGACGGCAGGCTCGCGTCCCACTGGTAGTAGACCGTTCCCCCGGGCCACATGCCCCCGGCGATGTACATGACCTGCGCCTCCACGCCCTGCGCCTGGACCGAGGCCAGGCGCCGCAGCGCCTCCTCTTCCGTGGGGGCGATGGCCTCGGCGGGGCCAAAGCCCATGTCCCCCTGCACCGCCTGACCGTCCTCGATGGTGTAGCGCAGCTGCACGGGCTTGCCGTTGGAAGCGATGACGTAGCCGACGTGGACCTCGGCGGCGACTTCCTCCGTGCCCTCGACGGGGCCCGGCTGGCAGGCCGTGGCGTGCACCAGCAAGGAGGAGACACAGAGGAACCGCGAAAGCGCCAGCACGCGCTTCCACACGGATTGGGGATTCATGACAGGGGACTCCAGGGGTGAAGCGCCACTTTCACCGGAGAACGGGAAAGCGCGCGCGGAACAGTTAGCCCCACTTTCCCTGAAAATGAGAAACCGGGGAAGGCCACGACTGTTCGACACCCGACACGGGGCGTGCTAGTCCGCTCGGACACCTGCTCCGGAGGGGGAAGGGGCATGGAGCCGCGTCCGTCATCATCCACTCGAGCCGCTCAGCGCTTCGCGACGCCCGTGCTGGCCCAGCTCCTGGAGCACCGAGCTCCTGGCCTGGTGATCGGCGCCGTGGCGGCCCTCCACCTGGGGCTGATGCGCTTCGGGCTGCCCGGGTGGCCGTGCCCCGTGCGGCACACGTTGGGGATTCCCTGCCCGGGGTGTGGGCTGTCGCGGGCCATCGCCGCCCTGCTGCACGGGGACTGGCGGGGCGCGCTGGCCGGGCACGCCTTCGCGCCCTTCTTCCTGGCGGCGCTGGTGCTGCTCGTCGGGATGGCGCTGCTGCCCGAGGCCCTCCGGCGCCGGGGCATCGCCGGGGTCGCCCGCTTCGAGCGACACACCGGCCTGACCGCCCTGCTGCTGGTGGCCCTGGTGGTCTACTGGCTCGTTCGATTGCTCGTCTTCCGCAGTGCCTTCATCCACTCCACCCTCGGGTAGACCCCGAGCCCCACCACAGAGGAAAGACAACCATGGGTATGATTCTCGGACTGTTTGGAACGATCGCCGGCCTCGTCAGCCTCGTCTGCTTCATCATGGTGCTGATCAAGCTGTTCCAGGCCAAGGGCGTGCTGCACGGCATCCTGGGGCTGATCTGCAGCATCTACACCTTCATCTGGGGCTGGATGCACGTGGACCGGAACGCGAACCGCAACGTGATGATGGCCTGGACGGCCGCCATGCTGATCGGCTTCGTGTTCAACGTCATGGGCGCGATGATGTCCCGGTAGTCGAGGACGGTGCTCACGAGGGAGGACCGCCTCCCTCGTGGCACTCCCGCGGGAGCAGTCAGAGGCTTTGGAGGAAGTTCCTCAACGGGTCGAACGCCGGGTGCGCTGGGTCGATACCACCAGTTCCCGCGGTGAACGCCTGATGGAAGCGAAGCCTCGGGTCCGGGCACATCGCGAGATAGGCGTTGAGCCACCCCTTGGCCCCGAGCGCCGTGGTGGAGTGCAGGGGTTGGGCACAGCCGACCAACGCATCCACGCACGCCGAGAGTTTCGGGTCGCCAACCGCCAGGCGGCAGAGGTGCTCGATACTCCCGAGAGTCTTTCCATCCGGGGCGAAGAAGGCGCCCATCGGACGGGGCTGCCCGGCCAGGCGGCCATGAATCGGAGGCGTGTTGGCCCCGAACGCCGCCAGCGTCTCCTGCGCGATGCGGTAGGCTTCCTTCGGGTCCTCCTCCATGTCCAGGACGACGCCCACGCTGCGGGCGTTGGCGAAGCTGGGATCCCTCACCGCCAGAGCAGCAAGGTCCGGCAGGTCCGTACCACCGCTCCCGTACCAGCACACCAACCCCGGCCACACCGTGGGTCCCGCCACGGCCTCACACAGCCCGCGCTCATCGCCACCTTCCACCAGGAGGAGCCCGAAACCGGTGGACGGAAACGGGGGCATCATTCGGCGGCTCATCCCCGGATCTCGACGCCCATGCGCTCGGC
>NZ_DASVWK010000007.1:0-4270 GCF_036389735.1 Archangium sp. | reverse complement strand
CTGGGTGCTCCAGAAGCAGATCTCCCAACCACTGCTGGCGCTCACCCAGGCCACCCATCGCGTGGCGGCCGGGGACTTCCAGGTGGCGCTGGACAGCTCGCGTGAGGACGAGCTGGGGCAGCTGGCGGGGGCCTTCCGGACCATGGCGGACAAGGTGCAGCAGCGGGAAGAGCAGCTGCGCCAGGCCAACGAGGGACTGGAGCAGCGCGTCGAGGAGCGGACCCGGGAGCTGAAGACGGTCCACGGGCAGCTGGTGCAGACGGCGCGGCAGGCGGGCATGGCGGAGATCGCCACCAACGTGCTGCACAACGTGGGCAATGTGCTCAACAGCGTCTACACCTCCTCCCAGCTGGCGAGGGACAGGGTGGGCGAGCTGCGGGTGGAGCACGTGAGCCGCGTGGCCACCCTGCTCGGCGAGCACCAGACGGACCTCCAAGCCTTCCTCACGCAGGACGAGCGCGGACGCAACGTCATGCCCTTCCTGAACAAGCTGGGACAGAACCTGCTCAAGGAGCGTCAGGAGATCCTCACCCTGCTGGAGGACGTGGGCCGCTACACCGAGCACATCGGCGACATCGTCAAGGTGCAGCAGAACCATGCCCGTACGCCCCGGATGAACGAGCCCGTCCACCTGTCGTCGCTGGTGGACGACGCGTTGCGCATCAACGCGGCCGCGCTCACCCGTCACCACGTGAAGGAGGTGCGGCAGTTGCGCTTCCTGCCGCTCGTGCTGACGGACAAGCACAAGGTGCTGATGATCCTGGTCAATCTCATCAGCAACGCCAAGTACGCCATGGATGAGACACCCGCGGAGAAGCGCATCCTGACCGTGAAGCTGGACCTGCCCGTCCCCGACCGCGTGCGCATCGAGATCCACGACAACGGCATGGGCATCCCCGAGGACATGGTCACACGCATCTTCCAATACGGCTTCACCACCCGGAAGGAGGGGCACGGCTTCGGCCTGCACTCCAGTGCCCTGGCGGCGCAGGAGCTGGGGGGCTCCCTGACGGTCCACAGTGACGGGCCCGGGCGTGGTGCCACGTTCACGCTGGAATTGCCCTATCAACCCATCGAGGAGGCGTCTCACTCATGACGGACACCAAGAAAAGCATCCTGGTCATCGACGACTCCGAGGCCATCCACAAGGACTTCCTGCGCATCCTCTGCCCGCAACAGAAGGCGGACAGCGGTGAGCTGGACCTGCTGGCGGACTCTCTCTTCGGTCCGCCTTCCTCCAGCATCAGCCCGGGCGAGGTGGAGTTCGAGGTGGACTCCGCCTTCCAGGGGCAGGAAGGACTGGCCAAGGTGAGGGAGGCCCAGGCCGCTGGCCACCCCTACGCGATGGCCTTCCTGGACTACCGGATGCCTCCGGGCTGGAACGGCGTCGAGACGCTGCGGCACCTGCGCCGGGTGGCCCCCTCGCTGCAGGTGGTGCTCTGCTCGGCCTACTCCGACTACTCGTGGGAGGACATGGTGCGCGAGTTCGGCCGGTCCGAGCTGCTGCTGGAGCTGAGGAAGCCCTTCAACAGCCAGCAGGTGCGCCAGCTGGTGCAGCGCCTCGCTGGCGCGCATCCGACGTAGCGCCCTCACCGGAGGGGCGGAGCGCGCGGTGGGCGGGGTGTTACCTGGAGGCCTCGCTACCGCTCACGTCAACGGTCTCCAGGCCCGCCAGCGCCGGAAACCGCTTCCTCATGCGCGCGGTGGTCTCCTCATAGCTGTTCTCACCGACATGAATCCACCAGGAGATGTTCCAGGATTCATACCCTCTCACCGCGCGTGTCCGCGCGGTGAAGTCTCCGATGTAGTGGGCTTTTCCCGGCTCGATCGAAAAACTTCGGACATCTTTCGCCGGGAGCTCCGCGAGTCGGCCGATATAGGTGCTCTCCCCGATACCGGTCTGCTTGAGGGTATAGGTGCCGGGTTTCACGGCGAAAACGAGGGTCTGTCCTGCCCGAAGCCGGATTCGGAGCGCGTCGTCTTCCGATGACGACTGGAGTATGAGCCCCACGGTCAAGGAGGGGGCCGCGTCATTGTATGTTTGCTTGAACCGTCCGTAGATATAGCCCACCTCGGGCTCGGCTCTCGCACTGGTCTTGATGGGCTTGGAGTAGGGCCATCCGCAGGCGGTTGTGAACCCCAGCAGCGCCACCGCACACGCGAGTTGGATTGTCCTGTTCATCGAAAGGCCCCCTCCTCGAGCACTTCTACTTCTTGCCCTCGGCGGGCATTCCGCCCCAGCCGGCTTCGATCATCGTCTTCCACTTCCACTGGCCGTCGCGCTTCACGAGCAGGGCGGCGTTCCGGCCGGTGACCTTCTGCTTGCCCACGGTCATCGTGAAGTCGTCGGTCACGCTCACCAGCGAGTCCGAGAGGACGGTGATCGTCGGCTTGTGGGTCACCTTCATGTCCTTCGGCATGTTCTCGTAGAAGGGCTTCATCATCGCGACATACTCCTCGCGGCTGAACTCCCTGGCCTCGGGCACGCCCTTCAGGTCATCGGTCGCCATGTAGAGCGGGAAGTCGTGTGTCGCCATCATCGCCTCCATGTCGCCCTTCTTCGCGAGCTCCTCCTGCTGCTTGAAGAACTCCTGGACCTCCTTCTTCGTCTGCTTCTCGTTGGTGGGCTTGCGAGCCCCCGGGCCCATCTTCGTCATGTCCATCGCAGGTGCCTGCGTGGCAGTAGCAGCGGGCTCTTGAGCCTTGTCCTGCGCCCAGGCAGAGCCCGAGAGCGCGATGGCCGTGACGCACACCAGAATCGTACGCTTCATGAATGTCCCCTTCTCGTGGTTGGGCCGCGGTGACTACTTCACCGTGGGTGAAGCCGTCAATCCGGAGCCGACTCAGCGTCCGTGAATCTTTCCGGGCCTCCTCAGGCCCGCAGGTCCGCGACTGTGTCGTAGTCGTAGCGGTCGGCCCTGCCGAAGGGGGCCCCGAGGGCACGCGGGTCGAGCAGGCTGCGCGGAGTCACCGGCCGCGTCTCCCGGAACACCGAGTAGAGGGCGTCATTGATCCGGTGGAAGGCGAGGGTGTCGGCCGCGCGCCCCGAGGGGACGTAGGGGGCGTCGGGGTAGCGGAGCCTCCATGCATGCCAGATGCGGTCCACGTTGCAGTGGTGCAGGAAGAACGCGGGGTCATTGGGCGACGTGCTGTCCGTCATGTCTCCGCCCACCCAGACATGCACGCTGTTGTGGATGCGCGCCGGACCCTCCCAGCCCTCCAGTTGGTTGCGGAAGCCGTTCGAGGTGCTGTTGTACGGAGGGGCATCGTAGAGGACCTGGTCTCGCAGCACCGCGCGGACCGCCTCACGTGTGGGCAGCGCGCCCGCCCCGCCGAGTGCGCGGTCCAGGGGTCGCGGCCGCGGCAGTCGCCTGAGACCCCGCTCCGCCGGGACGACCCGTACCTGCCAGGCGCCCGGCATGGTGAAGCGGCCCAGCGCGGAGTTGGCCCAGAGAGGGGACTGACGGGGGTCCGACAGCGCCGCGTCCGCGGACCAGTCCCAGTACGGCAACCGGAACTCCGCGTCTCCGAGCGCGCGGCGCAGGTAGCCCTCGAAGCGCAGCAGGTAGTAGCGGTGCCACGGCAGGAAGGCCGGGCCCGAGTGGGCCGCGTTGCGGTCGCGCTGCGTGGGGGGCGTGAAGAGCATCATCGACTGGTGGTGCCACGACACGAAGAAGTCATAGATGGAGAGCCCCTGCTGGCCCGGCCATGGGAAGCGCGCCGGGTCCTTGAGGGCCAGCACCCCGGAGATGAACTGCTGCCGGACGCTCTCATCGGAGAGGATGTTGCGGCGGATCATCGGTGCCCTCCGTGGTGGTGGTGGGCCGCGTGGCGCTCGGGTTCACCGGCCTCCGGCTCGAACAGGTGCGGCATGCGCTGGAGGAGGTGGCTCACCAGCTCTGGCGCCGTCGTGAAGGTCAGATAGGGGCACAGGTGGGACCAGAGCCGCCCTTCCTCATCCACCATCATGTGCAGCGTGACGAGCCGCTCGTCGACTCGCACCTCGTACGTGGTGGTGATGGTAATGGTGTTCCCCCGGTGCTCCAGCACCCGGGTGCTGCGCGCGAGGTTCTCGTGCTCGTGCTCGACGTAGGAGGGAAAGCCCTTCATCACCCACTCCGGGTGCTCCTGCCCCAGGGTGAAGGGGTCGAACGCCAGGGGCGGGATGGGGTGCGGTCCGGGCCCGCGCCGGGGCGCCGGCTCACGGCGCGTCGCCACCTTGGGCCTCGACCGTCGCTTCGTCTTGTCCACCATTGCCTGAGTCCTCCCG
>NZ_DASVWK010000006.1:0-3095 GCF_036389735.1 Archangium sp. | reverse complement strand
GGGCGAGGCCTCGTGGAGGCCCTCCCCGGTGAACCGGACGTCCAGCGTCGACGCGTCATGCTCCACCTGGAGCCGCTCGTCCGGGACGTGGGCGCGCGCGTGGGGGCCGAAGGTGAGGCCCAGCAGCTTCACATGCGGCGGGGGCCTCGGGCCCGTGTAGCGCGCGCCCTCGAAGCGGCCGAGTCCGCTCGAGGTCCCCACCCACACGGTGCCATCCGCATCCGCCAGGAAGGAGTTGCCATTGGGGGTGTCCCCCGGCAGGCCCTGGCTCTGTCCGAAGGGGACGTGCCACCCGTTGCCGAAGAGCTCCATCCCGGCGCCGGTGCCCACCCAGAAACGGCCGAAGGCATCCTCGCCGAGCTGGTACACGACGCCGTTGTGCAGCCCCGTGCTCTGGTCATGGTGGACGCCGTCTTCCAGGCGCCCGTCCCGGTAGGTGAAGCAGCTCACGCCGATGGGGGCCGCGTAGGCCGCGCAGATGCGGCCGTCGCTGCGGGCCAGCAGGTAGCGCACACGGTCGTCCCTCAACCCCTCGCCGACCCCGAAGCGGTGGAAGGTGCCGCCATCGCGCACGTAGAGCCCGTCCCCCGCGGCCCACAGCCGCCCCGCTCCATCCCTGGCCAGGCCCACGAACGGCATCCGGGGGCTGTGCGGCAGCACCGGCGCGAACGTCCACCGCTCCCCCTGCCGTACCCCGCGCAAGAGGCCCGCGAAGCCGGCGGCCCACAGCGTGCCGTCCGGCTCCAGCACCAGGCTGAAGGTGACGCGCGCGGAGAAGCCGGACTCCTCCCGCAGCGTGCGCAGCGCTCCCGTCCGCGAGTCGTAGTGGTGGAGGCCGAGCGGGTTGCCCGCGCTCCACACCCCGCCCTCCCCGTCCACCACCACCGCCTTGAGCGAGTAGCCGCTCAGCCCGGGAACGGCCTTCCACCCCTCGGGCGTACCGCGCGCGAGCCCGTCATCGGTGCCCACCCACAGCGTGCCCTCCGCGTCCCGCGCGAGCCCCCAGATGGCGCTCGCGGGCAGGCCCGTGGTGACGTCGTGCTGGCTCCACAGGCCACGGCCCAGGGCCCGGTGCGCGCCCTGTCCCAGCACCCAGAGCGAGCCCCCCGTGTCCTCCAGCGCATCCCGCATCCGCAGGGCCTGTCCCGCCCGCCCCAGCTGGACGATGCGCGCGCGCTCGCCCTCCACTTCCACCAGGCCCCGGGTGGTGGGAATGAGGAGCTGCCCCCGCTGCCCCACACGCAGGTGCATCGCGATGCTCAGCGTGCCCGCGATGAACTCGGAGCGATCCTCGAAGGCCGCGCCCTCCCGGGGCCGCATGGCCAGCCACCCGTCGCCGCGCAACCACAGCCGGCCCCCTCCGTCCCGCGCGATGGCGGCGATGGGGCTGCTCGCCAGGGGGACGTCCCACAGGTGCCACTGGCCTCGCGCGTCGCGGCTCGCCAGGCGCGGGCCCGCGGCCACCTGAAGCTCGCCGGACGCCTCCACCCACAGGGCTCCCGCGGGCCCTCCCGGCCAGCCCGGCGCCAGGGTGAAGCGGCCCGGCTCCTCCTCCACGAACAAGCCCTGGACAGTGGACAGCAGCAGCCGGCCCCGGAGGTCCACGCGCACCGCCTGCACCTCGGGAGGCACGCCCGGGGTGGGCACGGCGGTGAAGCGGGCTCCCTCCCAGCGGGCCACCCCCTTGGTCGTCGCCACGAGCAGCCGGCCCTCGGCATCCAGCGCCACGTCATTGACGGGCAGCGAGGGCAGGCCGGCCTCCAGCCCGAAGCGCTCGAAGCGCTCGCCCTCGAAGCGGTACACCCCGTCCGCGGTGGTGACCCAGACGAACCCCTCTCCGTCCTGGAGGCCCTTGCCGGTGTCGGCGTTCTGAAGGCCGGAGTCCGTCCCATGGCCGCGCAGCGCGATGCGGCCCGGCGGCTCTCCCGCGCGAGCCTCGTCCGCGCCCAGCAAGCTCACGGCGAGGACGAGGGCGAGCCACCGCGCCGCTGTGCATGTCTGCATCGACTCTCCCTGGCGGACGAGCGAGTCTACCGCCCCCCCGGGCCCGGACCTAGTCAGGGGGAAGGTCGACTTGAAGGCCGCCGCGGCCCGGTGGAAACATGGGCGCGTGGCAGGGATGGACCCTTGGTAGGGGACGAGCGATGCGCATGAAGCGGAAGGGGCCCGGCCAGTCCGAGCCCCAGCAGGGGGAGCAGGTGCAGCGCGTCTCCCCGGAAGCGGCCCTCCAGGTTCTTCTCACGAGCACCGGAGCGGCCGTGGGCCCCGAGCTGTTCCGGACGCTCGTCCGGCTGCTGGCCGAGGCCTTCCGCGCCACCAGCGCCGTGGTGGGTGAGCGCAAGCCCGGCCAGGACAGCCTCCACCCGCTCGCCGTCTGGAGCCAGTCGGACTTCCGCGAGGAGCGGCCCCTCGCGCTGCCCGGCACCGCTTTCGAGCGGGTCCTCACCCAGGGCGTCTTCCACCACCAGGACGGCGTGGCCACGCACTTCCCCGAGGACGGGTGGCCGCGCCGGCTCGGCTCGCGGGGCTTCCTGGGCATGGCCCTGAGGAGCTCTCGGGGGGAGGTGCTCGGGGTGCTGGCCCTCCTGCACGACGCGCCCCTGGAGGCGGGCCCGAGGGACCTGGCGCTCCTGGGCGCCTTCGCCACCCGCCTGGGCGCGGAGCTGGAGCGCCTCCAGGCCCAGGCCGCGCTGGAGCAGGCCCGGGACTTCCTGCGCAACGTCCTCAACTCCCTGCCGGATCCCCTCTTCGTGAAGGACCGCGAGCACCGCTGGGTCGCCATGAACGGCGCCTTCTGCCGCATCCTCGACCGCCGCGAGGAGGAGCTGCTGGGCAAGTCCGACTACGACTTCAACCCCGCCCATGAAGCGGACGTCTTCTGGCGCCAGGACGAGCTCGTCTTCGGCTCCGGCCAGCCCAACGAGAACGAGGAGTCGCTCACCGACAGCGCCGGGCTCACCCACACGCTCGTCACCAAGAAGGCCGTCTTCACCGGCTCCGATGGACGGCCCTACCTCGTGGGCCTCATCCACGACATCACCGAGCACAAGCGCCTGGAGAAGCAGCTGCGGCTGGCGGACCGGATGGCGACGGTG
>NZ_DASVWK010000005.1:0-3676 GCF_036389735.1 Archangium sp. | reverse complement strand
CCCGGCGCCCGAGGTGCGCGAGGCGGTGGTGGGCAACCTGACGGAGGAGGCCGCGCGCAACCTCGGACGCTTCCAGGGCGTGGCGGAGCAGGCGGTGGCACTGGCCTCGGAGGCGAGCGACCCGAAGACGGCGGCGGGGCTGCTGGGAGCCTCCTCCATCGAGGCGGCGCGGACGCCCGCGGTGGAGTCGGTGCGCCAGCTGCTGCGGGCGTCCGAGCACCCCGAGGTGCGCGCGGCGGCGGCGAAGGCACTGGGCACGGTGGCGGTGGACGAGGCCGAGCGGACGATGCGGGGGTTGAGCGAGCGCTTCGCGACGGAGCGGGAGCGCGAGGTGCGCGGCGCCATCCTGGAGAGCATCGCGCGCCTCGGGCTGACGCGGGCGGTGCCGGTGCTGGAGAAGCTGAAGGGGGTGGACCGGGGGATGGATGGGGAGATCGACACGTGGCTGACGCTGCTGGCCTCCCAGCCGCAGACGTGGAACCTGCTGCTGCGCGACAAGCAGGCCCAGGAGCACGCGCGGGGCCAGGGCGGCTGAGTTAGGGTGAGGGAGAGGACCCACCATGCTCCGACTCACCCTGCGCCGGAAACTCACCCTCCACACCCCCGAGACCCCGGGAGGCGAGCCCCACGTCTCGGCCGCGAGCGGACTCGTGCGCACCGGCAACCGGGTGCACGTCGTCGCGGACGACTCGCTGCACCTGGCCACCTTCGCGCTGGAGGGCGAGGCCCCGGGGACCTTACTGCGCCTCTTCCCGGGCGAGCTGCCGCTGGAGCCGAAGGCCCGCAAGGCCCTCAAGCCGGACCTGGAGGCGCTCTGCCTCCTCAAGGGACTCTCCAGCACGCCGCACGGGGCGCTGCTGGCGGTGCCCTCGGGGAGCACGGCGGTGCGGATGACGGGCGCGCTGGTGCCGCTGGCGGCGGACGGGAGCCTCACCGGGGAGGTGCGGGAGGTGGACTTCACCGGCCTGTACGCACAGCTCACCCGCGAGCTGGGCCCGCTCAACGTGGAGGGCGCGGCGCTGGCGGGCACGCGGCTGCGCCTGCTCAACCGGGGCAACGGAGACCAGGGCGCGGACGCGGTGGTGGACCTGGACGCGGGGCGCGTGCTGCGCGCGCTGGAGGCGGGCGAGTCCCTCCAGCCGGACGTGGTGCGCACCGTGCGCCGCTGGGACCTGGGCCGGGCGGGCAACGTGCGCCTGTCCTTCACGGACGCCGCGCCCCTGCCGGACGGCCGCATCGTCTTCACCGCCTCCGCCGAGGACACCCGCGATGCCTATGCGGACGGGGCGGTGATGGGCTCGGCGGTGGGCGTGCTGGCCTCGGATGGCACGCCGATGTTCCTCGATGGCGTGGACCAGAAGGTGAAGCTGGAGGGCGTGGACGCATGGGTAGAGCAGGGCCGCATCCACCTGCTGCTCGTCGCGGATGCCGACGACCCGGCCGTGGCCGCGCCCCTCTTCGAGACCGTGCTGGAGGGTGTGCCCGGTTAGTCGCCGTGGTCGCGCGCGGCTTCCTCGGCCGAGCCACCCACCGCTTCCACCGAGTTGCGGTGCGGGCGGGCCCGCTCGAAGGCCGTCTGGCGCGAGCCGATGTCCTCCGGCGTCGTCGCGGTGATGCGGCGGCGCGCCCGGGCAATGGCGTCCTGCACCAGCGCCGGCTCCGGGTGGTTCTTCAGCGCCTGCACCCACGTCTCGATGGCCTTCTCGTTGTCCCCCGCCTCGGCCTTCAGCTTGCCCATCTCGAAGGCCGAATGCGGGGCGAGCTCCGAGTCCGGGAAGCGGGCGATGAGGTCCGCGTACGTGCGCGAGGCCTCCTGGCGGAAGCGCTGCACCTCGGGCATGCCGGACTGCGTCTGGAGCGCCTGCATGTGCAGCGCCTGCGCCTGCAGGTAGAGCGAGTCGTCCACGAAGGCACTGGTGGCGAAGCGCTCGGCCAGCTTGCGCGACTCCAGCACGCACTGCTGATAGTCCTGGAGCTCGAAGTAGAGCTTGGCCACCTGGTAGTGCAGCTCGGCGCCCTGCGGTGGGTTGCGCGCCAGCGCCGCCGTGAGCTGGTCGATGGCGCCGCGCAAGTCACGGAAGTACACGCGCAGCAACTCGGCGAGCACCACGCGGGCCTCCAGCGCCTCGGGAGACTCGGGGCACTGGGCGATGAGCTCCTTGTAGACGCTCACGGCCTCCTTCACCTTGCGCAGCTCCAGCCAGTAGACGTCCGCGGCGCCCTTGAGGGCGCGGGCCTTCATCACCATCGCCTGGGCGGAGTCGTCCAGACGCAGGGCGTCGAGCGCCTTGCGGTACTCCACGAGGGCCTCTTCGGGACGCTTCTCGAAGGTGGCGTCGCGGGCCCGTTGCATGTGGTCGGTGGCGCTCTCCCGGCGACAGCCTGGGACGAGCGCGAGGGCCAGGAGCAATACCAGGCGCCGCATCAGCAAGGCTCCGATCCGGGGTCTCACGGACGGAGTTTCTAGCTGGATTCGACGCCCTCGTCACGGAAGCCGGCGCCCGCCCGCCCGCTTGCCGCGGTGCGGCTTAGTTGCTGCCCAGCCGATCCTCGCTGCCCGAGGTGAGCATCGTGGAGTCCACCGCGGCCATCTGACGGCGCTTGTGAACCTGGCGCGCCTTGGCCTCCTGCTGCGCCAGGTGCTTGGCGATGCCCATCAGGTGCTCGTCCGCCACGCGACACTGGATGGCCGACACCTCTTCGTGCCTGCGCCCCAGCTCCTGCCACAGGTGCATCTTCGACTGGTTGCCCAGCAGGCGCGTCTCCACCGCGTCGAAGGCCGCGTCCATCTGCTCTTCCTCGGCCTGGAGCGCCGCCAGTCGGGCCTCGGCCTCCTCGGGGGGCGTTCCGCACCCGCTGGCCAGCCACAGCACCGCCGCCAGCCCCAGCCCCCAGTGCCGCGTCCCGCCTGCCATCGCCCACCTCGGTGTCCGGTCCGTTGGATTGCCCGGTGGCGCAAACTAGGGAGCCCCCCACCCCCGGACAACCTCCCCCGGGAACAGGCGCTCGGACTCCTCCCCAACGGCATTCAGCAACCGACGCTCACCTCGTCCACCAGGACACTCAGGGCGCCTGGCGGTGACGGAGAATGAACTCACACACCTCGCGCGCCGCGCCAAAGCCCGCCGGTCGCTGCGCCACATAGTGCACTTGTGCACGGACCTCGTCCGGGGCCTCGGGCGGCGTCGCCGAGAAACCCACCGCCTTGAGCAGCGGCAGGTCCACCAGCTCGTCGCCCATGTAGCCGCACCGGTCCGCCGTCACCTTCAAGATTTCGAGCAGCTTCTCGAAGTGGGCCACCTTGTCCTGGCTGCCGAAGTGCACGTGCTTGAGGCCCAGCGACTGCATCCGCATCTGCGCCGAGAGGCTGTCGCCCCCGGAGATGGCCGCCACCTCCAGCCCCGCCTCCTGGAGCCGTTTGATGCCCATCCCGTCGCGCACGCTGTACATCTGCGTCCACCCCGAGTTGGGCACCCAGAAGATGCGCCCGTCGGTGAGCGTGCCGTCGATGTCGAAGATCATCACCGACAGCTTGCTCACCCGCGCCTTGAGGGACTCCAGGTTCTGGTTCATCCCCGGGAGCCTACTTCGGCACGGCCTTGAGCACGGCCTTTCCGTCCTTGATGACGACCTTGAACTCCACCGACTTGGCGCCGTGTTGCTTCATCAACTCCGG
>NZ_DASVWK010000004.1:0-3961 GCF_036389735.1 Archangium sp. | reverse complement strand
CTCCAGCCCGGGGCGCTCGCCTCCGAGGCGAGGGCCGCGTGCTGCTGACGTGCGTGGTCCGCGGGCGTGAGGGGCAGGGGCGGCAGCGCCACCGGGGTGCCGCTGCGCGCGGCCGTGTACAGGGTGCCCAGCTCGTCGGCCAGGACCGCCAGCGACCAGAAGTCGGTCACCACGTGGTGCAGGTTCAGCAGCAGGACGTGCTCTCCGCCCGGACGTGTCCACACGTGGACGCGGAGCAGGGGGGCCTGCCGGAGATCGAAGGGGCGCTCGGCCTCGGCGGAGATGCGGGCCTGGAGCGCGGCGTCATCCAGGTGGGCGGCCTGCTCCACGTGGAAGGGCAGCTCCACGGAGGGCAGCACCTGCTGGCGCGGCTGGCCCTCCTCGGAGAGGAAGCGGGTGCGCAGGGACGGGTGCCGGTCCACGAGCGTCTGGAGGGCCCGGCGCAGGGCCTCGGTGTCCAGCTCCGAGCGGATGCGCACCGCTCGCGACACGTGGTAGGCGGTGCTGCTCGGGGCCAGCTCGTGGAGGAACCACAGCGCCCGCTGGCCGTGGGAGAGGGGCTGCTCCCCCTCGGCGGCGCTTACGTCCGGGGCGGGCGTCCGGGGCGTCTCGCTCCGCAGCCGCTCCGTCAGCTCCTCCAGGCTGGGCCCCTGCATCAGGAACGACAGGGGCAGCACCACGCCCAGCGCGCGCTCGATCTCCGCGTGCAGCTCCAGCACCTGGAGCGAGTCCAGGCCATGGCGGGTGAGCGACTCTCCCGGCGCGAGCTGCTCCGGGCGCACGTTCACCAGCGAGGCCACGCGGGAGCGCAACCACTCCAGCGAGCCCACCTCGGACGGCGTCTCGGCGGACGGCTCCCGCCGGGTGACGGGCGCCCGCCACTCCCCGACGAGCTCGAGCGAGCCGTCCAGGAAGCCATTGCGGCAGGCGTGACGCTGCACCTTGCCACTGGACGTCTTCGGCAGCGCGCCGGCCTGGAGCAACAGCACCGCGTGCACGGACAGCTCGTGATGCTCGGAGATGGCCTGCCGGATGTTGGCGCTCAGCGTCTGGACGTCCACCGCCTGGCGCGAGTTCACCTCGGCGGCCACCACCAGTCGCTCCTCGCCCTCCACGTCCACGGAGAAGGCGGCGCTGCACCCGGGGCGAATGGCCGGATGACTCTCCTCGAGCGTCTTCTCGAGGTCCTGCGGGTAGTGGTTGCGACCGCGGATGATGAGCAGGTCCTTGAGCCGCCCGGTGATGAAGAGCTGGCCGTCCTGGAGGAAGGCCAGGTCTCCGGTGCGCAGGAAGGGGCCCTCGCCCGTGGCGAGGCGGGCGCCGAAGACCCGAGCGTTCTCCTCGGGACGCTCCCAGTAGCCCGTGGCCACGCTGGGCCCGGTCATCCACAGCTCGCCCACCTGCCCGTCCGGCAGGGCGGTGTTCGTCTTCGGGTCCACCACGGTGAGCGTCTGCCAGGGCAGGTTCATTCCGCTGCTCACGAGCGTGACGGTCCCCTCCGTCCCTTCCGCGCGGACCTCACCGCGGCCCCGCTGGAGCGCGTCCGCCTCGAAGCGCACGGCCCGCACCGGCTCCGCCTTGATGCCGCCCGCGGCGATGAGCGTGCCCTCGGCCAGGCCGTAGCAGGGGTAGAAGAACTCGGGCCGGAAGCCCTGGGGCGCGAAGGCCTCGGCGAAGCGCTCGAGCGTCTGCGCGCGGATGGGCTCGGCGCCACTGAAGGCCACGTCCCAGGTGCTCAACTTCAACCCCTCGCGCTGCTCGGGGGAGATCTTCCGCACGCACAGGTCGAAGGCGAAGTTGGGGCCGCCCGCGCACGTGCCGCCGTGCCGGGAGATGGCCTGGAGCCAGCGCAGCGGCCGCTGGAGGAAGGTGATGGGCGAGAGCAGCACGCCATGGAAGCCGTTGTAGAGCGGCTGGAGGATGCCGCCGATCAGGCCCATGTCGTGGTAGGGCGGCAGCCAGTTCACCGCCACCGACCGCTCGCCCAGCTCGAACGCGTGGCCGATCAGGTGCGAGTTGTGGACGAGGTTGGAGTGCGTGAGCATCACGCCCTTGGGCGTGCCCGTGGAGCCCGAGGTGTATTGGAGGAAGGCCAGCGTGTCGCTCGTCACCTCCGGCTCGCGCCAGGCGTCCTCGAGGCCCGTCTCCAGGGTATCGGTGGCCAGCCAGCGCCGCTCGCGCAGCATGGGGGCCTGCTCCTCCAGCGCGCCCACCAGCGAGAGGATCATCTCGTTGGTGAGCAGGAGGGTGGCGCCCGCGTCCTGGAGGATGGCCTGCAACCGCGGCAGCGAGCGGTGGAGCCGGCCGATGTCCGGCGGGTAGGCCGGGACGGCGATCGTCTTGGCGTAGAGGCAGCCGAGGAACGCGGCCACGTAGTCCAGGCCCGGTGGGTAGAGGAGGACGGCGCGCTCCCCCTGGGCATTCATCCGCTGGAGGGCGGCCGCGATGGCACGGGCCCTCCGGTCCAGCTCCTGGTAGGAGATTCGTGTCTCGTCGGACTCGTCATCGCCCACGAAGGTGTAGGCGACGGTGTCGGGCCGCTCGCTCGCGCGTTGCCGCAGGCAGTGCAGCAGGGTGGGAAAGAGGGGGGCCATGGAACAACTACCTCCAACAACAAGAGGAAATCGGAAGGATGGACGGGCGCTCGGGGGCGCGCCCGGGTTTCAGAGCACCAACTCGCGGGCGCCCAGGCGGATCACCGTGCGCTCGGCGCCGCTGTGGATCTCCGCTCCGAAGAACTCGGAGGCGAAGTCGCGCAGCTTCGGCCCGAAGGCCTTCTTCACGTCCTCGTTGCCCAACCGCGGGGGCCGAGGCGCGTGGCCGAGCACGCGGTCGATGCGTGCCTGCAGGTACTCGAAGACGGACAGGTGGTGGCGCTCCAACTCCAGGTACTCCACCAGGGCCTCGGCGAAGGGGCGCAGCGCGGGGCCCACGGGCCGGGCCTGCTCCAGCAGCGCCATGACGCGCGCCACGGCCTCGGAGGTCGGCAGACGGGCCTCACCCGGGCGCGCGGGCGGGACCAGGGCCTCGCCACTCAGGGCGAGCTGCTCCTGGGCCAGCTCCGCCCGGAAGCGCTCCAGGTCCTTCAGGGTGCGCGAGCGCACCTCCTCGTCCGCGGCGGCCACTTCCCGGGCCAGCGAGCTCACCTGCTCCTGCGTCTGGAGCTGGAAGGCCTCCAGCGCGGCGGCGAGCTCACCCGGGGCGGGCTCTCCGGGCCCGGGATGGGACAGCCGGTGCGCCAGGACGTGGATGAGCGAGGCGGCGCTGGCACCGAAGATGTACTTCTGCGCGTCCATCCCCATCAGCAGGTTGCCGTACTGGAGGAAGGACGGTTGCACGAGGGCGCGCACCTCGGACACGTCGGCGTTGTCCGGGAGCTTGCCGTCGATGAGGACGTTGAACGAGTCCTCGATGAGGCCGCGCGGGCCGGCGCACACCGAGTTCATCCCGATGAACAGCTCGTTGGCGTCGGTGAACTCATAGAGCACCTCCGAATCGAGCGCCTCCATCTGCTCATAGAGGCCGGCGGAGATGACGATGAGCACCTGCAGGTGGGCCACGCGGTTGATGCCCAGCAGCATGCGGTAGAGGATGGCGGTGACGGCGGGCAGCTGCCCATCGGCCATCGGGGCCTCGGCGCGGCGCAGCAGCCAGGCGGGAAGGGCGATGCCCAGCCGGCTGAACTTCCACAGGTCCATCAGGTTGATGGGTCCGTCCAGCGGACGCTTCACGCCCTGGAGGTACGCGTTGCGTAGCTCGGCGAGTCCACCCACCACCGCGGGCCAGTGCTGGTTGAACTGGCGCAGCGACGACACGTTCATCGGGTGGGGGTGCTTGCGGCGGCTGCCCGAGTAGGGGCACTCGCGCATCTCCATGGGCACGCCGGCCTGGACCTGGGACGGCGCCATCTCCTCGCCCAGGGGCCGACCCTCGTCGTCCCGGTAGGGCAGCAGCGCGCCCA
>NZ_DASVWK010000003.1:0-4753 GCF_036389735.1 Archangium sp. | reverse complement strand
GCGGTGTTCGCGATGATGGTGGCGAGCCTGCGCAGCTTCCGCCGCGCGGGGCTGGTGGCCGGGCCGCTGTACCTCGGCCTCGCCTGCCTGCCGGGGGCGATGTACCTCTACGGGCTCAAGCTCAACTTCATCAACGCGGTGGTGCTGCCCAACCTGCTGGCGATCGCCGTGGACAACGCGGTGCACCTCTACCACCGCTACCGGGAGGAGGGGCCGGGCTCGCTCCCCCACGTGGTGCGCACCACGGGCGTCGCCGCGGTGGTGGCCACGCTGTCCAATGCCGCGGGCTACGGCGCGCTGCTCACGGCGAGCCACCCAGGGCTGCGCTCCATCGGGGAGATTGCCCTCCTGGGCGTCGCATGTGCCTTCCTGGGGACGACGGTGCTCTTCCCGGCGGTGCTCGCGCTGCTGGAGCGGCAGAAGCCTGGTGCCCCGAATGGCGAGGACGAGGACGAGCTGTCCCTGACGCCTCCGGTGGACACGGACGAAGTGAAGGCGGCCTGAGTCCCCTCCAGGCCAGTGCCCCAAGCTGGACAGGTGCTTCCGCCGCTCAGAGGGGCCCTGAGGGGGAACGACGCGGCACGCGGCTCGCAGTACCGGCACGGTGAACCCCCACCGAGCAGGTCTCTGCGTGTCCCCCTCGAACAACAGCACCGAAGCCATCCAGCGCATCTCCTTGAAGAACCGCGAGTACGCCTACATCGAGGATGCGAACCGCGGCGTCGTCCTGGTGGAGATTGGCCCCAAGGTCCTCACGCTGGAGGCCCACCTCACCCTCGTCACCAAGAGCCGGATGATCGAGCTGGGCACGGGGAGCTGGTGCGTCGTGCGCAACCCGGTGGTGCGCGCGGAAGGCCGGGTGGCCCTGGACGACTTCGGTCAGGCCCGCATCGCGGTGGGAGATCGCGAGGTGCGCGTGGGCCCCGCCGTCGCGAGGCCGGTGACGAGTGGCTGGTGCGCGGGCCCGGGCGCTATGTGACCTCACCGAGCCGGAGGAAGGTGGCGAGTCCCGGCCGCGCAAGGCGGGTGACACGTGGATCGTCCGCGGGCCTCGCACCTACGTGCCCACCGAGAAGGTGCTCATCCACAAGGAGAGCTCCGCCCTCTCGCTGGGCCAGGGCGAGGGCCTCTATGTGAGGGACCTGCGCTCGGGCAAGGTGTCGCTCGTCCAGGGGCCGTGCCAGTTCATGCCCGAGGCGCACCAGGAGTTGCACGAGAAGCGGCTCTCCGCCGACGCCGAGGTGCTGCTGGGCCTGGCCCCTCCCCCGCCGGCTCCCGCGCTCGCCGCCGTCGAGGTCAAGGAGGCCAAGGCGCCTCGCCCCACCACGCTCTCCTCGGAGCGGGTGGATCGCACGCGGGCCATCGTGCTGCGCATCGAGGACAACACCGCGGTGCTCAGCTCCAACCTCAACCTCTTCGATGCCATGCAGGGCCTGCTCGGGCCCGGTGGGGCTCCCCGCCTCCCCTGGCGGGCACGGGGAGCGGGAAGACCCTGGAAGGCTAGCGGTAGCGCGCGGCGAGCGTGGTCTTGGCGCCCGCGCGCATGCCCGCCTCCGCCTGCTCCAGCGCCACGAGGGCGTCGGCCGCCTCGAGGCCCGGGACACAGACCGTCTCCCCCCGCTCCAGCGCCACGAGGGAGGCGGTGACGACGTCCTCGGGCTTCATGGCGCCCTTGTAGCCGCCGTTGAACTCGGTCTCCGTCATGCCCGGACAGCAGACCTGCACCCGCACCGGGCCGCCGCGCAGCTCTCCGGCGAGCGTCCGGGTGAACTGGACGAGGAAGGCCTTCGCCCCCGCGTAGGTGGCCCGGTGCGGGAGCGGATTCGGGGGCAGCGAGCCGGAGAAGGCCAGCAGGGACGCCACGTTGATGACGCCCCCCCGGCCTCGCGCCAGCATTCCCGGCAGGGCCGAGCGCGTGGCCAGCATCGGCCCGAGGATGTGCAGGCGCACGAGCTGCTCGAGCAGGAGCGGATCCACTTGCTCGAAGGGCCCATAGCCTCCGATGCCGGCGTTGTTGATGAGCAGGGTCAGGTCCTCGCCCGCGGCGCGCTGGGCCACGCGCTGGAGGTCCGCGTCGACCGTCAGGTCGGCCTTGAGCGCCTCGACGCGGATGGAGTGCGCGGCCTCCAGTTCCGAGGCCAGGCCGCGCAGCCGGTCCTCACGACGGGCGACGAGGACGAGGTCGTAGCCGCGCTCGGCCAGGCGGCGCGCGTACACCGCTCCGATTCCCGCCGAGGCTCCCGTGATCAACGCCGTTCCCTGCTGGGCTCCCATGCCATCTCCCGTGTTCGTGACCGCACTTGCGGCGCGGTTTTATACCCAGGGGCTCGAAGCGCCCGTGACGGGGAAAAATTTTCCCCTCGTGGACCGCCCCGCCCCTTCCCTTCCGACATACCCCGGCCCGCAACCCCTTGGAATCACGAGGGCCGCCGCTGGCACGCCCGCTGCTTTGGACTGTCGCGGAACACGGCGCGTTTGGTTGGGAGGCGAGGGCGATGAGGGACGTTCCGAAGCGACACCTGGACCCGGTTTGCGGCAAGCATCTGGAGGCGCCCGACGGTCGTCCATCCACGGAGTACAAGAAGCGGAAGTATTTCTTCTGCTCGGAGCGCTGCCGTACGGCGTTCGAGCGCCAGGCGGAGCGCTTCCGCATGAACGACCTGGCCAAGGCGGGTGCGCTGCTGACGCCGGGACGGGTGCGCTGGGGCCTGGCCTGAGACGAGGGGTGTCCGTGACGAGAAGGGCCGCCCACGCGGGGTGAGCCCCCGCTGACGGTGGAGTCCAGCACTGGTATATCCTCACGGCCCCCATGTCCTTCGACCACGAACAGCGCCGGCACCGGCGTTACCCTCTGCGGTTGGCCATCACGCTTTACCGTGGGGGGGAGGAAGTGGACGCGGACATCATCAACGCCTCCGAGGGCGGCTGCTTGTTGCTGGTCCCATACCCCCTGGAGCCGGGTGAGGACCTCGTGGCGAGCATCCCTCCGCTGTTGATCTCGCGGACGAAGGTGCACGTGGTGCGCTGCGAGTCCACGCCGGAGGGCTACACGGCCGCGGTCTGCTTCGAGACGCTGGGGATCGAGGACTCCCTCAGCCGCCTCTCGGACGACGCGTCGGCCGTGCCGGGCACCAAGAAGCCCTCCTTGCTGAACTGACGCACCTCCCGCTCTTCGCGGCCGGCGCCCCCAGGGGTTCGCCGGCCGTTGCCTTTTGTGGCCGCGGGCGCCAGAGGCTTGCCCTGGATGCCCCTGGGTCATTCCTGATGGCGAAGTCGGTTCTGACCTCCCCCTGTTCAGGGCCAGGATTTCCTTCGTCTCCCGGACAGGTCAGGATTCGCTAAATCCATGATTTTTAAGGGAAAAATCGCTATTTATTTCCTCTGTCGCTAAATTATTTTGACAGAGACAGAAAAAACAGGTTATCAATCGCTTCAGAAGCCGGTCGGAACCGGGTCCACCCAGACCCCAGCCCGCACGGTGATTTCCCAAGCGAAGAGGCATCGAGCGTTTCCCCCTCCCGCTCGCCAATGCCCGAGGAGAAATGGCCATGAAGAGCATCCTTGACCGTATCGAGCAGAAGAAGAGTGAGCTGGCCCAGTCGCCTTTCCTCAGCTTCATCCAGGACTCGGCCATTTCCGCGCGCAAGCGCTTCGCCTTCGTGCCCTGCATCGCCCCGTTCGCGATGGGCTACACGGACATCAACAAGTTCATCCTCCGCGACGACGCCTCGGCGGATCCGCTCCAGCAGGTCATCAACACCCACACGCGGGAGGAGGACTCCCACTGGCGGATGTACCTGACGGATCTGCGGACGCTGAACATGAACGTGTCCATGGACATGGCGAACTCGCTGAAGATGCTGTGGGGCGACCACTGCCGGATGACGCGGCAGTTGGTGTACGAGCTGTCCGCCCTCGTCATCCAGTATCAGGATCCGCGGATGCGGCTGTTGATGGTGGAGGCCATCGAGGGCACCGCCGAGGTGGCCTTCGAGTTCTTCACCAAGGCGGCCTCCGAGTTCGAGAAGCAGACGGGCCGCAAGCTGCACTACTTCGGCATGACCCACGAGGAGATGGAGGCCAACCACGCCATCAGCAAGGAGTCCTCGGAGGATCTGCTGAGCACGCTGGAGCTCTCGGCCCAGGAGGAGCAGCAGGTGCTGGAGGCCGTGGACCGGGTGTACGCGCACTTCGGGATGATGTTCGACGAGCTACTGGCGTACGCCCTGCTGACCGGCCAGTTCCAGATGAACGAGATCAGCAACACCTGGTGGCTGCGGCCGACGGCGGAGCTGGGCGCGGGCGCCTCGGCCTGAGTCAGGCGGCGATGCGCAGATCCTTGAGCTTGAGCGACAGCCGCCGCTGACCGCGGAAGGTGTCGAAGCTGGCCTGGAAGGCGAGATCCACCGGCCCCTCGGTGAGGGCCAACCGGTCCGCCATGCCGAAGCCGATGGCGTCCACGGAGGGCGCATCCACCAGGGCCAGCTTGAGATGGCCGGCGCCCCCGGACTTGTGCGGCAACACGCGCGGGCGGGCCACCTGATGGCGTAGCACCAGCACGGGCTCGGGGTTGCCCTGCCCGAAGGGCCCCAGTCGCTGGAGCGCCTCCACCGCGCGCTCATCCAACTCATTCACGCTCACCACCGCGTCCACCTTGCAGCGCGGGATGAGGTCCTCCGGCGTCAGCCGCTGCCGGGCGATGCGCTCGAAGGCCTCGCGGAAGGCCGGCAGGTGCCTGGCCTCCACGGTGAGT
>NZ_DASVWK010000002.1:0-6320 GCF_036389735.1 Archangium sp. | reverse complement strand
TGAAGAACCGCTGTGTGAAGGCCGAGCCCTTCCCAGCGGTGCTCCAGCGCCAGGTGGACAAGGTGGAGCAGCTCGCGCGCCGGATGTTCCGCGGCCCGGACATGCCCTCCGGCTGGCACCTCAACACCTGCCTGGTGAACTTCTACGGCAGCCGCCTGGAGGACGGGCGCTGGGTGGACACCGCGCGGGTGGGGGAGCACAAGGATTTCGAGCCGGGGCCGGTGGCCTCGCTGTCCTTCGGCGAGCGTGCGCTCATCCAGTTCGTCACCTCCTCGCGCCCGGGCGAGCGCGACGAGGTGGTGCTGGAGCAGTGGCTCGATGACGGCTCGCTCCAGCTCTTCGGCGGGGCGCGTTGGAAGGAGCAGACCTTCCACCGGGTCCAGCGGGTGGACACCCGCGCCGGCCACCTCCTCGCGCCCGAGCTGCCGGATTTCAAGACCCGGCGCATCAACCTCACCTTCCGCTACGTGCCGGACGTGCACGTGACGCCCTTCGCGCTGCTGTCCTCCGAGGCCCGCGAGGACGTGCGGTCCTACATGGAGACGCTCGCCCAGGGCAGTGCCTTCTTCCGGGCGGAGCTGGAGCGGGCCCCGAGCTGAGGACCTCCCGCCCCCGGCTCACCACAGCCCGTGGGCCTTCAGCAGCGCTCCGCGCGAGGTATCCGCCTGCCGGGACGCGCGGAAGAGCTTCGCGGCCACCTCCGCCGTCGGATTGGCCCACAGCCATTGTGCGCGGCCCTCGTGAAGCCCGACGGCGCAGTGGATGAGCGAGGTGCGCAGCTCCTCCGGGGAGTCGAGCGGGAGGTGCTCGAGGAGGAGCGGATTCTGACTGGTGAGGAAGCACTGACGATCGTCCCGCTCTCTCAGGCAGGCCTCGACCCAGCGCGGGTGCAGGCCATTGGCCAGCTCATCCGCGATGACGAAGTCCTCGTTGACGTCCAGGTAGTAGAGGAAGGACAGCAGCCGTTTCTGTCCATGGCTGAGCTGTTCCTGCGACAGCACCCGGCCATCGCTTCGGGTGAAGCTGAAGCCGAACTGGCCGAATTCCAGACGTCCACCACCCTCGTAGCTCTGGTTGCCCAGCAGCTCCACCCGGAGCCTCCCGGTGGAAAAGCCCGCCAGGGCGATGAACTTCGCCAGGAACCCCTCGCGGACATCCTCGGGGAGGATGTCGATGATTCCCGTCCGCGGCCCCCGCTCCGCCCGATCCCGGAGCAGTCCCGGCATCCACGTGGGCAGCCCCATCAACCCGAGGGGGAACACCTCGTCGCCCCGCTTCTCCATTCCGAACTGGCTCTTGCCTATCTGGGTGAACGACCCGAGCGACTCGTCGAATCGCGTGGGGGCCAGCAGGAAGGTGCGGCGGAGGAGCTCCTTGAGCCGGTCCTTCACCCGCGGCTCCAGGTATTGGGCCGTCATGAAGAGGAGGATCCACACGGTGCGATCCAACAGCGACCACCGCATGGACTGGGACCAGGCGGACTGTCCGTCCACCTCCCAGGAGGCGCCCGAGGCATCGGCGCGCAGCACCATCCGCGAGGCGGGCGCGTCGAGCTGGAGGACCAGCTCCATGAGGGGCTCGAACTCGGGCACGGGCTCGGGGGTGCGCAGCGGCAGGAGCGCCGAGCCGCTTCCCACGGGCCGGGAAGGGGAGTGCTGCTCGTTGCGGACGGAGATGTGCAGCGCCATCCCCGGGAAGGTGAGCTCGTACTCCAGGGAGAACGCCTCGTGGATGAGCCCGGAGAAGTCGGAGCCGAGGACGAGGGCGAGCAGGTCCAGCAGCATCGTCCTGCCGGTGCCGTTCTCGCCGAGCACCAGGGTGGATGACGGGCCGAACACGAGCTCGGAGCCGGGAGCGACGTCCCGGTAGCGGTGAATCTTCAGCTTCGTGAGCTTCATGGCGCGAGGATAGCGGCCCAGGCCCTCCGGTTCACGGCCTCATGGCGGGCTGCGTTCATGATGAGCATTCGCGCGAGCGCAATGCCTCACACCGAGAACAGGCCCGGAGGCGATTGGCGCCCTGAAGGCAGACAAAATCCGCATGTCTGTCAAAGCCGCTCCTCCGCCGGTCCGCGCTCTCTCCACCCGTCTTCTTGCTTTATGAGAATTCGCGAGAGGGCCGCGGCGAACAGGGCCGCTGGGGTATCACGAATGATGACCATGCTGGAACTCTTGGTAAGCAAAATAAAAGTCTGCCTACTTGACTTGACAAGGGCATGCCATGACGCGTCAAGATTGTGAGTGTTTGCTGGCGGACTCTCCGTCCGTGCACAAGCCCAGGCGTAAGGGCCGTCTCAATCCAGGAACCGCCCTCCATGCCTGCACCCCCCATGAAGCAGGAGTCACCATGAGAAGACAGATCACCCACGCGCCCGCGCGGACCATGTCTCGCAAGAGAACACTGGCCGCGGTGGTCCTCACGCCCTGGTTGGCGCTACAGGGCTGCGCGAAGAACGAGGAGCAGACGACGGGCGCTGTTGGAACGTCTTCCGTCGGCCAGCAAAAGCGGTTCATTCGTACCGGCACCAACGCGAGCGCCGAGGTGCTGCGCACCGAGGACGGGGCCGAGTACGTGGCGGGCCAGCTGGTGGTCCGCTTCAAGACGGGTACGAGCACGACGCTCACCTCGTCCACCCACCTCAAGCTGGGGGCGAAGGTGCTGCGCACCTACCGCATGCAGCCGGAGCTGCAGGTGGTGCAGGTGGACGAGGCCTCGCTGAGGGACGCGCTGGAGGCCTACCGCGCGGATCCCCGCGTGGACTACGCGGAGCCCAACTTCGTCTACCGCATCAGCACCCTGCCCAACGACACCCGCTTCGGCGAGCTGTGGGGCATGCACAACACCGGCCAGTCCGCCGGTACGCCGGACGTGGACATCAACGCGCCCGAGGCGTGGGACCTGACCACCGGCAGCGACACGGCCAGCGTGGTGACGGTCATCGACACCGGCGTGGACTACACGCACCCGGATCTGACCGCCAACATGTGGGTCAACCCCGGGGAGATCGCGGGCAACGGCCTCGACGACGACGCCAACGGCTACATCGACGACGTCCACGGCATCAACGCCATCACCGGGACGGGCGATCCGAAGGACGACCACGCGCACGGCACGCACGTGTCGGGCACCATCGCGGGGCGCGGCAACAACAGCCTGGGCGTGGCGGGTGTGAACTGGACCGCCAAGGTGATGGGCTGCAAGTTCCTGGACGCGGCGGGCAGTGGCTCGCTGGATGACGCGCTCACGTGCCTGGACTACGTCCACATGATGAAGACCCGGGCCACCAACCCGGTCAACATCATCGCCACCAGCAACTCGTGGGGCGGGGGCAGCTACTCCCAGGCGATGTACGACTCCCTCGCGGTGCAGCGCGAGGACGGGACCCTCTTCGTGGCGGCGGCGGGCAACGACGCCCTCAACAACGACACCGCGACGGCCCCCAGCTACCCGGCCAGCTACTTCCTCTCCAACGTCATCTCCGTGGCGGCGCACGACCGCACGGACAAGCTGGCGACCTTCTCCACCTATGGGCGCCGCACCGTCCACGTGGCCGCGCCGGGCGTGAGCATCCTCAGCTCCGTGCTGGGCGGGTCGTACTCCGCCTACGACGGCACCTCCATGGCCACCCCGCACGTGTCGGGCCTGGTGGCGCTGCTCAAGGCGCAGGACCCGAGCCGCGACTGGAAGCAGCTCAAGAACCTGGTCCTCACCGGCGCCGTGAACTCGACGGGCGCCGTCGGCAAGACGCTCACCGGCAAGCGCCTGCGCGCCGCGGACACGGGCGGCAAGGGCTCGCTCACCTGCGCCGATCAGGTGCTCAACACCCGGGTGCGCCCCATCGCCAGCACCGTCAACGTGACGCTGCAGCAGCAGCCCGTGCAGCTCATCGCCTACAACATCAAGTGCGATGCGCCCAACGGCGCCCCCACCGTCACCGTGATGCCCGGCGGCGGGACCATCACCCTCACGGACACCGGGATGAACGGTGACCAGACGGCGGGCGACGGCCTCTATACCGGCTCCTTCGAGCCCCAGGCCACCGGTACCCACACGCTCACCTTCCCGGACGGCGAGACGCTCACCGTCAACGCGACGAGCGGCTACGTGGAGAACCCGGAGCCCTTCGCCTGGCGCACCATCACCGGCACCAACCTCAACCTCACCGACGACAGCGTCGCCACCATCACCTCGCCCTTCGGCATTCCCTTCGGGGGAGGCACCGCCGTGACGAGCCTGACGGCGGGCATGAACGGTGGTCTGCGGACGGGGAGCAACACCGCGTTCACGTACAGCAACGTCGCGCTGCCCTACACCTCCTATACCAGCCTGGTGGCGCCCTTCTGGGATGACCTCTTCCCGGGCCCCACCGCGGCCGACAACGTCTTCTGGGCCGTGACGGGCACCGCCCCCAACCGCGAGCTCGTGGTGGAGTGGCGCAACGTGCACCACCGCACCACGCGTACCGTCACCCCTGCCGACACCGTCAACTTCCAGGTGGTCTTCTTCGAGGGCAAGCCGGACATCCTCTACAACTACAAGGACGTGGTGGTGGGCAACACCTCGTACGACAAGGGCGCCAGCGCCACTGTCGGTGTGCAGGTCAACGCCACGAACGCCACCCAGCGCAGCCTCAACACCGCGTCCCTGGAGAACGGGACCTCCATCCGCTGGACGATTCCGGCGCCGGCCACCGCTCCGGTGGTGTCCGCGGTGACGGCCTCGCCGACGACGCTGGCCGAGGGTGACTCGCTCGACCTCAGCGCCACCTTCAGCGATCCGGACGGCGACAGCGATGCCCCGTACCGGGTGGACTTCGACCTGAACTATGGGGGCGCCACGTTCACCGTGGGGACCTCCGAGACGGCGAGCACCCCGGGCACCGTGACGACCAGCACGACGGTCGGCTCCAGCGGCACCGTGAAGGTGGCCGCGCGCGCGGTCGACCGGCGCGGCACGCGCTCGGCGGTGATGACGGCGCCTGAGACCCTGACGGTGACGGACGTGGTTCCGGTGCTCTCGGCCATCACCGTGCCGGAGACCCTCAACGAGAAGCAGGCGGGCTCCTTCAGCACCTTCTTCACCGACCCGGGCCTGGACGCGCCCTGGCGCGTGCAGTGGGACTGGAACTACGACGGCGCCACCTTCGCGCCGGACGAGACGATCTCCGTCACCAAGGCGGGCCCCGTCGCCGTGTCGCACGCCTTCCCGCAGGACGGCACCTACTCCGTGGCCGTGCGCGTCACCGACAAGGACGGCGTGCTGAGCAACCTCCAGGTCGTCACGGTCAACGTGGCGGACCTCAGGCCGGTGCTGGACCCCATCACCACCCCCGCCGCGCACATCAAGGAGAGCCAGACGCTGGAGTTCTCCGCGAAGTTCACCGACCCCGGTGACCACTCCAAGCCGTGGCGCGTGCAGTGGGACTACAGCTACGACGGCACCACCTTCAACGTGGAGAGCGAGACGTCCGTCACCGTCGACGGTGTTCAGCGCGGCAAGAGCTCCATGCAGGACTCGGGCTCCTTCACCTACGCGATGCGCGTGGTGGACGCCGACGGGAGCATGTCCGACGTGCAGACGCTCGACGTCGTGGTGGACGAGGTGCATCCGGTGCTGTCCGAGTACACGGCCCGGCCCCTGTCCAAGTTCGAGGGCGAGCCGCGCACGGTGGCCTTCAGCCTCAAGTCGCTGAGCGGCGCCGATGATGCCGGCATGGATCCGGTGCGCAGCTACCTCTGGGACTTCGACGGCGACGGCACGTTCGACTACCTGAGCTACACCCCGGACACGATCTTCACCTACCGGAACAACCCGGCGGGTGGTGACACCTACACCGCCATCGTCCGCGTGGAGGACGAGGACACGTACTCCGAGGCGAGGGTGTCCGTGGTGGTCCGCAACGTGGCGCCCACCCTGGCCACCCTGGCCGATCAGGGCGTCAACGAGGGCCGGATGCTCATCACGCGCGCCCAGGCCAGCGACCCGGGCAACGACGCCTTCAGCTTCAGCCTGAGTGGCGCCCCCGAGGGCATGTCCATCACCTCCGACGGCCTCATCGTCTGGTCGCCCAGCTCGGCCCAGGCCGGTGAGCCCAGCAGGGCATACGCCGTCACCGTCACCGTGACGGACGAGGACGGGGCCTCCTCCTCGCAGGTGGTCACCTTCACCGCCCGCAACGTGGCGCCCACCCTGGCCGCCATCGCGAGCCGGACCGTCAACGAGGGCAGCCAGCTGTCCGTGCGTGCCCAGGCCACCGACTCGGGCAACGGCACGCTCAGCTACAGCCTGAGTGGCGCCCCCGAGGGCATGTCCATCACCGC
>NZ_DASVWK010000001.1:0-7333 GCF_036389735.1 Archangium sp. | reverse complement strand
GACAACCTCAAGGCCTACAACGACTACTACGGCTTCGCGAAGGCCGATGGCGTCATCCGCCAGACGGGAGATCTGCTCCGGGAGATCTTCACCCAGGAGGGCCTGCCCGGGGACTTCCTCGGGCACGTGGCGGGAGATGACTTCGTCTTCGTCACCGACCTCGACAGCGTGGATCGCATCTGCAAGAGCGCCGTCGAGACGTTCGACCGCATCATCCCGCTCTACTACGACAAGCAGGATCGGGAGCGCGGCCACATCGAGGCCGAGGACCGCTACGGGGAGAAGCGCAAGTTCCCCATCATGAGCGTGTCCGTGGTGGCGGTGCTGAGCGATGGTCTGTCCCCCGACCATGCCGAGCTGGCGCGGCGGGCCGCGGACATGAAGAAGCGCGCCAAGGCCATCCAGGGCTCCGTCTACCTGCGCAGTGATCGAGAGGTCGCGGTCCTCCGGACGGCGGCCCTGGGATGAGGCTCTACCAACAGCTCATCCTCTTCATGCTGGCCGCCACGGTGCTGCCGCTGGCGGCCGTGGGCTTCCTGTTGCTGTCGCGCGCGGAGGCGGAGCTGGCCGCGCGCATCGACGCCGAACAGCGCATCGTCGCCTCCTCCACCGCCGAGAGCGTCTCCTCCGAGCTGATGAAGACGGTGGACGCGCTCGCGCGCTCGGCGGAGCTCTTCAACTGGCAGCGCATCTCCCCCGAGGAGCTGCGCGGCGGCCTTCAGCTCCTCTACGGGCAGTCCCCCGCCGTCAGCGCGGTGCTGCACCTCGACGCCGACGGCACACCCCAGGGCCCGCCCGTGTTCCGGGATGAGGGCGAGAGCGAGCACCCGGGGTTCGATCCGCGTGGCGTGGAGATGCTCGCCCGGGCCGTGCCGGTGAAGACCCTGCGCCTGGGCAACAAGGGGCAGGCCGCCCTGGGCGCCGCCTATGCCCACTCCCTCAGTGGCCGCGCGGCGGTGGCGGTGGCGGTGAAGCTGGCGGACGGGGAGGACTCCCCCTTCGTGCTGGCCGAGGTCGTCTTCTCCGACCTGGAGGCGCTGCTGGCGCGGCGCGCGGGCGGCAACCCGGGACACATCGACCTGGTGGATTCCTCCAGCGGGCGCATCCTGACCAGCTCCCAGCCGGAGCGCCGGATGCGGCCACTGGAGCCCGAGCTGGCCTCCCAACTCACCGCGGTCGACGCGCAGATTCGCAGCTTCCAATCGGCCTCTCCCGCCAGGCGGGTGAGCGGCGCGCGGGTGCCCCTGGTGCCCGGCTTCGACGTGGTGGTGTCCGTGGACGAGGCCGTCGCGCTCGCCCCGGTACACGCCATGCGCCGCACGGTGTTGCTGTCCATCGGAGTGACCTTCGGGGTGCTGCTCGCCCTGGGCGCGCTCTACACCCGCCGGCTCAACCGCCGCCTGTCCGAGGTGGTGGCCGGGGCCGAGGCCTTCGGCCGGGGCGAGCTGGAGCGGCGCGTCACGGTGCGGGGCGATGACGAGCTGAGCGACCTGGCCTCCACCTTCAACCGCATGGGCTCCGAGCTGGAGGCCGCCCGCGCCCGGATGCTGCGCTGGAACGACGACCTCAAGGCTCGGGTGGACGAGGCCACCGCCGACCTCCGGGCCGCCCAGGCCCAGCTGCTCGAGGCCCAGAAGCTCGCCGCCGTGGGGCAGCTCGGCGCCGGCGTGGCCCATGAAATCAACAACCCCCTGGCCGGCATCCTCGGGCATACCCAACTGTTGTTGCTCGAGCGCGACGACAAGGATCCCGACTTCGATGCGCTGCGGAAGATCGAGCAGAGCGCCAAGCGCTGCAAGGAGATCACCCAGAACCTGCTGCGCTTCTCCCAGCAGCGCGCGAAGCCCGAGCTGCGGCCGGTGGAACTCAACGCCGTCCTCCGTGACGCGCTCTCGCTCACGGAGCACCAGCTCAAGGCGGAGGGGATGACCCTCGCCACGGAGCTGGGCTCTCCGCCGGTGCGCGTGAAGGCGGACCCGGGGCACCTGTCCCAGGTGGTGCTGGCATTGGTGTCCAACGCCCGCACGGCGATGATGAACACGGAGTCCAAGCACCTCGTGCTGCGCACCGGCGAGCGGGACGGGCGCGGCTTCCTCGAGGTGGAGGACACGGGCAAGGGCATCGCCCCCGAGCACCGCGCACGCATCTTCGAGCCCTTCTTCACCACCAAGGACGTCTGGACCAACGTGGGATTGGGCCTGTCGGTGGCCTGGCGGGTGGTCAGCGAGGCGGGCGGCACCATCGATGTGCGCACGGAAGTGGGGCAGGGCGCCTGCTTCACCGTGTGGTTGCCGAAGGCATGAGACGCGGCGCTCGTCTGAGGTAGTTTCGAGGTCGTATGGACGCCCCCCGCCCCCGCAGGCGCAGCACGCCGTTCCTGATCGGTCTCGTCGCCATCCTGGCGGCGCTCCCGTTGGGCTACTTCCTCTTCCTCCACCAGCCCCCGCCGCCGCCTCCTCGGCCCGTCGTGGAGGCCCCGCCCGCGCCGCCCCCCAAGAAAGGCCCGGTGCAGCTCACGCTGGAGGAGGTGCGCGGCACGGTGGAGGTGCGGCATGGCACGGGCGAGTGGCGGGCCGCCAGCGCCGGCGAGGCCCTGCGCCCCTCGGATGCCGTGCGCACCCGGGACGGCTCCTACGCGGTGCTCATCGGCGGCGAGGCCGTGGAGGTTCGCATGGAGGCCGGCACCGAGGTGTCCGTGGAGGCCCTCACCGACTCGCTCTCCCGCCTGTTTCTCGGCAACGGTATGACGACGGTCCGCATCAAGCCCGGCTCCGGTCAGACCTTCCAGCTGAAGGCCGCCGGCAGCGACGCCGAGGCCCGCAGCGAGGGCGGTACCTTCACCTTGAGCAACAACGGCGCGGGCACCGTCGCCCTGGCCACGCTCGTGGGTGAGGTCTCCTTCAGTGGTCAGCGCAAGGTCGTCATCGTCCGCGCCGGCCAGCAGTCCGTCATCCGCCCCGGTCAGGGGCCCACGGCTCCCACCGACATCCCCTCCAGCCTCCTGCTCAAGGTGAACTGGCCCGCCCGCCCCACCGTGTCGCGGCGCCAGCTCGTCGTCTCCGGGCAGACCGACCCGGGCAACCACGTGGATGTGGCCGGGCAGCGCGTCCCCACGGATGCGGAGGGCCACTTCTCCCATACCGTGGCCCTCAAGGAAGGGGCCAACAGCGTCCAGGTCCGTGCCCTCTCCGTGGGTGGCTTGAGCCAGGAGAACCAGCGCGAACTCACCGTGGATACCACTCCGCCGGGCAAGGTCACTGTTGACCCCCCGCTGTGGAATGACCCCAACCCGCACAACCAGTGACGGCGAGCGTACAGACGAGCGGTATAATAATCGCCTGACGGGTCCTCGATTCGCATAATCTCAAGGGCTGAGAAGACCCAGTACAAGGGCAATCCTGGGCGAAAGCCTTGGTGCGCAAAGCCGTGGGGCCTGAAGTCTGGCCGGCCGTGGTTGCCGTGGGAGGGGCGCCGTAAGTGCCCGTGGGGCCGAGCCCAGGAGCGTCCTTGGACAGGGGTGGTGTCTTGCCCGAGTTCCAACTGGAGGTCAGCCACGATGCTGCGGACGCTCATTTCCCTCGCGAGCCTGTTGCCGACGCTGGCGCTCGCGCAGAGCGCGGGACTCCCCCTGCGCGGCGACTCCCTGGTGGTCAACAACGGGCCGGGAGATCAGACGGATCCGCACGTGAGCGGCCCGCGGGTGGCCTACACCAACCAGCTCAGCTTGAGCAGCAGTGAAATCCGCTACCACGATCTCCTCACGGGTGAGGACCTCCCCATCCCCTCCGAGGGAGGCTACGACTCCATCGCCGACATCAACGGCGACACGGTCGTGTTCACCCGCACCACGAACACCAGCCGCGTCTTCCGCTTCGACGTGCGCCAGGGCGGCCCGGCGGAGGAACTCGCCCCGCGCTCGGACTCGGATCGGCGCGCGGCCACCATCGGCGGCCAGACGGTGGCGTGGCAGGAGCTGGGCCACACGGCCGGCTCGGTGCCGCCGGAGATCTTCGCCTACCGCCTGGACTCGGCTGCCCTCACCCGGCTGTCCGAGGACACGGCGGTGGACCGGACGCCCGCCGTCAGCATGGATGGCTCCACGGTGACGTGGACGAAGTGCGCCACCAGCAGCGCCGGGTGCGACATCTGGGCGGCCCACGCGGTGGCGGGGGGCTACGAGGTCCTCCAGCTCACGGGCCCGGAGGGGGAGGAGTCCCAGTCCGACACCAACGGCGAGGTGGTGACGTACGTGAGCCGGAGCACCGTGGACGGCGTGGTGGAGTCGGACATCGCCTGGCAGCCGGTGGGCGGTGGTCAGGCCCAGCGCCTCTCGCTCCCGGGCACGGACACCAACCCCAACGTGAGCGGCCCGCTCATCGCCTTCGAGCGGCGGGAGGCGTCCGCTGGCGATACGTCGCCCAACTTCGACATCACGCTGTACGACCTGCGCACGCAGACGTTCTACCAGCTCACCCAAACGCCGGAGAGCGAGACGCTCAACGACATCAGTGTGGGACCGGATGGGGTGGTGCGGGTGGTGTGGTCGGTGCGAGAGGACGGCAACCTCAACGTGTACGCCTTCGCGTTCGGCCTGCCGCCGACCGGCTGTGCGCCGCCGCCCACCGACGCGTCTCCGGCCGAGGTGTGCGCCTCGCCCGGCACGCGGCCGCTGCTCGGCAAGCTTCAGGTGACCCGCTCCACCGGCCAGTCGGAGCCGGTCTCCACCCAGCTCGATGCCCAGGGCACCGGTGTGCTGTGCGTGGACAACGCCCGAGAGGGCACCCCCACCACAGCGGGCTGGGTGTGGCTCGGCCCGGACCTGGCCGTGGGGCCCGAGGACTTCGGGCATGACGTCAAGAGCGTGGCCCGGGCGGTGTCGCTCCAGGGGCCGCTCTCGCTGTCCGCGCGGGTGGAGGGCAAGCCCGGCAGCGCCTTCCAGGTGCGCGTCTACGGGGAGTCGTCGTGCGGCCTCGAGAGTGATTCGAAGGGCGGGGAGTTCCGCTACGGCCAGCTCGTGCCCCCGGAGCGTCTGGGCACGGAGCCGGGGAAGGCGCAGGGGACGCGCTACTTCGTACCGAACGGGTACGAGGGGTCGGTGCGGGAGCCGCAACCCATGCCGCTCACGGGCTGTAGCACCGGGGGCAGCGGCTCCGTGCTCCTGCTCGGGGTCTGGGTGCTCACCTCATTTCTGGGCCGTGCGCGGAGTCGGTTCCCTGTCATTTCGCGGCGATAGGATTTCGGGTGCGGTCCGGACGCTGATAAATTCCCAACACTCTGAACTCCCTCCTGCCAGCCCTGCTCCTCGTCGCCACGGTGGCGTCGGGGGACACGCTCGACATCCTGGGGCCGTCCGCGGCCGTGCCACCCGAGGGTTTTTCCATCGCCCTGGTGCGAAGGGATGCCGCGGGGAGGCCCATGCCGGTGGAGGGGGTGTCCGTGTCGGCGCGAGGGGCCCGACTGCAACCAGGGCCCGAGCAACCACCACTGCGCACCTTCGTCGTCCTGCCGGAGCCGGGCGTCCGGGAGGTGAGAGTGGAGGCTGGAGGCGCGGAGTTGGCGGCCGAGGCCCGCTACGTGCTGGGGCCGCCAGCCACCGGGGTGTCACTCTCATTGGATCCTCCCACCCCCGTGAAGGGGAGAGACACGGAGGCGCGACTCACGGTGCGGATGCTCCGGCCGGACGGCTCGCCGGAGGACACCGGGGCCCCTCCCGTGCTGCGGGCCAACGTGGGCCGGGTGGAAGGGCTGGTGCACACGGGTCCCGGCTCCTGGCAGGCCCGCTACGTCCTGCCGGAGACGCGCTACCCCGAGGTGGCCATCCTGGTGGCCCTCTCGGCGTGGCCCCACCCGCAGTCCATCCACGGCGCCTACGGCAAGGTGCTGGTGCCGCTCGCCGCCTCGGTGGAGCTGCCCGGACAGGCCGAGCCGAATTCGGAGTTCTCCCTCACCATCGGTGGCGTGCCCTTCGGGCCGGTGAAGGTGGGGCCCGACGGACGCTTCCGGCTGCCGATCATCGTCCCGCCGGGGCAGCGCCTGGGCCAGGGGCGCGTGGTGGATGCCGCGGGCAACGTGCGGCGCATCCAGATGGACCTGATGCTGCCTCCCACGGACGGGCTCGCGTGCGTCCTCAATCCGCAGCGGCTCCCGGCGGATGGGACCTCGCGGGCGCGCCTGCTGTGTGCCACCAGTGATGCCTATGGCCGGCCCGTGTTGGACGCGCGGGTGAGCGCCACGGCCCGTCATGGCACCCTGCGCGGCCCCACGCGCGCCGAGGGCGGCCTGTTCGAGTGGATCTACACCGCCCCGAGCACCCTGCCCGCGGAGCGGGAGGCGCTGGTGGCCACCTGGCCGGAGCGTGGTGCCACCTCGCGCGAGGAACTCGCGGTGCAGCTCGTGCAGGGGCCGGTGGCACGGGCCTCCCTGGCGCTGGGCGAGTCGATGGTGCACCTCGGCTCGACGACGGGCGTCACCGTCACCACACAGGATGCCTTCGGGCGGCCGAGATCGGGAGCCCGGGTGGTGCTGGAGTCGCCGGTGGGCACGTTCGGCCCGCTGCGCGAGGAGGCGCCGGGAGTCCTCACGGGCACCTGGACGCTGCCGGTGGAGGGGACGTTGGGGGCGACGGGGGTGAAGGCCCTCGCGGACGGCCCGGCGGGCACGGAGCCGGCGCGCCTGCGCGTCTGGGCGGAAGGGGGCGTGCTGTACGCGGGCGTGACGGACCTGGCGGGACTGCCGGTGCCGGCGCAGCCGCTGCGCATCGGCGCGGAGACGCGGGTGACGGGCGAGGGCGGAACGGTGGCGCTCGGCCCCGTGCGCCCGGGCCGGGTGGAGGTGGTGCATGGCCAGTGGCCGGGACTGCGGCGGACGGTGGACGTGGTGGCCGAGGGCGGTCCGGTGTTCCCGCTGGAGCCCCCGCTCGCGCCGGCCGTGGCGGAGCAGTCGGTTCGGCTGGCGCCTTCCGCGCCGGTGAACGTGCGGCTGAAGGTGGAGGGCCCACGCGTCACCTTCTGGGTGGAGGATGCCTCGGGGCGGGTGTTGGAGGGGCGCCCGGTGCACGTGTGGCAGTCCGCCGGAGAGCGGACGCCCGTGGAGGAGAGGGAAGGGCGCGGCAGCTTCGTCGTGAAGCATGAGGGGCCGGTGAGCGTGTCCGTGGCGGACGTGCGCACGGGGGTCACCGCGCTCGCCGAGGTGCGTCCTTGAGGCACGCCGTCTGGGCGTTGTGCTTCTTCCTGTTGCCGGGTGTCGCGCGGGCGCAGCTCGCGAGGGCGGAGCCGCAGGAGCTGGCGGCGGCCATCGTCGGGCGCGTGTGCCGGGACCTGGACGGGGATGGGCG